>DASWDP010000033.1:0-15160 GCA_036395195.1 Gemmatimonadales bacterium | reverse complement strand
CGCGCTCAAGTTCCGCGGCGACACCGTGACGATCTCCGCGGGCCAGGCCGTGCGCTGGACCAACGGCGATCCCGTCGAGCACACGGTCACGTTCGACGGCGGCGAGCCGGGCTCCCCGCCGATCCCGCCGAACGGCGCGTACGTCCACCGATTTGACCGGCCGGGGACGTACCCGTATCACTGCACGCCGCACCCGTTCATGAAGGGCGTGGTCGTCGTCAAATGACCGGACGGGGGACGAGGGACGGGGGACGGGTTCATGGCCGATGACCTGGATCGGTTGTTCGAGCGCTTGGTCTCGGTGCTCGCCCAGGACACACCGGGCAAGCTGGCTGTCCCCTTCCCCGCGTCGGAGGTGTATGAGCGGCTCGTTCCGTACCGCTCCAACCGCTCGGTCCTGAAGGTGGCGACCCATCAGGACTACGAGATGGCAGTCCTGCGCCTGCTCGCCGGTGAGCGGGGCTACGCGTCGCTCGAGCCGGGGGAGGTGCGGGAGGCCCTGGAGCGCGAGGCGGGGGAGTCGAATCCCGACACGGCACTGTTTCGGCAGTTCCCCGACGCCATCCTGAGCCTCAACCGGCTCGCCGCCGAGCGGTTCCTGCGCGGCGACCGCGCGTACGCGCCCCCCTCTCCGCCCCCACCTGAATCAGCGGAGGCTGCCGAGCGTGAGGAGCAGGAGGAAGAGGACGAGGTAGTGAAAGAGGAAGAGAAGGAGGCTGGCGCCGCGGGGTCGGCGTCGCCGTTCGAGCTGGTGGAGCAGAGCGAGACCCCGCGGCAATGTCCCTACTGCGGCGAGACGCTGCCGGGGGGCCGCAAGGTGAACTTCTGTCCCCAGTGCGGGCAGCCGCCCTCGGGCGAGCTGCGCTGCCCGGCGTGCGGCAGCGAGGTGGACGTGGGGTGGGGCTACTGCGTGAGCTGCGGCCGGGCAACCGGGTTCGAGTGAAACGCTACAGGATCGCGGTGATCGCCGGGGACGGGATCGGTCCGGAGGTTATCGAGGCAGCTCTCCCTGTGCTCGAGCGGGCGTCGTCAAAGCACGGCTTCCGGCTCGACCTCGAGCGACTCCCCTACGGCGCGGATCATTACCTCGAGACCAAGGAGACCCTTCCCGACGCCGCGTTCGGCCACCTGCGCGACGACGTGGACGCGATCCTCCTCGGCGCGATCGGGGACCCGCGGGTGCCCGGGAACGAGCACGCACGCGACATCCTGCTGGGGCTCAGATTCAAGCTCGATCTCTACATCAACTTTCGTCCGGTTCAACTGCTGCATCCCGATTTGACGCCGCTCCGGAACAGCCGCCCGATCGACTTCGTCATTTTCCGCGAGAACACCGAAGGGGTCTATCTCGGCCGCGGCCGGATCGACCGGAACGAGTACGTCGCCGAGGAGATCAACACGGCGCAGGGCGTGGAGCGCATCATCCGGGCGGCGTTCGAGTGGGCGAACGGGCGCGGCAAGACGCGGGTCACGATGAGCGACAAGGCGAACGCCGTGCCGGCTCACAAGATCTGGCAGGAGACGTTCCGGCGAGTGGCCGCCGAGTTCCCCGGCATCGCCGCCGAGCACCGCTACGTGGACGCCCTCGCGCTGGAGCTGGTGCGGGAGCCCGAGCGGTTCCAGGTGATCGTCACCAACAACCTGTACGGCGACATCCTCTCGGACCTGGGCGCCGGACTCGTGGGCGGGCTGGGGCTTGCAGCGAGCGCGAACCTGCACCCGGGTCGTGCGGGGTTGTTCGAGCCGGTGCACGGCTCAGCGCCGCCGCTTGCCGGGAAGGGCGTCGCCAACCCGATGGCGGCGGTGCTCACCGGCGCGCTGCTGTTCGAGCAGCTCGGGCATCCCGACGCGGCGCGGGACCTCGAGCGCGCGGTGCGGGAGACGCTCGCGGCGGGGGTGAGAACCCCCGACATCGGTGGGAAGGCGACCACGCGCGAAGTTGCGGCGGCGATCTCGGAGCGAGTGTAAGACCGGGTCAGTGTAGGTATATTCCCCTCGTCTCACGCGGAGCTTTCCCCCATGAAGACTCAGGGTTCCAATACAGACGTCGTGTTCCTGTCGGGCGTGCGGACCGGGTTCGGCAGTTTCGGCGGCGCCCTGAAAGACTTGTCGGCCAACGACCTCGGCGCCGTCGCGGCGAAGCACGCCCTCGAGCGCGCCGGCGTCCCCGCGGGCGAGATCGGCCACACCGTCTTCGGCAACGCGCTCCAGACGTCGGCCGACGCGATCTACTGCGCCCGTCACGTCGGGCTCAAGGCGGGGCTGCCGATCGAGGTCCCCGCCGTCACCGTCAACCGGCTGTGCGGCTCGGGGTTCGAGGCGATCACGCAGGGCGCCCAGCTCATCCTGCTCGGCGAGGCGCAGGCGGTGCTCGCGGGCGGGACGGAGTCGATGAGCCAGGCCCCGCACGTGGTGCGCGGCGCCCGCTGGGGGCTCAGGCTCGGTCCCGCGGCCCCGCTCGAGGACCTGCTGTGGGAAGCGCTCAGGGACCCGCAGTGCGGCCTCTCGATGGCCGAAACCGCGGAAGGCCTCGCGGAGAAGTACAAGCTCACCCGCCGCGAAGTGGACGAGGTGGCGCTCGCGTCGCAGCAGCGCGCCAAGCAGGCGTGGGATGCCTGCGTATTCCAGGACGAGGTCGTGCCCGTCCCGGTGAAGCAGAAGGGGCAAACGGTGGAGTTCCGCAAAGACGAGCACATGCGGCCCGAAACGACCCTCGAGGTGCTGATGGGCCTCAAACCCTACTTCAAGAAGGACGGGCTCGTCACCGCGGGTAACGCGTCGGGGATCGTGGACGGCGCGGCCGCCACGGTGATCGCGGGCGAGGCGTTCGCCCAGGCGCACCGCCTGAAGCCGCTCGGCCGGCTGGTCGCGTGGGCGGTGGCGGGAGTCGAGCCCAAGCACATGGGGATCGGCCCGGCGCCCGCGGCGCGCAAGGCGCTCGCGAAGGCGGGGATGAAACTCGAGCAGATGGATCTCGTCGAGGTGAACGAGGCGTTCGCCCCCCAGTACCTCGCGGTGGAGAAGGAGCTGGGTCTCGACCGCTCGAAGACCAATGCCGACGGCGGTGCGATCGCGATCGGCCACCCCCTCGCGGCGACGGGCACCCGCATCACGATCCACCTGCTGCACGCGCTGCGGAGACGCAAGCAGCGTTTCGCGCTCGGCTCCGCCTGCATCGGCGGCGGCCAGGGTGCGGCGGTGATCGTCGAGGCCTTCCCGGCCTGAGAGGAGCGGCGATGGACGCGGTGATCACGGCGGTCCTCGGCATCCTGGCGCTGTACCTGTTCGGCGGCCTCAAGGTGCTGCGGGAGTACGAGCGGGCGGTGTACTTCTTCCTCGGCCGCTCCTGGGGCGCCAAGGGGCCGGGCTTGATCTACGTCCCGCCGCTGTTCGCCAAAACGCAGACCGTCAGCCTGCGCGTCGTGGCGCTGGACATCCCGCCCCAGGACGTCATCACCCGCGACAACATCTCGATCAAGGTGAACGCCGTCCTGTACATGCGGGTGAAGGAGCCGGTGAAGGCGGTGATCGGCGTGGAGAACTACCTCTACGCCACGAGCCAGTTGGCGCAGACCACGCTGCGCTCGGTGCTGGGCGAGACCGAGCTGGACGAGCTGCTGATGAACCGCGAGAAGATCAACGACATCCTGAAGAACATCATCGACAAGCGCGCCGAGGATTGGGGCATCGAGGTCTCGGCGGTGGAGGTCAAGGACGTGGACCTGCCGCCCGAGATGAAGCGCGCCATCGCGCGGCAGGCCGAGGCGGAGCGCGAGCGGCGGGCGAAGGTCATCAACGCCGAGGGCGAGCTGCAGGCGTCGGAGAAGCTGGCGCAGGCCGCGCACATCATCGGCTCCGAGCCCGCGGCGATCCAGCTGCGCTACCTGCAGACGGTGACCGAGATCTCCTCGGAGAACAACTCCACGACGTTCTTCCCGATCCCGATCGACCTGCTCAAGGGATTCCTCGAATCGGTGACCAAGCGGACGGCCCTCCCCGAGAAGGCCTCAGGCGAGACGCTGCCTTCGGCGCCGAAGAAGAGCGCGGCCGAGGTCTAGCGATGCCGGGCGAGCTCATCGGCCGCGAGGCTCTCGAGCGGATCATTCAGCGCGCGGCCGAGCTCCAGGCCGCGGAGCGGGACATCGGCGAGGGACTCACCGAAAAGGAGCTGCTCGCCCTGGGGCAGGACGTCGGCATCCCGGGACGCTACCTGAAGCAGGCGTTGCTCGAGGAGCAGACGCGGAGCATCGTCGCCGAGGGGCGCGGTCTGCTCGCCTGGCTCGCGGGCCCGGCGCTGCTCACGGCCGAGCGCGTCGTGCCCGGCGACAAGGCCGGCGTCGACCGGGCCCTCGGCGCCTGGATGGAGCGCGAGGAGTCGCTCCAGGTGAAGCGCCGTTACCCCGACCGCACGACGTGGGAGCCGCGGGCCGGCGCGTTCGCCTCGATCCAGCGCGCCCTCGGCGCGGGCGGCAAGCGCTTCGCGTTGGCCCGCGCCGCGGAGGTCGCGGGACAGGTCGCGCAGCTCGAGCCCGGGTTCTGTCACGTGCGCCTCCTGGCCGACCTGCGGGGGCCGCGCACCCAGCGGCTGTGGGGCGCCGCCGGGCTCGCGCTGTTCGGCGCGGCGCTGGCCGGCGTGGCGTCGGTGCTCGGCGTGCTCGGGCCGTGGGTGTTCGCGCCGCCGCTCGCCGTCTGGGCCGCCGCCTTGACCGTCGCGCGCCGCCACCGCTCCGAGAACGAGCGCGTCCAGGTGGCCCTGGAGCAGGTGCTCGACCGGCTGGAGCGCGGGGAGATCAGGGCCGAGCACGCCCTGCCGGGCCCGAAGGCGAGCCCGTTCGTGCGCATCGCGGACGAGATCCGCAAGACGTTCGAAATCACCTGAGCGAGACATGACCGACATCAAACGGGTTGGGGTGCTGGGGTGTGGCCTGATGGGCGGCGGGATCGCGCAGGTGGCCGCGACCGCCGGCTACGAGACGATCGTGCGCGACGTGTCCCAGCAGGTGTGGGATAAGGCGCGCGCGGGGATCGAGAAATCGCTCGTCAAGTTCGTGGAGAAGGGCAAGCTCTCCGCCGCCGACCGCGACGCGGCCCTCAAGCGGCTGCGCTTCACCACGGCGACCGCCGACCTCAAGAGCTGCGACATCGTCGTCGAAGCCGTGACGGAGGATCTCGAGCTGAAGAATTCCCTGTGGCGGGAGCTCGACGCCCTCACCGGCCCGGATACGATCTTTGCCTCGAACACGTCGAGCCTCACGATCGCCGCGATGGCCGCCGCCACCAAGCGCCCCGACCGCGTCGTCGGGCTCCACTTCTTCAACCCGGTCCCCCTGATGCCGCTCGTCGAGGTCGTGCGGACGGTCACGACGTCGGAGGAGACCTTCCGGCGCGCGTTCGGGTTCGCCAAGTCGCTCGGCAAGGAGCCGGTCGCAGCGAAGGACAACTCCGGGTTCATCGTCAACCTCCTGCTCGTCCCCTACCTGCTCGACGCCATCCGCGCGGTCGAGCGCGGCGTGGGCAGCGTGCCGGACGTCGACAAGGCGATGCAGCTCGGCTGCGGCCATCCGATGGGCCCGCTCACGCTGCTCGATTTCGTCGGGCTCGACACGACCTACAAGATCGCCGAGATCATGTTCGCGGAGTACCGCGAGCAGCGCTACGCGCCGCCGCCGTTGCTCAAACGCATGGTCCTCGCGGGCATGAACGGCCGGAAGAGCGGCAAAGGCTTTTACGATTACGCCGTGGATCCGCCCCGCGTCGTCGATTTGGGCGTCTGACGCGCCGTCCCTTCACCCACACCACCAAGGAACCGATCGGCATGTTCGGCTATGACTGGCCCCGCTTTCACGCGGCGGTGAACGACCTCCCCGCGGCGCTGCTCCTCGTGACGGTGCTGTTCGACCTCGCGGGCTGGCTCACGAAGCGCGCGTCGCTCAAGGCGGCCGCCCTCTGGACGCTGTGGGCCGGCGTGATCGGCGGCTGGGTGGCGGTGCTCGCCGGCCTCCAAGCCGAAGAGGCGATCCAGCACGGCAAGGCGATCCACGAGCTGATGGAGCAGCACGAGCGGCAGGCGCTCGTCACTATGGGGATCTTCACGGTCGTACTCGTCTGGAAGCTGTACCGCCGCTTCGACGTGCCCCGCGTCGAGGAGCTGGTGCTGCGCGGGCTCAGCGTGTTGGGCGTCATCGGACTCCTGTACACGGCCGCCGCCGGCGGCAAGCTCGTGTTCGAGCACGCGGCGGGCATTCCCGACGCCACCATGCAGGCGGAGCTCGAGAACCGCGAGGCAGGACATCACCATGACGCGGAGGCGGACTCCACGAAGCCCGCTGGCCACACGCACGCGCCTGGGACGCCGGAGCATCGGCACTGATGCAATTGGGGATTGTGGATTGCGGATTGCGGATTCGAAGGGTGGGGGTCCAAACGCACCACGACCTCCCATTGCCAATCCGCAATCCGAAATCCGCAATCCACATTTGTCTTCTCTTGGCCGCCTGCACCCCCGTGACGACGCGCCCGGACTTCTTCCCCGACCCGCAAGCACTCGTGGTGCTGCTCAACGCCCGGCCCGAGCGCGTGACGGTCGGCATCGACAGCCTGGTCGCGGCCGAGAGCCTCGAGGTGTGGCGCTCCAACGTGCGGGACGGCTATGTCGAGACCGCGTGGTACGACACGCGGGCACGCCGGTCGCGCCACCACCAGCGCGACATCGCGGACTTCGCCGCGACCGTGAAGATCCGGTTCTGGGCCGACCCCTACGTCCCCGGTCAGACCCGGCTCACCGTCGAGCCGGTGTACCGGCCGCGCTACGACCCGTCACGACCCGAGCGGGACCTGGAGGTGATCCTCTCGAAGCGGGACGAGGGTTACAAGATCGCGGAGAAGTTCGTCGACAAACTGAAGGAGAGATTCGGCGTCCCGAAGACGGGCGGCTAGCCGCCCACCCAGCTTCGCACCCAGCGCTCCATCGTCTCGAGGTCGAGCATGGCATCCCGGCAGGGGCCGTTGGGGAGGCGCATCGTGAGCCCCAGCACCGGGAGCTTGCCCGCCACGTCGCGCAGCCCGGTCATCATGTCCCGCTCGCACGCCACCGCCACCACCGCGCGCGGCCGCCGCTCGCGGATCACGCGCCGCGCGAGCTGGCCGCGCGTCGCCACGAACACCGGCACTTCGTAGCGCCCCGCGATCGCCAGCACGCCGTCGAGCGCCTCCTTCGAGAGGCAGCGGGGAATCAGGACCAGCAGCTCACCCTTGCCCACCCGCCGCTGCCGCCGCTCGGCCAGCGCGTTGTACGCGTCGATGCCGGCGTGCTCCACCCAGTCCCGCTTGCCGAACGCCCGCGACACGTACGAGGTGAAGTTCATCAGGTGCAGGTACGGTCCCCGCTCGAGCCACCCCTCGGGCAGGAGCAGCACCCCTCCATAGAAGGAAAGGAGCAGCACCCCGAACCACACCGCGGCCAGCGCGGTCGCCGCGACCAGGCCCAGCCACAGCGCCCGCGGGAGGGCCGGGAGGACGTCCGCGAGGCGGGGCGCGAGCAGGAAGATCGCCCCCGCGCATCCGGCCGCGAGGAGGGCGAGCGTCAGGCCCGCGAACCGGAAGAACAGGCCCGGCGGCGCCGAAAAGTCGCCGTTGCCGGGGAGCGGCTTGCCGTCCCACTCATCCCATTCGTGACCGAGACGGCGGTCGGTCTCGATGCGGATGAGTTGGGCGCGCGAGGCATCGGCGGTCATAGCCGGTCAAGCATCACCCGGGGGTCAGGCGGTGTCAAGCTGAGACCGCGCATGGTACCTTTTCGGCGGTGTCGATCCCCCGTCCCCCGTCACCCTTCCCCGGTCTCACGACCGATCCCCGGGTCTGCGCGGCGTACGCCGAGGGCGCTGGGATCTATCGGATCGTCCCCGCGGCGGTCGCCGTGCCGCGTGGTGTCGAGGAGCTGCAGCAGCTCATCTCCCGGGCGGCGGAGACGGGCACGCCGCTCGTCCCCCGGGGCGCGGGCAGCGGGATGCCGGGGGGCAACGTGGGGCGCGGCGTGATCGTGGACCTGAGCCGCGGGTTCCACTGGACCGCTCCCGATTGGGCGAGGCGCACGATCTGGGTCGGCGCATCGGTGACCTGGGCGCAGATCAACGAGGCGGGCCGGCCGTTCGGCCTCCGCCTCCCACCTGACCCCTCTTCCGGCGCGTTCGCGACCTCGGGCGGCATGGTGGCGACGAACGCCGCGGGCCCGCGCTCGGTGCGCTGCGGCAGCGTGCGGAGCTGGATCGAGGCGATCGAGATCATCGACGCCGAGAGCAAAGCCCGCCGGATCGTTCGGGGAGCGGGGAGCGGGGAGCGGTTCACGTTGTCAGCCGACCAGCGACGCCCTGTCGAGACCCACTTTCCGAAAACCCGTAAGAACTCGGCTGGGTACGCGCTGAATCATTTCGCCGACTCGGGGGATGAGCTCGATCTCATGATCGGGTCGGAAGGGACGCTCGCGTTCATCACTGCGGTGGAGTGGCGGCTCGAGCCGATCCCGGCCGACGCGGCGGGGGTGGCGCTGGGCTTCGGGAGCCTCGCACAGCTCGTCGAGGCGGTGCCCTACCTGGTGGCGCTGAACCCTTCGGCGGTGGAACTGCTCGACCGGACGCTGCTCGATTTCGTCCGCGAGGCGGGAGAACCGCTCCCCGAGGGGCTCGAGGGCCTGCTGCTGGTCGAGTTCGAGCGCGAGACTGGGGCGGCGGCGCGCGGCGTCGTCGGCGACGCGGTGCGCGGCCTGCGCGGGTCCACCCGGCACGTGGTGACGGCCGTGGACCGGGCGGGCCTCGAGCGGCTGTGGGCCGTGCGACGGCTCGCGAGCCCCGCCCTGGCGCAGCTCCCCGATGCCCGGCGCTCGCTCCAGGTGATCGAGGACGGCTGCGTGCCGCTCGAGCGCCTGGGCGACTACATCGCCGGGATCCGCGCGGCCGCCGAGCAGCGGCGGGTCCCGGTCGCGATCTTCGGTCATGCGGGCGACGGCCACGTGCACGTCAACGCGCTCCCGGACACGACCACCGCCGGCTTGCGGGACGCGCTGACCGCCCTGTTCGAGGACGCCGCGGGCCTGCTTGCGCGCCTGGGGGGCACGCCGAGCGGCGAGCACGGGCTGGGGCGGCTGCGGGCCGGGCTCGTGGAGCGCTTCTACGGGCCGGAGATCGGCGCCATGTTCCGCACGCTGAAGCGCGCCTACGACCCGGGCTCCATCCTGAATCCCGATGTCATAATCCCCTCGGCCGACTGGGCGCCGCTCGCGGACCTGAAGGTCGGCCCCGACGCAGCGCCGCTGCCCGACGACATCGCGGCGCGACTGCGCGAGGTCGAGCGCACCGCCGGGTGGGGCGTTCCGAAGCTGGAGCTGGCGCAACCCCCGAACCCCCTAGCCCCGAGCCCCGAGCCCCGAGCCCCGAGCCGCTGATGGACATCTTCCGCGCGCCCCGCGTCAGCCTCATCGCCCGTCCCGAGTTCCTCGAGCCGGAGCACCTGCGTGTCCAGTGGCAGGGGGAAGCCTCCGCCGGCGAGCGCCTCGCCGAGTTCGCAGGCCGCATCTGCTACATGAGCCAGCACAACCCGGCGAGCCGGACCACGCTCGAGTACCTGGAGAACATCAAGAAGCAGGGGCACGGCTCCGTGCTCGAGCACGCGGTCTACGTGCTCCTGATCGAGGGGATCTCCCGGTCGTGCTCGCACGAGCTGGTGCGGCACCGGGCGGGGTTCGGGTACTCGCAGCTGTCGCAGCGCTACGTGGACGAGTCGCACGCAGCATTCGTGGTGCCGCCCGCGATGCTCGGCGATGCGACGCTGGAGGCGGAGTGGGAGCGGCAGGTGACCGACGCCCAGGCGGCGTACGTGCGGGCGGTCGAGGGCCTGATGGAGCGCTACGCGTGGGTCGCGGACAAGGTACACCGCCGCAAGATGGCGCGCGAGGCGGCGCGGAGCGTGCTGCCCAACGCGACCGAGGTGAAGATCGTCGTCTCCGGCAACGCGCGCGCGTGGCGCACGATGCTCGAGCTGCGCTGCGGCGAAGGCGCGGAGCTGGAGATCCGCCGGATGGCGATCGCGGTGCTGCGCGTTCTGCAGCGCGAGGCGCCCGCGCTGTTCTCCGACTTCGAGATCTACGTCGCCGACGACCGACAGGAAGCCGCGCGCGTCGCGTACCACAAAGTGTGACGCGTCGGTCGTCGAAAAAAAATTCCGAATTCCCTATTGCGCATCTCCTCGGCGTCTCGTATTCTCTACTCGACCACGCACCTCGAATCACGGACCGCACCAGCGGCCTTTTTTGTAGGAGGTCACCCGAGACCACATGCGTATCGGTCTCGCATACAACGAAAAACCCGACTCCGCGCCCGCCGAAGAGCCTTCCAGTACCAACGACGCGTTCGCCGAGTGGGACGATCCATCCACCATCGCCGCGGTGGAGCAGGCTCTCGGTCGCTTCGGCACCGTCACGCGGCTCGAAGCCGACCAGTTCTTCCCGCAGAAGCTCGCCCTCGCGCGCCCCGATCTGGTCTTCAACATGGTCGAGGGGCTCCACGGCCAGAGTCGCGAAGCACTCGTCCCCGCGATCTGCGAGTACCTGAACATCCCCTACACCGGCTCGGACCCGCTCACCCTCGCCCTGTCGCTCCATAAAGGCCGCACCAAGGAGATCCTCGCCTACCGCGGCGTGCCGACGGCACCGTTCGAGTGCGTGGAGACGCCGGAGGACCTGGAGCGTCTCGCGCTGCCGTATCCCGTGTTCGTGAAGCCGATCGCGGAGGGGTCGGGGAAGGGCGTGTTCGCCGACAATTTGTGCGAGACGCCCGCGCAGTTGCGCGAGCGGGTCCCGTTCCTGCTCGAGCGCTACGCCGAGCCGGTGCTGGTCGAGACCTACCTCCCCGGCCTCGAGTTCACCGTGGCGATCCTCGGCAACGGGCCGGAGGCGTACTGCCTCCCGGTGATCGGGTTCGACTTCTCCAGCCTCCCCGCCGGCGCGCCGCCGGTGTACGGCTACGAGGCGAAGTGGGTGTGGGACCGGCCCGAAGCGCCGCTCGCCATCTTCCAGTGCCCCGCGCAGGTGCCGGCGGCGCTGTACCGCGAGATCGAGCGCACCGCCCTCGAGGCGTACCAGGCCCTCGGCTGCCGCGACTGGTGCCGGGTGGACATCCGCGTCGACCGGTTCGGCGTCCCCAACATCCTCGAGCTCAACCCGCTGCCGGGCGTCATCCCCGACCCGGCGATGAACTCCTGTTTCCCCAAAGCGGCGCGCGCCGCCGGCTTCAGCTACGACGAGCTGATCCAGGAGGTGGCGCGGCTCGCCTGGCGGCGGATCACCGGAACCGATGTCGGGATCGATGTAGGGGCGCGGCATGCCGTGCCCCTGCCCACCCAGGCGGCGGTCCCCGCATGAGGATCGTCATCCTCTACGACCCCGGGGCCGAGGACTGGACGCCCGAGGACATCCGCGGCGTGATGAAGGCCGTGGACGAGATCGGCGCCATCTTCGGGCTGATGGGCCACGAGATCCGCAAGGTCGCGGTGCGGCACGACATGCGGTGGTTCGCGGTCGCGCGGCGGGCGGACTTGGTCTTCAATCTCTGCGAAGGCGTGCACGGCAAGGGCGAGTGGGAGGAGCACGTGGTGGGGACGCTCGAGTTCGCCGGCATCGCCGTCACCGGCGCGAGCCTGTGGACCATCGCCGCCTGCCGCCGCAAGCCGATCGTCAACGTGCTGCTCGCGCAGGCCGGGCTCCCGATCCCCCGCTGGACCATCGCCCAGGGGGAGATCGAGGACGACTTCCCCCTCCCGGCGATCGTCAAGCCGGCGGCGGAGGACGCGAGCGCCGGGCTCGACCGCGGCTCCGTCGTGACCGACCGCAAGGCGCTCCGCGCCCGCGTGGCGGCGATGACGGAGCAGTTCGACGACGTGCTGGTGCAGGAGTACGTCGCGGGCCGCGAGTTCAACGTCGGGTTCGTCGGCAACCGCGCGCTCCCCATCGCCGAGATCGACTTCAGCCGCATGCCGGACGGCGCCTGGCCGATCCTCACCTACGCCGGCAAATGGGAAACGGGCTCCCTCGACGACCTCGGGAGCGTTCCCGTGTGCCCGGCGGGCATCCCGCAGAAGCTCGCCGACAAGCTGGTCCGCGTGGCCGAGGCCGCGTGGCGCGTGATGCAGGGGAAGGGATACGGTCGCGTGGACCTGCGGATGGACGAGCAGGGCCGCCCCTGGGTCCTCGAGGTCAACCCCAACCCCGACCTGAACGACGACGCCGGCCTCTCGCGCATGGCTCGGGCGATCGGCTGGGAGTACGCGGAGCTGGTGCGCCGGATCGCCGAGGTCGCGCTCCGCGAGGCGCAGGGCGCCAAGGCGGCGCGTGAGCTGCTCGCTCCGTCCCGTCGGCCGCGCGCAACGCGCACCGCTTGAGCGGCTCACCGCGGCCGCCGGCCTGTTCCGGCCGGACGAGGTGGCCACCGCCGTGGAGCTGCTCGACGACAGCCTGTCCGGCGACGACGACTACCGCTTCCTCGGCGCCTATGACCGCGACGCGCTCGTGGGCTACGCCTGCTGGGGGCCCACGCCGGGTACGCAGGGGACGTACGACCTGTACTGGATCGTCGTGGACCCGGCGTGGCAGGGGAAGGGCGTGGGCACCGCGCTCCTGAGAGCGGTGGAAGAGCAACTGACGACGGACAACGGACGACTGATTGTCGTCGAGACGTCGTCCCGCGCCGACTACACGGCCACCCGCGCCTTCTACGAGCGGCGCGGCTACGCGGCGGCGGCACGGCTCCCGGGCTATTACGCGCCGGGCGACGACCTCGTGATCTATCTCAAGGACCTGACGCATGGAGTCCTGGCAGGAGCTACTGCGTAAGAAGAGCATCGCCTCGCTCGAGGCGCTCGTCGCCCGGTTCGGCGCGGAGCACTTCCCGGACCTGGACCGGCTGCGCCAGGCCGCCGAGAACTTCGAGTTCCGGATCTCCCCCGCCATGGTCGACCTCATCAAGTCGCCGGGTGACCCGATCTGGCGGCAGTACGTGCCCGACCTCCAGGAGCTGGAGGTGCACGACGGGCTGGTGGACTCGCTCGCCGAGGACGCGAACTCGCCGGTCCCGAACATCACCCATCGCTACCCCGACCGGGCGCTGTTCCTCGTCTCGCCGGTGTGCGCCGCGTACTGCCGGTTCTGCACGCGGCGGCGCAAGGTGGGCGATCCCGAGAAGATCCCGATGGCCCGGCTCGAGTCGGCGTTCGGCTACCTCGAGCAGCACACCGAGATCCGCGACGTCATCATGTCGGGGGGCGACCCGCTGCTCCTCTCCGACCGGCGCATCGACGAGATCTGCAGGCGGCTGCGGGCCATCCCGCACCTCGAGGTCGTCCGGATCGGCAGCCGGGTGCCGTGCCACCTCCCCGAGCGGATCACGCCGGAGCTGTGCGCGATCCTCAAGCGGTACCACCCGCTGTACATCAACACGCACTTCAACCATCCCGACGAGCTGACGCCCGCCGCGGTGCAGGCGCTCGGGCGGCTCGCCGACGCCGGCATCCCCCTCGGCTGCCAGACGGTGCTGCTCAGGGGCGTGAACGACGATCCCGCGGTGATGAAGCGGCTGATGCAGAAGCTCCTCGCCGCGCGGGTGCGCCCCTATTACATCTACATGTGCGATCAGGTGGCGGGCGCGGAGCACTTCCGCACCACGGTCGAAAAGGGGCTCGAGATCATCCAGGCGCTGCGCGGCTGGACCTCGGGGCTCGCCGTGCCGCACTTCGTGATCGACGCTCCGGGTGGCGGCGGGAAGATCCCGCTACTCCCCGAGTACGTCGAGTCGATCAGCGACGAGGAAGTGGTGCTCCGGAACTACGCGGGCAAGCGGTACGTGTACAAGCAGCCGGCGCGCGACACCGAGCCTCAGCCGCCGATCGAGTTCGAGCCGGTGCTGGTGGGGTAGCGACTCCCCTTACTCCGCCTCGATGAGTCCCGTGTGCAGGGCGAATTCGACGAGCTCCGAGCGGCGCCGGAGTCCCAGCCGGTCCATGAGGCGCGCCCGGTAGTCGGCCACGACGTACGGGCTCGCCTCGAGCTGGCGGCCGATCTCCCGCGGGCTGTGGCCGAGGGCGAGCAGGGCCAGCACCTGACGCTCGCGCCCGCTCAGCCGATCCGCCGCGAGCTTCTCATCCTCGACCTGCCCTTGCCGCTGGTGGCCCTGCAGCGCGACGAACTTGGCCGCCTCCGGGCCGAGGAACAGCCGGCCCGCCGCCACGACGCGGACGCCGTGCAGCAGGTGCTCAGCCGCTTCCGTCTTCTCGACGAAGCCGCTCGCGCCCGCGTCGAGCGCGTCGAGCAGGTCGCGCTCCTGCGGGAGCGCCGTGAGGACGAGGACCCTGGCCCCGATCCCGAGTCCCATGATCCGGCGGGTGGCTTCGATCCCGCCCTTCCCGGGCATGGCGAGATCCATCAATACGACGTCCGGCCGGGTCGCCTTGACGCTGGCGACGGCCTCCTCTCCCCTCCCGGCCTCGCCGACCACGACCAGATCCCGGTCCTGTTCGAGCAGCGCGCGCACGGCGACCCGGAAGACGATGTGATCGTCCACCAGGAGAACGCGCAAGGGGTTGCGTAGCTTGGCGGCGGAGCCGAAGTCGATCATGGATTTACCTGCCACGCTTGCCACTGACAGCAAAATCCGGGCACCCGGGGGGAGCCGCGATGGCCGCCTGAGCGGCACCGCTCCACGACGAGGGACGTTGCGCAGGCGCCACAGTTGATAGGGGAGTGCAACAGATGCGTGCTATGATCCTCGATGCACCCCGTCGCCCCCTGCGCGCGGCCGAGGTGCCGCGGCCCGAGCCCGGGCCGGGGCAGGTGCGGCTCGCCGTGACGGCGTGCGGCGTCTGCCGCACCGACCTGCACGTCGCAGACGGCGAGCTCCCCGATCCCAAGCTCCCGCTGATCCTCGGCCACGAGATCGTCGGGACCGTCGCCGCGACGGGGCAGGGGCCCGGCGGCGATCGCTTCCGGACGGGGCAGCGCGTGGGCGTGCCGTGGCTGGGCTGGAGCTGCGGCGCGTGCCGCTACTGCCGCGCGGGGCGCGAGAACCTGTGCGACCGGGCGCGCTTCACCGGCTACCAGATCGACGGCGGCTACGCGGAGCAC
>DASWDP010000032.1:0-4163 GCA_036395195.1 Gemmatimonadales bacterium | reverse complement strand
GGCATCCTCTACGTGGACAACCTCACGGCGACGCACTCGTTCTCGGACGACGATCTGAAATTCCTGATCGCGTTCGGCTCGCTCGCCGCGGTGGCGCTCGAGAACTCGCAGCGCTCGGAGCGGCTGCGGCGCGAGGCGCTGGTGCTGTCGAACTTCCAGCGCTACTTCTCGCCCAACATCGCCCAGGTCATCGCGCAGCAGCAGGATGCGGGACGGCTGCCGAGCGAGAAGCGGCCGGTCGTGATCTTCTTCTCCGACATCCGCGGCTTCACCCCGCTGTCCGAGAGCCTCGGGCCGGACGAGATCGCGAGGCTCCTGACGGAGTACTTCACCGAGATGGTGGAGATCGTGTTCGAAAACGGCGGCACGCTCGACAAGTTCATGGGCGATGCGATCATGGCCCTGTGGGGCGCGCCGATGGCGCACGAGGACGATGCCGACCGCGCCATGGCGTGCGCGCTGAACCAGCTCGCCGCGCTCGAGAAGCTCAACAAGAAGTGGAAGGAGCAGGGCCGGCCGCAGCTGGGCATCGGGATCGGCATCAACTTCGGCGAGGTGTTCGCGGGGAACATCGGCTCCGACCGCCGGCTCGAGTACACCGTGATCGGCGATGCGGTCAACACCGCGAACCGCCTCTGCTCCACGGCGGGCCCGGGCGAGATCCTCATCTCGGAGCCGTTCCACCGGCAGCTCAAGCGGCCCCCCAAGGTCGAAGCCCTGGAGCCGATCCAGGTGAAGGGAAAGTCGAAGAAGCTCCCGGTTTACCGGGTGAAGCGGTAGGCCACTCCGAAACGCTCGAGCAGATCGAGCGCAAGCCGCAGCGGCAGCCCCATCACGCCGAAGAAGTCCCCCCGGATGCCCTCGACCAGCGCCGCGCCCTTCCCCTGGATCGCGTAGGCGCCCGCCTTGTCGAGCGGCTCGCCGGTCGCCACGTACGCGGCGATCTGGGCGTCGGAAAGCGGCCGGAAGGTCACGTCGGTGACGTCGAGCGCGTGCTCGACGCGCCCGTCCTGCGCCACCGCCACCGCCGTCATCACCTGGTGCTTGCGCCCCTGCAGGCGGTGGAGCATTTCGACTGCCTCCTCGGGCGTCGCCGGCTTCTCGAAGATCCGCCCCCGGAGCACGACGGTCGTGTCCGCCGCGAGCACGACGTGGCTGGCCTCGCGCTGCGCCACGGTCCGCGCCTTCAGCTGCGCCAGGCGCGTTACGTAGTGCTCCGGCAGCTCCGAGCCGCGGCGCGTCTCGTCCACGTCGGGCGCCACGACTCGGAACGGGATGCCGAGCATCTCGAGGAGCTGGCGGCGCCGCGGGCTGCGGCTCGCCAGCACGATGGGATTCATCGCTCGAGGATCAGGGTGACGGGGCCGTCGTTCACGAGCTCCACTTCCATCATAGCACCGAATTCCCCCGTTTCCACGCGGGTTCCACTCCCCGCTCCCCGCTCCCGCAACAGCGCCACGAACCGCTCGTACAGCGGGATCGCGATCTCGGGCGGCGCGGCGTTCACGAAGCTCGGGCGCCGGCCCTTCGTCGCGTCGCCGTACAGCGTGAACTGCGACACGACCAGGACCGCCCCCCCGACGTCCGGCAGCGCGAGGTTCATCTTCCCCTCGGCGTCCCTGAACACCCGCAGCCCGAGGATCTTGTCCACCATCCAGGAGAGCGCGTCCGCCGTGTCGGCGGGGTGAAAGCCCGCCAGCACGAGAAACCCCACGCCGATCGTCCCGGTCACCCGCCCGGCCACGCGCACTTCGGCGCGCGAGACGCGCTGCACCACTACCCGCACCGCCCCCCACCCTACTCCGCATTCCGCATTCGTTTCACTCCACGGTCACCGACTTCGCGAGATTCCGCGGCTGGTCGACGTTACACCCCCGGCGCACCGCGATGTAGTACGCCAGCAGCTGCAGCGGCAGCACCGTGAGCACCGGCGTCAGGAGATCGAGGGTCTCCGGGACTTCGATCTTCTGGTCGGCGAGCCTCCCGAGCCCCGCGTCCCCTTCCGTGACGACGGCGATCACCCGCCCGCCGCGCGCCTTCACCTCCTCCACGTTCGACACGACCTTCTGGTACACCGCGTCCTTGGGCGCGAGGAACACGACCGGCATGAGGTCGTCGATCAGCGCGATGGGCCCGTGCTTCATCTCCGCCGCCGGGTAGCCCTCGGCGTGGACGTAGGAGATCTCCTTGAGCTTGAGCGCGCCTTCGAGCGCCACGGGAAAGTTGTACCCCCGGCCGAGGTACAGGACGTTGTTGGCGCGCATCACCCGCTCGGCGATCCGCTCCACCTCGGAAGCCCGGGCGAGCACCCGCTCCACCAGCTCCGGCAGCCGGCCCAGGGCGCGCACCACCTCCCGCCCCTGGAGGATGGAGAGCGCGCGCAGCCGGCCCATCTTGAGCGTGAGCAGCGCCAGCGCGGCGATCTGGCTCGTGAACGCCTTGGTGGACGCGACGCCGATCTCGGGGCCGGCGTGCAGGTAGATCCCGCCGTCCACCTCGCGCGCGATGGTCGAGCCCACCACGTTCACGAGCCCCAGCGTGCGGGCGCCGCGGCGCTTCGCCTCGCGCAGCGCGGCGAGCGTGTCGGCCGTCTCGCCCGACTGCGAGATCCCGACCACCAGCGTACGCTCGTCCACGATGGGGTTGCGGTAGCGGAACTCGGAGGCGTACTCGACTTCGGAAGGGATCCGCGCCAGCTCCTCCATCATGTACTCGCCGATCAGCGCCGCATGCCACGACGTCCCGCAGGCGGTGAAGACGATGCGGTTCACCTGGAGCAGCTGCTCGTCCTCGATGTTCAGCCCGCCGAGCTTCGCGGTCCCGTCCTCTTCCAGCAGGCGGCCGCGCAGCGTGTTCCGCAGGCTCTCGGGCTGCTCCATGATCTCCTTGAGCATGAAGTGGGGGTAGCCGCCGCGCTCGACTGTCGCCAGATCCCAGTCCACCCGGGTGACCGCCTTCTCCTTCTCCACCGACTCCAGATCGAGGATGCGGTAGTCCTGGGGCCGCACGACGGCGATCTCGCCGTCGTCCAGGTACACGACCGAGCGCGTGTGGGCCAGCACGGCCGACGCGTCCGAGGCCACGAAGTTCTCCCCCGTCCCGATCGCGACCAGCAGCGGCGAGCCGCGCCGCGCCGCGACGATCGTCTCCGGCTCGCGCGTCGAGACAACGGCGATGCCGTACGTGCCCTCGACCTGGTGCAGCGCGCCCGCCACCGCCTCGACCAGCGCGACGCCGTTCGCCAGCAGCTCCTCGATCAGGTGGGCGAGCACCTCGGTGTCGGTCTCCGACCGGAACACGTGCCCGCGCTTGACCAGCGCGGCGCGCAGCACGCCCGCGTTCTCGATGATGCCGTTGTGGATCAGGGCGAGCGTACCGCCGCAATCAGTGTGGGGATGCGCGTTGACGGTGTTGGGCGCGCCGTGCGTGGCCCAGCGGGTGTGGGCGATTCCCGTGTGGCCCGGCGGGAGCGTCGTCCCCAGCTCCTTCTCCAGCACGCTGATCTTGCCGGGGGCCTTGTGCACCTCGATGCGGCCGTCTGCGACCAGCGCCAAGCCCGCTGAATCGTAGCCGCGGTACTCGAGCCGCTTCAGGCCCTCGAGCAGCAGCGGGGCCGCCTGCCGGGGCCCGGTGTAGCCTACGATGCCGCACATAGTCGCCGCCCTTCCTCCACGAGTTCCCGCGCGGCAGCGCCGCTCGGCGCTTCGGCAATGAGCCGGATGATCGGCTCGGTGTTCGACGGCCGCACGTGCAGCCAGCGGTCGCGCCAGGCGAGCCGCAGGCCGTCCTGCGTGTCCACGCTCGCGTCCGCGAAGCGACGCCGCAGCGCCGCGTACACCGGCTCGAGCGCCGGCCCGCGGGGGACCTTGGCCTTCACGATAGCGTAGCGCGGGGCCGCCGCCACCAGCTCGCTCACCCGCCGCCCCCCCCCCGTCCGCGCGAGCAGCGCGAGCACGAGCGCCCCGGCCACGGGGGCGTCCCGGCCGACGTGGAGGTCCGCGTACATCACGCCGCCGTTGCCCTCGCCCCCAACACGGGACTTCAGTTCGACCATCCTCCGGGCGACATGCACTTCGCCCACCGGCGTGCGCACCACTTCGGCCCCGACCTCGCGCGCCGCGTCGTCCACCACCAGACTCGTGGACAAGTTGCACACCACCGTC
>DASWDP010000031.1:0-3028 GCA_036395195.1 Gemmatimonadales bacterium | reverse complement strand
CACGTGGGCGGTGCAATTCATCGGCTCCATCGTCGCGTGGTGGACGAACGGCACTTCGTACACCGCCTCGATCCGCTCCGCGGCGCCGGTGAGCGCCGCCGCGGCGTCGCCCAAGGACTGCGCCACCACGCCCGGCCGGTCGGTGAGGGCGGCGAGCTGCGCCCGGATGCCCGCCGAATCGAGCGTGCCCGCCTCCCCCTTGTCCCAGTCGATCTCCAGGGCGCCGCGCCCCTGGACCGCCTGCCAGTACGTCTCGGCCACGACCGCGACGCCCGCCGCGCACCCCGCCGCCCACGCGCCGTTCGTGCCGATCCAGGAGCTCGGCTCGAGCGCGACCACGTCGCGCACGCCGGGCATCGCCTTTGTGCGGTCCGCGTCCAAGCGCTTCAGCCGACCACCGAGCACCGGAGACCGCTCGATCGAGGCGATCAGCATCCCGGGCACGTTCACGTCTATCCCGAACACTGCGCTCCCGTCCACCTTCGCGGGCGTGTCGAGCCGCGGCACCCGCGTGCCGATCAGCCGGAAGTCCTTCGGATCCTTGAGCGGGGCATCGGCCGGGACGGGCAGCGTCGCCGCCCGCGCAGCGAGCGTCCCGTAGGACAGGCGCCGGCCGGTGGGGACGTGGACCACCGCGCCGCGCTCGGCGCGGCAGGTGGCGCGGTCGACCTTCCACATCTGCGCCGCGGCGGCGACCAGCATCTCGCGGGCGGCGGCGCCCGCCTTGCGCAGCGGCTCCCACGAGCTGCGGATCGCATTGCTGCCGCCCGTCCGCATCGTCCGCGACCAGCCTGCGGGATTCTCGGGCACGGGCGCGAGTCGCACCGTCGCCCAGTCGGCCTCGAGCTCCTCGGCGAGAATCATGGCGAGGCCGGTCTGAGAGCCCTGGCCCATCTCCGACTTGTCGAGTGTGAGCGTCACGAGCCCGTCGGAGCCGATCCGGATCCACGCGTTGGGGGCGAACGGCGCGGCCGCCCGCGACCGCGGCGGGAGATAGAAGGCGAGGACGAGCCCGGCGCTCGTTTCAACGAACTCGCGGCGGGTGATCTGTGCAGACGTGCTCATGTCAGACCTCGAGAATGGATAGATTGGGCGTGGGGGTCCCGCGGAGCGACTGCGTCTTCTTGTCGCGTAGCGGGACCCCCACGCCCAATTACGTCACACCACCTTCCCGATCGGCAGCTTCCGGATCCGCTTCCCCGTGCCCGCGAAGATCGCGTTGCACACGGCCGGTGCGATCGGCGGCGTGCCGGGCTCGCCGACGCCGCCCTGGGCATCCGTGCTCGGCACGATGTGCACCTCGACCTGCGGCATCTCGGCCAGCCGCAGCATCCGGTAGTTGTGGAAGTTGCTCTGTTGCACGCGGCCCTTGTCGATCGTGATCTCGCCCCACAGCGCCGCCGTGAGGCCGTACACGATCGCGCTCTGCATCTGCGCCTCGACGGTGTCGGGGTTCACGACGGGCCCGCAGTCCACCGCGCACACCACACGATGCACGTGCACCGCGCCCTCGCCGTCGATCGAGATCTCGGCGACCTCGGCGACGTATGTCTCGAACGACTTCCACACCGCGATGCCGCGCGAGCGGCCCGTGGGGAGCGGGGTTCCCCAGCCCGCCTTGCTCGCGGCCAGGTTCAAGACGCCCAGGTGACGCGGCGCCTTGCTCAATAGATCGCGGCGGTACTCGTAGGGATCCCGCCTGGTGGCGTGGGCGAGCTCGTCCACGAAGCTCTCGACCACGAACGCGTTGAAGGTGTTGTTCACGGAGCGCCAGAAGCCCACGGGAATCCCCGTGTCCGGCATGAGGTAGTCGACGTGCACGTTGGCAATCTCGTACGGCATGTCGACGCCGCCTTCCACGGCTTCCGGGTCGATCCCGTTCTTCACGAAGTCGGGGAACACGCGCGCCATGATGGACGGCGCCACGATGCGGTGTGTCCAGGCCACCGGCCGGCCGCCGGCATCGAGCCCGGCCCGCAGCCGGTGGACGCTCACGGGCCGGTACTGGTCGTGTTGGGTGTCGTCCTCGCGCGACCAGATGACCTTCACGGGCGCTCCCACGGCCTTCGAGGTCTCGAGCGCTTCCTGGATGAAGTCGAGCTCGAACCGCCGGCCGAAGCCCCCGCCCAGGTACGTCGTGTGGACCTTCACCTTCTCAGGCGGCACGCCGCCGATTTTGGCGCCGAGGCCTTGCGCGCCCGACTGGAACTGGGTGGGTGCCCAGATGTCGACCCCCCCTCCGTCCGCGCGGACGTGTGCGGCGCCGTTGATTGGCTCCATCGTCGCGTGCGCGAGGAACGGCAGCTGGTACGTCGCGTCGCGCTTCGTCGCGGCGGCGGCGAGGGCCGCATCCGGATCGCCGCCGTCGTGGCGCGCGACCGCGCCCGGCTGGTCCGCCCGCTGCGCGAGCAGCTGCGAGATGCCGGCGCTCGTGAGCTGCGCGTTCGGTCCCTCGTCCCAGGTGATCTCGAGCGCGTCCCGCCCTTTCTTCGCCGGCCAGTACCCGTCGGCCACCACGGCCACGCCGGAGGAGATCTGGACGACCTGGCGCACGCCGGGCACCGCCTTCGCCTTCGTGGCGTCGAAGCTCGCGACCTTGCCGCCGATGGCGGGGCAGCGCGCGACGACGGCGACGAGCATCCCAGGGACCTTCATGTCGATCCCGAACTGCGCGGTGCCGTCCACCTTGGACGGCGTGTCGAGGCGCCGTACGCGGGTGCCCAGGATCTTCCAGTCCTTGGGATCTTTGAGCGCCGGGTCCTGCGGCACCGGCAGGGTCGCTGCCTTCGCGACCAGCTTGCCGTAGCTGAGGCGCCGCTTGCTCGGCGTGTGGATCACCGCGCCTTGTTCGGCACGGCACTGGGACGGGTCCACGCCCCAGGTCTGCGCGCCGGCCGACACGAGCATCTCCCGCGCCGCCGCGCCCGCCTTGCGGAGCGGCGTCCAGGCGGCGCGCACGCTGGTGCTGCCTCCGGTGCCTTGCAGGCCGAACAGCGGATTGGTGTACGCTTTGTCCGCCGGGGCGAAC
>DASWDP010000030.1:0-7050 GCA_036395195.1 Gemmatimonadales bacterium | reverse complement strand
AGTACCTGCGGAAAGCACGCGGTCCGGTGATCCTGGTCGCCAACAAGGCCGACCAGCTGCCCAAGGACACGCGGCACCTCGTGTTCTACGAGCTCGGCCTGGGCGATCCGTTCCCGGTGTCGGCCGCGGTCGGCAAGAGCTCGGGCGACCTGCTGGACCGGGTGGTCGAGCTGTTGCCCGCGGCCCCGGAGGCGAGCGAGGAGGCCGAGATCCACGTGGCGGTCGTCGGCCGGCCCAACGCGGGGAAGTCGAGCCTCGTGAACCGGCTGCTCGGCGAAGAGCGGCTGGTGGTGGCGGCTGAGCCCGGCACCACGCGCGACGCGATCGACACGCCGCTTCGCTACCACGGGCGAACCCTCGTGTTCATCGACACGGCGGGTCTCCGCAAGCGCAGCAAGGTCGAGGACGACATCGAGTTCTACTCGACGCTCCGCACCTCGCGGGCCATCGAGCGCGCCGACGTGTGCGTGCTGGTGGTGGACGCGAAGGACGGGATGCACGTGCAGGACCTGAAGATCGCCAACGACGCCTGGGAGCGGGGTGCGGCCATCGTCATCGCCGTGAACAAGTGGGACCTGATCGAGGAGAAGGATACGAACACGGCGGTGCGCGGCGAGCGGGAGCTCAAGGAGCGCGCGCCGTTCCTCCAGTTCATCCCGTTTCTCTACGTGTCCGCCAAGACGGGTCAGCGGGTCACTCGGCTGCTCGAGTTGATCGTCGAGGTCGTCGAGGAACGGGAGAAGCGGGTGCCGACGGCGGAGGTGAACCGCGTGCTCGAGACGCTGCTGGAACGGCAGCAGCCGCCGCAACCGGTCGGCGAGTCGGTGCGGCTGCTTTACGCCTCGCAGATCGGCACCGCGCCGCCGCGGTTTGCCATCGTGTCGAACCGCCCGGAGGCGGTGCCCGAATCGTACACGCGCTACCTCCTGAACGGCTTCCGGGAGGCGTGGGCGTTCACGGGCTCGCCCGTGAACATCAAGTTCCGCCGCAAGCGGGAGACGGCCCGCCGGTGAACGACTTCGGCCTGGGGCTGATGCTCCTCCTCGCGTACCTGATCGGCGCCACGCCGACGAGCTACATCGCCGGGAAGCTGGGGCGGGGCATCGATCTGCGGGCGCACGGCTCGAAGAACCTCGGGGCGACGAACGTGTACCGCGTGCTCGGCTGGAAGTACGCGATCCCCGTCGGCGTGGTCGACGTGGCGAAGGGCGCCGTCCCCGTGACAATCCTCGGGCCCTGGTCGAACGGCCCCGCCTGGTTCACGGTGGCGCTCGGGATCGCCGCCGTGCTCGGGCACATGTTCTCGCCGTACGTGCGATTCCGGGGCGGCAAGGGCGTGGCGACCGCGGCCGGGATGTTCCTCGCGCTCGCCCCGCTGGCAGTGCTGATCTCGCTGCCCATCTGGGGGGCGACGCTGTGGCTCTCCGGCTACGTGTCGGTCGCCTCGCTCGCGGTTGCCGTGCTGTTCCCGCTCTGGGTGCGCGTCACCGCACCGGCCGAGGGGGAGGGGGAGCCGTCCGCATTCTGGGCGAGCGTGGTGCTCGCGCTGCTGATCGTGTACTCGCACCGGGCCAACATCCGGCGACTGATGGATGGTACCGAGAATCGGTTCCGGACGAGGAAGGGAGTGGCGGCGTGAAGCGTCAATTGCGGATTGCGGATTTCGGATTGCGGATTCGTCGACTGAAGGTCGGTTCGCACAATCCGCAATCCACAATCCGCAATCCGCAATCGGGCTGGGGGGTGGTGTGACCCGTATCGCCGTAGTGGGCGGCGGCGCCTGGGGCACGGCGCTCGCGGACCTGCTCGCGCGCAAGGGCGAGGGGGAGGGTGAGGGTGGGGGCGGGGGCGGGGGCGGGATCGAGGCGGTCACGCTGTGGGCGCGCGAGCCCGAGGTCGTGGAGCAGGTGAACCGCGAGCACGTGAACCAGGTGTTCCTGCCGGGCGCGGCCCTCCCGGCCGGGCTCACGGCGAGCGAGGACGTGGCGGCCGCCGTGCGGGGCGCCGACGTGGTCGTGTCGGCGGCGCCGTCGCACGCCGTGCGGGACGTGATGGCGCGGGCGGCGCCCGCCGTCGCGCGCGGGGCGATCGTCGTCAGCGTGTCGAAGGGCCTCGAGCCGGAGCGGCTCCAGACGATGTCCTGCGTGCTCGGCGACGTGCTGCCCAAGAGCGCGCAGATCGCCGTCCTGTCGGGCCCGTCGTTCGCCCAGGAAGTGTACGCGCGCCACCCGACCGCCGTCGTCGCGGCGGCCCGGGAGCACACCGTCGCCCAGCGCGTGCAGCAGGTGTTTTCGACGAGCTACTTCCGCGTGTATTCCGCCACCGACGTCCTCGGCGTCGAGCTGGGCGGCGCGCTGAAGAACGTGATCGCCCTCGCGGCCGGGATCCTCGAGGGGCTGGGACTCGGGCACAACACGCGGGCCGCCCTCATCACGCGGGGACTCGCCGAGATCACGAGACTCGGCGTGGCCCTGGGCGCCGAGCCCGCGACGTTCGCCGGGCTCGCGGGGATGGGCGACCTGATCCTCACGGCCACGGGACCGCTGTCCCGCAATCATCAGCTCGGGATCGAGCTCGGCCTCGGCAAGCGGCTCGAGGAGGCGCTCGCCGGGCGCGCCACGGTGGCCGAAGGGGTGAACACGGCGCGCTCCGCGGTGACCCTCGGCGAGCGGCACGGCGTCGAATTGCCGATCGCCCGCGAGGTGGCCGAGGTGCTGTTCAACGGGAAACCGCCCAGCCAGGCGGTCGCCGACCTGATGGAGCGGGAGCTGAAACCCGAGCACTGGCGATGAGCCTCCCGCATCCTCATCCGGTACAGGAGTTCTTCTCGATCGGCGAGGTGTGCCAGCTCACCGATCTGAAGCCGCACGTGCTGCGCTACTGGGAGAGCCAATTCCGGTTCTTGAACCCGGCCAAGAACCGCTCGGGGAACCGGGTGTACCAGCGGCGCGAGATCGAGCTGATCATGCTTGTGAAGCACCTGCTGTACACGGAGAAGTACACGATCGAGGGCGCGCGCCAGAAGATCGAGCAGTACCGCCGAAGCGGGGAGCTCAAGCCGGAGGCGCGGCGCGCGCTCGCCACCCAGACGGTGAAGGATCTGCGCGCCGAGCTCAAGTCGATCCTCGCCGTCCTCGAAGGGAACGCCCCTCCCAATGCCGGGGCGCGCTGACGCCGCCGTCGCGGTCGTCATCCCCGCGTACCAGGCCGCCGCCACCATCGCCGACGTCGTCTCCCGGGCGCACCGTGCCGTTCCCGGGGCGATCGTGTACGTTGTGGACGACGGATCGAGGGACGGCACGGGCAGAACGGTGGAGCAGGGGGAAGCGGGGGGGGATACGACCGTGCTCATTCACCCGCGGAACCGTGGGAAGGGCGCAGCGCTCGCCACGGGGATCGCCGCGGCGCTGCAGGACGGCGCGTGGGTGATCGTGACGCTGGACGCCGACGGGCAGCACCCCCCGGAAGCCATTCCCGGGCTCATCGCGCCCGTGCTGGAGGGCGCGGCGGACCTGGTGCTGGGCGCCCGGGCGCGCACCGCCGCGATGCCCGTCGGCCGGAGGTGCACCAACTGGCTTTCGGCCGCGCTCGCCTCGCGCATCGGCGGGACGGGCATACCGGACGCCCAGACCGGCTTCCGGGCGCTGTCGCGCCGCGTGGCCGAGACGGTCCAACCCGCCGAGCGGGGTTACGCCTTCGAGACGGCCTTCCTGCTCGAGGTGTTGGCACGGGGCCTGCCAGTGGCTTCGGTCTCCGTGCCCACGATCTACGAGGGCCGGCCGAGCTATTTCCGGCAGTGGAGCGACACGTGGCGGCTGGCACGCGTCTTCACGCGGTACGGCCGGCGGATCATCTTCGGAGCGCGATGAACATCCTGATCTCGAACGACGACGGCATCCTCGCCCGCGGCCTGGCGGTCCTGGGCGAGGTGTGCGCCGCACTCGGGCAGGTGACGGTGGTCGCGCCCGACCGGGAGCAGAGCGGCACGTCGCACTCGCTCACGCTGCACCGTCCGCTACACGCCACGCGACGGCCGGACGGTGCGTTTCAGGTGGACGGCACGCCCACCGACTGCGTGCTGCTCGCGATCGGGATGCTGATGCCCCAGAAGCCCGACTTCGTGATCTCCGGCATCAACCACGGCCAGAACATGGGCGAGGATGTGTTCTACTCGGGGACCGTCGCGGCGGCGATGGAGGGCCTCGTGGCTGGGATCCCGAGCATCGCGATCTCGTACGCGGGCGCGGACCTGGAGACGCTCGAGTCGCACAAGGACGGCCTGCGGTCGCTGCTGCAGCGCATCGTCCGCGTGCAGGACTTCCCGCGGGAGACCCTCTTGAACATCAATCTCCCGGGTATTCCGGGGGACGAGGTGAAGGGCGTGCGGGTGACGCACCTCGGCAGCCGCGTGTTCAGCGAGGAGATCGCGCTCATGAAGGACCCCTGGGGCAAGGACATCTACTGGATCGGCGGCGGCCGCATCACCTGGACGGGCGACGCGGACTCCGACTTCCGCGCCACGAGCGACGGCTACATTTCGGTGACGCCGCTCCATATGGACATGACCAACTACGGCCTGATCGAGGTGGTGCGGCAGTGGTTCCCCGGAGACTGACCGGAGCGGCCGATACGTACGCGGGATACCGCGCGCGGCTGGTCGAGACGCTGCGCGCCAGGGGGATCCGCGACCTCGCCGTGCTGAAGGCGTTCGCCGAGACGCCGCGCCACCTGTTCGTCCCCGAAGCGGTGCGGCACCGCGCCTACGAGGACGCAGCGCTCCCGATCGGCAAGGGCCAGACGATCTCCCAGCCGTTCACCCAGGCCCGCCACCTCGAGGCGCTGCGGCTGAGGGGGAAGGAGCGGGTGCTCGAGATCGGCACCGGCTCGGGGTACCAGACGGCGCTGCTCGGAGCCCTGGCTGGACAGGTCTTCTCGGTGGAGCGCGTCGAGGCGCTCGCCCTGGCCGCCCAGCGGGCGCTCCGCGAGGCCGGCGCCACGAACGTGTCGGTGCTGCGCGGCGACGGGACCCTCGGCTGGAGCGCCTACGGGCCGTACGACGCGATCCTGGTGGCGGCCGGCGGGCCCGAGGTGCCCCCGCCGCTGGTCGAGCAGCTCGCGCCCGGCGGGCGGCTGCTCATTCCCCTCGGCGCGCGCGGCGCACAGACCCTGACGCTTGTCGAGCGGGCCGACACCGGCCTGCGGCAGACCCCGCTTGGCGATGCCCGGTTCGTTCCCCTGCTCGGAGAGCATGGCTTCGATGCTTGAAACGTTCATCCAGTGGCTGCTGGACCGGTTTCGCGACCTGGGCTACCCGGGGATCGTCGTGCTGATGGCGATCGAATCCTCGTTCCTGCCGCTGCCCAGCGAGCTCGTCATGCCGCCGGCCGGCTACCTCGCGGCGAAAGGGGAGATGAGTTTCGCCGTCGCGGTCGCCTGCGGAGTACTGGGGAGCATCCTCGGCGCGCTCGCGAACTACGGCCTCGCGCACTGGCTCGGCCGGCCGTTCATCCGGCGGCTGGGCCGCTACTTCTGGATCTCGGAGAAGAGTCTGGAGCGCTCCGAGCGCTACTTCGCCGACCACGGGGAGATCAGCACGTTCCTCGCCCGCATGCTTCCGGTGGCGCGGCACCTGATCTCGCTCCCCGCCGGGCTCGCCCGGATGAGCCTGCCGAAGTTCGTGACGTTCACCGGCCTCGGCGCGCTCGTGTGGTGCACGATTCTCACGTGGATCGGGTGGTTCATCGGCAAGAAAGAAGACGTGATCCTCACCGTCTTGAACGAGGAGGCCCAGACCTACGCCGGCCGGGCGCTGCTGATTCTCCTGCCGATATTCGCGGGCGTAGTCGCGGTGTACGTCTGGTGGCACCGGCGGCGGCAGACTGCAGGGGGCTCGGAGCTCGGGGCTGGGGGGTCGGACCCCCCGAGTCCCGAACCCCGAGCCCCGAGTCCCTGACCAGTGCCCGCCGCGTGCTTCGTGGTGCACGGCCGGGTGCAGGGTGTGGGGTTCAGGTGGTTCGTGTGGCAGGCGGCCAGCCGGCTCCGGCTCGGGGGCGTCGCCCGGAATCTGCCCGACGGCTCTGTCGAAGTGATCGCGCAAGGCTCCGAGCAAGCGCTGGAAGAGCTCGCGCAGGCGCTCGGGCGCGGCCCCGCGACGGCGCGTGTCGCGCGTGTGGACAAGTACGATGTTCCACATGATATGGCGATCCCGAATCCATTCGAAATAAATTAGTTATCGAGGCGACCATTGAGCGCGCCGATCACGGTCCAGGACATTTACGCCCGCATCCGCGACGTGCCGGATTTCCCCAAGCCGGGGATCGTGTTCAAAGACATCACACCGCTGTTGCTCGACGCCGCGGCGTTCCGGCGCGCGGTGGAGTTGATGACGGTGCCGTTCCAGGGTGCCAAGGTCACGCGTGTGGTTTCGATCGAGTCGCGCGGCTTTCTCCTGGGAGCGCCGATCGCGCTGGCGCTCGACGCCGGTCTCGTGCCGATCCGCAAGCCGGGGAAGCTGCCGTCGCAACGGGGGCGGGTGGAGTACGCGCTCGAATACGGCACCGACGCGCTGGAGATGCACACCGACGCCGTCGGCCCGGCGGACCGGGTGCTGATTGTGGACGACGTGCTGGCCACCGGGGGCACGGCGGAGGCGGCCGGGAAGCTCGTGCGGGCCCGCGGTGCCGAGGTCGTGGGGTTCACCTTCCTGATCGAGCTTGATTTCCTCAAGGGCCGAGCACGACTCGCCCGGGAGCGGGTCGAGGCCTTGCTACACTACACGTAACCCCGCTACATTGCGGCGCTTAGCCCCTGTAGCTCAGGTGGATAGAGCAGCGGTTTCCTAAACCGTTGGCCGGGTGTTCGAGTCACCCCAGGGGCACTGGGGAGGCACTCGACGACGTAGCACGAACGGCGTAACACGAACGACGTACCACGAAAGGCGTTTCATTGAACGGCGTGGCGGCATGGCGACATCAGTGACCACCCCGGGACGTCCCGCGGTGACGGAGACGAGCGCGGTTGCGTGGCTCGCGGCCTGGATCAAGAGCCACA
>DASWDP010000029.1:0-10786 GCA_036395195.1 Gemmatimonadales bacterium | reverse complement strand
GAGCGGTCGCCCACCCAGGCCCGCGCCTCCATCACGCCGCGCACCGCGTCCTCCGACAGCGGATCCAGCTCGAGCAGCACCTGCGCGTGCCGCTCGACGGTGGCGAAGTCGCCGATGCGGCGCCCGGCGTCCATCTGCTTCACGAGGCAGTCCCGGATCCGCGGCACGAGCTTCGCGCGCCACTCGTCCTTCCACTGCTCGAACGGCAGCGCCCCCGGGACCTCGAAGCCGTCGAGGAACGGCCCGCGGATCTGCGCCTCGCAGGCGTCGAGCCGCCGCACATCGGCGTCCACCGCGCCCGCCGCCAGCGCGATCGTCGCCCGCTGCACCTCCAAGTGCTCGCCGCCGACCTTCGCCTTGACCGCCGTCAGCGCCTGCGCGAGCGAATGCCGGGCGAGATGCGCCGGCGCGTCCGGCCAGAGGAGATCCATCAGGTAGTCGCGCGTGAGTCGCTTCCCCGACTCGACGGCGAGGCGGATCAGCAGGGCGAAGTGCTTGCGCGTGCGAAAGCGGACCTGCTCGCCGGCGTCGGTCAGGAGCAGGGGAGCACCCAGGCTCAACAACTGCAGGTGGGGCGCCATCGACGGCTCACAGCGTTTCCGATTGGTACTATTAGGCGCGCAGATCAACGTCCTGTCAACACGTTGATTTGGCGGGAGTTATTGCCGGTTTTCTGAGACGCGGCGAGCGACCGTCAACGACCTCGCCGGGAGGTCGGGACCGCGGATCAGCGGATACGGCGTGATCCGGCGAGCGTGCTGGGTATTCTGGCTAGTGGGCCCATTGGGCGTTACAATCGCATCCTACCCGCCAAGGAGCCACCATGAGGGCACGTCTCGTCATCCCGGTCCTGGCCGCCGCCTGCCTCAGCCTGCTCGGCTGCGACAGAGTCTCCACGGATCCCCAAAGCTCGTATCGCCCCTCGTTCATCACCTACGGTACGCTCGACGGAAATGCCCATCCCGCCGTCGTTCTCATCGTGATGGACATCGCCGGGGAGCCGGCGTTCCGCTGCTCCGGCACCCTCATCGCCCCCAAGGTCGTGCTGACCGCCGGCCACTGCGCCGGAGAGCCCGGCGAGTTCAGCGGCATGCGCATCTTCACCGAGTCCGACGTCGAGAACGGGAAAAACAACTACCCGTTCCGCGGGCCCAACACCATCGAGGCCGCGGAGTGGCATTCACACCCGCTCTTCACGGAGAGCGCGTTCTTTCGGCATGACGTGGGAGTCGTCCTGCTCACGAAGGCCGTCAGCCTCTCCGCCGAGCAGTACGGAAAGCTTCCCAAGCAGGATCAGCTCGACGCGCTGCAACCGAGCAGCTCGACGGTGTTCACCGCCGTGGGCTACGGGCTCCAGCGGATCAACCCCGTCTTCATCGAGGCCGAGAAGATCCGCATGTTCTCCGAGCCGCACCTCGTCCAGATCAACACCCCGGGCTTCACGGGAGACTTCTCGCTGCTGCTGTCGAACAACGCGTCGACGGGCGGCACCTGCTTCGGCGACTCGGGCGGCCCCAACTACCTCGGCACGAGCAACGTGATCGCCGGCGTGACCTCGTTCGGGCTCAATGGGACATGCGGTGGGACCGGGGGAGTCTTCCGCCTGGACCGGAAAAACGTCCTGGACTTTGTGACGCAGTACCTGAACTGAGGGGCCCCCCCGCCGGCTAAGGGCGTCGGCAGATCGGGCACGGGCCCATCCGCGGCTCCTTGCCGAAGACGAGCTCCACCGGCCCGAGCGTGACCGCCGTATCGGTGAGGGCCACGGTCAGGGACATCACGTGGCCGTCGGTCCAGCCGAAGAAGCGCGCGGGGTGGTCGGGGCCGCGGGCCACGGGGTAAAGCGTCACGTTGTAGAGCCCAGGCACGTCGAACCGACCCTGCTCGTCGGCGACGAGCGCCTGTTTCGTATCACCCGCGGTGCAGCCGATATGGACGTGGGCGGTCGTGTCGAACGCGATCAATCCGGCGTTCTCCCCGCCCCACGTCCCTTCGATGGGTTTGCGGAATCGCGGGCCCCCAATGTCACAGTCGCGCAGCAGGACCAGGGCGACGCCGGCCAGGACGACCTTGTTCATAGCAGTTCCTCCATACCCCTTTACCCCTGGGCCCACTTCCCCGTCACAAGCAGTTCTTCCACGATATCAGGCGCCGTGCGCCCCGCCGCCTCCGCCGCGAAATTGATCACCAGCCGGTGCGTCAGCACGGTGGGCGCCACCGCCCGGAGATCGTCCTCGTCCGGCATCGGCCGGCCGTCGAGCGCGGCCCGCGCCTTGGCGCCCAGAATCAAATACTGCGACGCCCGCGGGCCCGCCCCCCAAGAGATGAACTCCTTGATGAACGGCGGCGCTTCGGCGTCGGGCGGCCGGGTCATGCGTACAAGCGTCACCGCCGCGCGCACCAGCGCCTTGCTCACGGGGATGCGACGCACCAGGTGTTGCAGCGCGAGCACGTCCTCGGCGGTGAGCACCGGCGTGATCGTGGCCGCCAGGTCCCCCGTCGTTGCTTCGACGATCGCCTCCTCCTCGTCCTTCGCCGGGTAGCCGACCCGCAACTCGAACATGAAGCGGTCGAGCTGGGCCTCGGGGAGGGGATAGGTCCCCTCCTGCTCGATCGGGTTCTGGGTCGCCAGCACGAAGAACGGCGCGGGGAGCGGATGGGTCTGCCCCGCCGCGGTCACCTGGTGCTCCTGCATCGCCTGCAGCAGGGCGGCCTGCGTCTTGGGCGGCGTGCGATTGACCTCGTCTGCGAGCACGATGTTTGCGAACACCGGCCCCCGCACGAACCGGAACCCGCGCTTCCCGGTCGCCTGCTCCTCCTCGATGATCTCGGTGCCGGTGATGTCGGACGGCATGAGGTCGGGCGTGAATTGGATGCGCGAGAACTTGAGATCGAGCGTCTGCGCCACGGTCTGCACCATGAGCGTCTTCGCAAGCCCCGGCACCCCCAGGAGCAACGCGTGGCCGCCCGAGAAGACGGCGGTGAGGATCCCGTCCAAGACGTCTTTCTGGCCCACGATGCGGCGCCCCACCTGCGCGAGCAGGTCGGCCCGCGCGGCGGCGAGCCGCTCGAGCAGCTCGACATCGCCGAGCGGCGATGACGAGGGACGGGGGACGGGGGATGGGTTAGGCGTCATGGGTTTCCAAGGTTACCACATCATACTCCCAAGCGCCACATATGGTTGCGTGCGGCGCCGTTTGCTTGCGAAATTTTTCACAAGCGGGTATGTTACCGCCCGTCTCATGCTCCCGGACGACAAGAATCGGTTAGGGCGCGGCTTCGGCGAGGGGTATTCGTACGTCGCGCTGGGCTTCACGTTCGCCTTCGCGATCCTGCTGTTCGGCGCGCTGGGCTGGCTGGTGGACGGCTGGCTGCACACGCGGCCGCTGTTCGCCCTGGTGGGCGCGGGGGTCGGCGGCTTCGGCGGCTTCATGAGTATCTACTATCGCGTAACGCGCGAGACGAACGGCGGCAGGGGCGGCAGGGGCGGCAAGGACGGCAAGGGCAGCGGGTGAAAGTGAGGCCCTACGTTCTTCTCGTCGTGTTCGGGGGAGTGCTGGTCGCGGCGGCGGCGCTGCTGGGCGGCCGGGCGGCGGCGATCGGGGGGGCGACGGCGCTCGCGGCGCAACTCGGCGCGGTCGCGCTGCTGCGGCCCGCGATGCGGGCCCCGCAGCCGGCGTTCCTGGCGCGCTGGATCGGCGGGATGGGGCTGCGGGCCCTGGCGCTGGGCGCCCTGCTGGCGCTCGCGGCGACCGCGCGCGAGGTTTTGACCCCGCTGCCCGCGTCCCTCGGGTTCCTGGGGGTGTTGCTGCCGCTGCTCTTCCTGGAGATCAGGTTCCTGCGATGATGCAAGCGCCCGACATCGGCAAGGTCATCTTCGAGCACACGTCGGACAGCCACGTGGTGGAATGGCCGTTCGGCTTGGGCGAGTGGCACCTGCCGACCGGCTGGCAGCTCTTCGGCATCGACGTATCTCCCACGAAGCACGTCGTGTTCATGGTGATCGCCGCCGTCCTCGTGTTCCTGACGGTGTGGTACGCCGGCCGCCAGGTGGAGCGGCGCCACCGCGAGGGGAAGGCGCCGGCGGGCTTCGGCGCGGCCGTCGAGGCGATCGTGCTGTTCGTCCGGAACGACGTCGCCATCGCGAACATCGGCCACGGCGGGGAGAAGTTCGCCCCCTACATCCTGACGCTCTTCTTCTTCATCCTCTACTGCAACCTGCTCGGCCTGCTGCCCTGGGGCGCCACGCCGACCGGCAACCTCGCCGTGACCGGCGCGCTCGCCCTCACGGCGTTCGTGACCATCGAGGTCTCGGGATTGCGCGCGCTCGGGCCCAAGGGCTACCTGAAGACGATCGTGTTCGTGCCGCCGGGGATGAAGGGGATCGGCGCCGTGCTCATGGCGCTGATCATGACCCCCATCGAGATCATCGGGAAGCTCGTCAAGCCGTTCGCGCTCACGCTGCGGTTGTTCGCGAACATGACGGCCGGGCATTTCGTGATCCTCGCGCTGCTCGGCCTGATCTTCATCTTCTCGAGCTGGGCGGTGGCGGCGGGGTCCGTGGCGTTCGTGGTGTTCATGATGCTGCTCGAGCTGCTGGTGGCGTTCCTGCAGGCCTATATCTTCGCGCTGCTGACGTCGGTGTTCATCGGGATGATGCAGCACGCGCACTGACGGTTCACGACTCACGTGAGGGACAACATGGTCAACCTGCTCATGCTGCTTCAGGGCGCTCAGCCGACCGGCGCGGAGATCGCCGAGGCGGCGAAGAACGCCAACGCGCTGCTCGGCGCGGGAATCGGCCTCGGCCTCGCGGTGATCGGGGCCGGCCTCGGGATCGGCCGGATCGGCGGCCAGGCCGTCGAGGCGATCGCGCGGCAGCCCGAGGCGTCGGGCGACATCCGCGGCGCCATGATCCTGACGGCGGCGCTCATCGAAGGCGTCGCGCTCGCGTCGCTCGTGTTCGCGCTGCTCTTCAAGCTGCTCTAGATGGCGGCGCCGCTCGGGCTGCTCCAGGCGGTGGACCACGCCGGTGGGGAGGGGTTCACCCCCTTCTCCATCAACACCGGGCTGGTGTTCTGGACGATCGTCGTCTTCGTCGTCCTCCTGGCGCTGCTGTGGAAGTTCGGCTGGCCCGCCATCCTCAAGTCGGTAGAGGACCGGGAGCGGCGCATCCAGCAGCAGTTGGACGAAGCGGAGCGGGCCCGCGCCGAGGCCGCCCGGCTGCTGGAGGAGCACAAGCGAACGATCGCCGGCGCGCGGGCCGAGGCGCAGGAGATGATCACCAAGGCCCGGGCGGTGGCGGAAAAGGAGCGGGCGACGCTCCTCGCCCAGGCGCGCGAGCAGTACGAGCAGCTGCTCGAGCGGGCGCGCAAGGAGATCGACGCCGAGAAGGAGAAGGCGATCCTCGAGCTGCGGCGCGAAGCGGTAGACCTCTCGATCGCGGCCGCGTCGAGGCTGATCGAAGCGAACCTCGATTCCGAGGCGAACCGCCGGCTGGTGATGGAGTACCTCGCGAGCCTCGAGCAACCGCGGTGAAGAGCACCACCGTCGCGCGCAACTACGCCGAGGCGCTGTTCCTCGCGGCCGAGGCGGGCGGGGGAGACGCCGTGGAGGAGTTCGGCCGGCTGCTGGACGCGGTCGCCGGGGCCGTGCAGGCGGACGAGCGCATCGCGGTGGCGCTCGAGTCACCCCGCGTGGCGAAGGCGACCAAGGCCGCGCTGCTGGAGCGCGCGCTCGGCGGCCTTGCGGCGCCCGAGTTCGTGCGGTTTCTCCAGGCGGTCGTGCGGCGCGGGCGGCAGGGGCTCCTCGCGGAGATGGCGCAGCAGTACGACGGCCTCGTGGACCTGAAGCTCAATCGGGTGCACGCGGGCGTGACGCTCGTCCAGGAGCCGGATGCCCGGCTCGAGCAGCAGATCGTCGAGCGGCTCACCGCCGCGCTCGGCAAGGACGTGCGGGCCCACTTCCGCGCCGACCGGGGCATCCTCGGCGGCGTCGTCGTTCGGGTCGGCGACCGGATCTTCGACGGGTCGGTGCGGCGCAAGCTCGCGGCGCTGCGACGCAGGATGCTGACTGGCGAGTGACACCGAGAGGCGGCAAGGGCGGCATAGACGGCAAAGGCGGTACTGGAGCGCCCGTGCCGCCCTTGCCGTTTTTGCCGCCCGTGCCGCCCCTCTAGAACCTCACCGGTATTGCCACACCCACTGTTCCGGACTTTTGGGTGAGCAACGTCGCCGCTCCCACCGCCACGTCGTACCAGAAGTGGTGGAAGATCGACTCCCGGATGCTCCACCCGTTACGCCGGGTGAGCCAGCCCTCATAGAGCGCCGACGCCGTAATGTCGAGCGCGAAGGGCCCCGCCTGGGACACGTGGAGCCCGCCGAACACGGCGGCCTGCACGCCGTTTGACAACCAGGCGCGGCGACCGAGCTTCTGGTGCAGCACCGGGTACAACCAGCCCCGAAACAACGCCTCCTCGCCGACGCCCGCGTTGTATGAAAATGAAGCGACGAACGCGCCGTCGCGGGTCCGGAACGGTACGTACCGCGCGCCCGGCTCCGTCTCCGCCAGCACCAGGGCCGTGACCACCGCGGCGTGGGCGAGATCGATCCACGTCGTCCATCGCTTCAGCATGCGAAGGTCGAACGGCGCGGAGAGCAGGCTGGCGGTGGACTCGTGAGTCTTCACGAAATCGTACTTGCCGACCCTCTGCAGGAGGGGCAGGGACCGGTGAAAAGAGTCGTAGGCGCTCAGCTCGCCGGCCGCCTGCGCGAGCTGAGCACCAATGAACGCGCGCTGCCCGTCGGGATCACGCGGCAGGTCCTCCACCGACGCGGCGTGCTGGTCGCCGGTGAAGTACAACGCGTAGCCCCCCGCCGCGGTGGCTGTGAACCCCGCTCCGGCGAGCCAGGACCCTTCCAGATACTGGCCCAGGCCGGGAACCAGAAAACTCGCGAGCGGGATTCCGAACTCCGCTCCGCCGCGGGGCCGGGGTGCGACGCTTCCCTGGGCTGGGAGCGGCACCGGCGCGGCGATCAGCGCGAGCGAGAGCAGGGATCCGGTGAGACTGCGCATGCGTCACCCCCGCGTGACAGGTTCACTTCATCTCGAGGTTGACCCAGCCGTTCGTCACGTTGTTGCTGCCCTTGACGATCCAGTTGAACCCGGGATAGAACGTGCCGACGACGTCGTCTTCGACCGCGTTGCCGATCAGCTCGTCATTGGTCTTGATGAGCGAGGTGACCGACGCCCATAGGTTGTAGAGCGCCCTGGCGCGCTTGAACGCCTTCACGAGCGCGTTGCTGGAGTCGTTGCCCGCCGTGAGGTAGCCGTTGGCGCCGTCCACGACCTTCAGGAATGAGCCTACGATGTCCTTGTCCGCCTTGATCTCGCATGCCGTGTCATCGTCCTCCACGAAGAACACCCGGAAGTTCTGATTGGGATGCGCCGCGTTGTAGTTCGCAATTTGTGTGCTACTGAACAGCATCACCCTCCCGCTCCAGTCCTTCGAGTTTTGATCGAAGTAGTACGGGCCGCCCGCGTGCTCGCCGGCGCACTGGTAATCGGTCAACGAGTCCGACGTGCCCTTCTGGCCGAGGATGTGGGCTTCAAACTCGGGGCTGCCTTTCAACCAACCTTCAAAATCGTCCACGAAATGGGACTTGGTCATGTACAACCCCGGCGACGGGGGCGGCGGCGTGGGCCAGATGATGATGCATTCCCAGCAGATGGTCGGGGACGGCGCGGCGGCGAAGTCCGTTTCCACCGGCACGAGGGCGATCACCGGCGTCGCGGGCGGGTGGTCGGCGCTGAGGACCTGTCGGTTGCCGTGGATGTCGAACGCCACCGGCGGGTCGCCATCCCGGAGCGCCGTGGCGACCAGCACGTTGGCGCCGCCGTTCCAGGCGCGGCGGTGTTCTGGCACGGGCAGGTACATTTCGAGCGGAATCGCGCGGTCCGCCTGCTGCGCGAAGTCGGCCGCCGCGACGCCGGCGTCGAGGGCGAGGGCCTCGACGGCGCGGCCGCGGTCGGCGCCGAGGAAGCGCTGGAACTGGAGCTTGTGCTCGCGGAACGGCGACGCGTCGAGCTGGGCCTTCACGTACGCCCGGAACTGGGGTGCGCCCAGCGCCCGGGCGAGAGCGCGGGCCAGTTGCTCCGGCGGCCCGGGGGCGGGTGCGACCTCTGGGGTGGGGGTGAGGGTCTCAGCGGCGGTGCCGCCGGGTGCGGTGGCGGGCGGGCGGTCGCTGCAGGCCAACGCGCCCGCGAGCGTCGCGACGACCGCGAAATGGAATGTATGGCGCAACATGGTGACTCCTTGTCGAGGTTAGCGCGCTCAACATCGGAGTCCCCGTGGGAAAACCGTCGCCCGAATCGCGCGGCAGGCATCGGAAACGCGCGACGCGCCTCGCCCGCACCGCCCTCCCAGTGTAGTTTCCCGGTCCCAATGCTCCCGCTCGTCCTTCTCCTCGTGGCCTCCCCCGACACAGCTGGCTACTGGCAGCAGCAGGTCGCCTATCGCATCACCGCCTCGCTCGACGAGCCGTCGGGGGTGCTGACGGGTCGCGCCCGCATCACCTACGTGAACCGCTCGCCCGCCACGTTGCGCGACTTCTACGTCCATCAGTACCTGAACGCGTTCCGTCCCGGCTCGCGCTGGGCCGCGGCGGATTCGGCGGAGCGGCGCGACCGATTCCAGCACCTGAAGGACCCCGACTATGCGTTCGAGCGCATCACCGACGCCGCCCTCATGGGCCAGGCGCTGCGCCCGGACTACCCGTACGCGCCCGATTCGACCATCGCGCACTGGTCGCTCCCCCGGCCCCTCGCGCCGGGCGACTCCATGGTCGTGGACGTCGCCTGGCAGGCGCGGCCCTCCACCCTGCCGCGCCGCCAGGGGCGGCAGGGCCGGCGCTTCGACTTCGCGCAGTGGTACCCGAAGGTCGTCGTGTACGACAGATACGGCTGGGAGGACCACCCGCTCTATCCCGCCGGGGAGTTCTACGGCGAGTTCGCCACCTACGACGTGACGCTCGACCTCCCCGAGGACCAGGTGATCGGCGCGACCGGCGTGCCCGTCGAGGGAGACCCTGGTTGGGAAAAAGGGAAAGCCGACCCCGCGCTCAAGATTGATTATCAGCGCGCCTGGTACCGCTCTTCGCTCCCTGCTCCCGGCTGTGCCGCGATGCAGGTCACGTCGGGGCGGAAATGCGTGCGCTTCCGAGCCCAGGACGTCCACCATTTCGCGTTCTCCCTGAACCCGCGCTACGTGTACGAGGAGGGCCGCTACGGCGACGCGGTGGTGCGGGTGCTGTACCAGCCGGAGGACCGGCCCACGTGGGGCGACGGCGCGGCGGTGCGAAACACGGTGATCGCGCTCGCCTGGCTCGATTCGCTGTACGGCCGGTACCAGTGGCCGCAGCTCACCAACGTGCACCGCATCGAGGGCGGCGGTACCGAGTTCCCGATGATGATCATGGATGGGAGCGCGTCGCTCGGCCTCATCGTGCACGAGGCCGGCCACCAGTACACGATGGGGCAGCTGGCCAACAACGAGTGGCGCGAGGCGTGGCTGGACGAGGGGTTCACGAGCTTCCAGACGGGATGGTTCTTCGAGACCCACGGGGGGGGGCCGCCGGCCTACCCCGGGCTCGAGCCCGAGGTGCTCTGGCTCGATCTGGAGCGCTGGAGCGAGCCGGTCTCGATGGTGAGCGAGCGGTACCGCGACTTCGTCATCTACAACGAGATGGCCTACGGCAAGGGGCAGCTGTTCTACGAGCAGCTGCGCTACGTGGTGGGCGACGAGACGATGCGCCGCATCCTCCGCACCTACTTCGACCGCTGGAAGCTGAGGCACGTGGACGAGGACGCGTTCCGGGAGACGGCGGAAGACGTCTCGGGACAGGATCTGAAGTGGCTGTTCGGCCAGTGGCTCCACGGGACGCCGCTGATCGACTACCGGCTGCGGCGCGTCGAGCGGCGCCGGCTTGCGGACGATGGGGGCGGGGGGGGCCGCTGGCACACGACCGTCACGATCGAGCGGCAGGGCGACGGCTGGATGCCGGTGGAGATCGGTGACCGCGATACGATCTATGCCCGCGCCACGGGCCAGCCTGCCGTCGAGCGCGTCGAGTTCACGACCGCCCGGAAGCCGGGCCGGCTGCTGCTCGACCCGCGCGGGCGGGCCCACGACTACGACGCGCTCGACAACGAGGAGCGCGGCCTCCGCTGGGCGTTCACCAAATCGCGTACCAACGAGACCCGGCTGGACAATCCGTTCGCGGAAACCGCCCGGCGAGACCGGCTGGTCAGCGCTTTCCTGCCGGTCGCCTGGTCGAACGATTTCGGCGGCGTGACCGTCGGGCTGCGCGACCGCACGAACTACCTGGGCCGCTACGAGCGCGGCCTGCTGCTCGGCACTGTGGGTACCCGTGACGGCGCCACCGACCGGGTGGGATTCTACGGCCGCTGGGGCAACCCCATCGGGCGCCTGATGCCGCGCACCGAGACGAGCGTCGCCGGTTGGGCGGTGGAGGGCCGGGCGGGGGTGGCGCTGTCGGTGGACCGCTCGCTGCGCCAGCACCTCGCCTTCGGTGCGGACCCCCACGTCGGGTTCGACGCCCTCTGGATGGCCACGACCGACCTGGGGTACGTCGACCGCCGGCTCTGGGACGACGCGGGCACGATCGAGGCCGGTCCGTGGGTATCGACCGCCGTGCGGCGGGGCGGCGCCCTCTGGCGCGCGCGGCTCGCGGTGCGCGGCGGAGTGGTGTACTCCAACCCGGGCGCC
>DASWDP010000028.1:0-3902 GCA_036395195.1 Gemmatimonadales bacterium | reverse complement strand
GCGAGCAGGTTCTTGAGCCGCACGTTCGCGAACGTGCCGCGCACCATCACCTCGTGGTTGCCGCGGCGCGAGCCGTAGGAGTTGAAGTCCGCGGGCTCGACGCCGTGCGCGATCAGGTATTGGCCGGCGGGGCTCGTCTTGCGGATCGAGCCGGCCGGGGAGATGTGGTCGGTCGTGATGCTGTCGCCGAGCAGGCACAGCACCCGCGCGCCGCGGATGTCGCGGATCGGCCCCGGGGTCGGGGGCATCCCGTCGAAGTAGGGCGCGCGGCGGATGTAGGTCGAGTCGGGCTCCCAGGCGAAGCGATCGCCCGCGGGGACGGGGAGGCCGCTCCAGCGCTCGTCACCCTTGAAGACCTCGCCGTACTCCTTGTGAAACATCGCGGATTTGATGGACGAGCGGATCAGCTCGTCCACTTCCTGCGCGGACGGCCAGATGTCGCGCAGGTAGACGGGCTTCCCGTCCTTCCCCGTGCCGAGCGGCTCCGTTTGCAGATCGAGATCGATCCGCCCCGCGAGCGCGTAGGCGACGACGAGGGGCGGCGACGCGAGGTAATTGGCGCGCACCTCCTGCTGGATCCGTCCCTCGAAGTTGCGGTTGCCCGAGAGCACGGAACACACCACCAGCTCGCCCTCGGCGATCGCGGCGGAGACGGCCTCGGGCAACGGCCCCGAGTTGCCGATACACGTCGTGCAGCCGTAGCCCACGAGGTAGAAGCGCAGTTGCTCGAGGTAGGACATCAGACCCGCCTGCCGCAGGTAGTCGGTCACGACCTTGGAGCCCGGAGCGAGGCTGGTCTTGACCCACGGCTGCGACTTGAGGCCGCGCTCGACCGCCTTCTTCGCGACGAGCCCGGCGGCGATCATCACCGACGGGTTCGACGTGTTGGTGCAGCTCGTGATGGCGGCGATGACGACGGAGCCGTGCCGAAGCTGGTGTTGCACCGCGTCGATCGTCACGTCGATGTGGGTGCGCGGCCGTGGGGGCGCCTCGACCGCGGTTGCCGTGCCGCCGCCTTCGCCCTCCCAACGCCCCATGTTCTGAGGCGGCGCGACGGGCGACGACGGCTTCATCAGGGCGGGGAGGACCAAGTGGAAGCTCCGCGCCACGTCGCGCAGGGGCACGCGATCCTGCGGCCGCCGGGGCCCCGCGAGGCTGGGCTCGACGGTCGCGAGGTCGAGCGCGAGCGTGTCCGAGTACGCGGGCTCGGGGCTCCCGGCCGAATGGAACAGCCCCTGCTCCTTCATGTAGGCTTCGACGAGCTGCACCTGCTCCTTCGGGCGTCCGGTGAACTCGAGGTAGCGGAGCGTCTCCTGATCTACCGGGAAGATCCCCACCGTGGCGCCGTACTCCGGCGCCATGTTGCCGATCGTCGCCCGGTCGGCGAGCGGGAGGGTGGAGATCCCCGGCCCGTAGAACTCGACGAACTTCGCCACCACGCCCTTCTTGCGGAGCAGCTCGGTCACGGTGAGCACGAGGTCGGTGGCGGTCGCGCCCTCCGCGAGCTTCCCGGTGAGTCGGAACCCGACGACCTGCGGGATGAGCATCGAGACCGGCTGGCCGAGCATCGCGGCCTCGGCCTCGATCCCCCCGACGCCCCAGCCGAGCACGCCGAGCCCGTTGATCATCGTGGTGTGGGAGTCGGTGCCGACGAGGGTGTCGGGATAGGCTTGCGGCTTGCGGCTTTCGTCTGCGAAGACGACCCGTGCCAGGTACTCGAGGTTCACCTGGTGCACGATGCCGGTGTCGGGCGGCACGACGCGGAACCCCTGGAACGTCCGCTGGGCCCAGCGCAGCAGGGCGTAGCGCTCGCGGTTGCGCTGAAACTCGAGGTCGGCGTTCACCTGGAACGCGGTGGGCGTGCCGAACTCGTCCACGATCACGGAGTGATCGATCACGAGCTCGGCGGGGAGAAGCGGGTTCACGCGCTTCGGGTCGCCGCCCATGGTCTGCATCGCGTCACGCATCGCCGCGAGGTCCACGACCGCGGGGACGCCGGTGAAGTCCTGCATCAGCACCCGGGCCGGCATGAACGCGATCTCGTCATCGGGCGTCTTCTTCGGGTCCCAGCGGGCCAGCTTCTCGACCTCGTCGCCCTTGACCGCGCGCCCGTCCTCCCGGCGCAGCAGGTTCTCGAGCAGGATGCGGAGCGAGTACGGGAGGCGGCTCACCGGGAGGCCGCGCCGCTCGAGCGCGTCGAGGCGAAAGATCTCGAAGGTCCGCCCGCCGACCTTGAGGGTCGCCCGGCTGCCGAAGGTGTTGCGGGTCGTCATTCCACGCCCTTCACGTCCACGACGAAGTATTCGGTCTCGCCGAAACAGCTCGTCGGGATGCCCTTGTGCTGTTGGTAGCTGAGCGCGACACGCTTGCCCATGGTCTGATTGACGCGCGCCGCCACCGAATCGTCCCGCACCGTAAAGTAGAACTTCTCCGACATGGTCCCCGGGATGGACACCAGGGCCAGCTCGCCCTCCCAGGTCTTACAGACCCACCCCTTCTTCGAGAACTTCTGTACGTAACCGGCGCGCTCTCCATTCGCGTAGCTCCACGTGAGGGCCGTCCACGTGTAGAGAACGAAGAGCACGATCGGGACGATGAGCACGCCGGCGATGATGAGCTTGTGCGTGCGGGTCAAGGCGAACTGGAAGTTCACGCGAGAAATCTAGCGGGGGTCGCCCCCGCACGGGAACCATGTCAATCGAGCGCGAGCGGATCGATCCGTGCCTTGAAAGGCCGGCTCGGCATGTGGCGCGCCCTGAAGGGCGGGCGCACGGGCGTCCTTCAGGACGCGCTTCACGCCGAGCCGGCGCTTCAGCGCACGGGATCGACGGTTGCCTGCCCATTTGGCCCTTGGGCACGGATCTCCCGTGCCACGACCGCCTTCTCGGGATGGCGGGTCGTCTGGTTGCGCACATAGGCTTCCACCACGCCGAGCTGCCGCGGGCCCACCGACCGTAGATCGTAACCCTGTGCCCAGCGAAGGGACTCGTGCCGAGCGATACCGTCGCGGTTGGCAATTCTCGCACTCGCCCCTTTCAGGCCTTGCACCAACCGTGGAACGCTGAACGATGCGGGTAGCTCAAGCAGCAGGTGCACGTGGTCCCGCATTACACCCAGAGCTATGAGGCGGACACCGTGACGCGCGCATTCGGTCGGTAGGAACTTTTCGAGAAATGCTACCACGCCGGAATCGATCAGTGGGAGCCGACCAAAAGTCGTCCATGTGAGGTGCGCGTAGATGCGAACGGGCACGGGAGCCTCCGGGTGCCAACAAGATGTCCCGGCTGCGCACGAAATCAGCATCAGAATCTTGCGGTAGAACCTCAAAAAGCCGCGCCGAGTCCGTGATCCGTGCCTTGAAAGGCCGGCTCGGCGCAAGGCGCGCCCTCAAGGGCGAGACGCGGCGGGCGTCCTTCCAGGACGCGCTTCGAGCCGAGCCGGCGCTTCAGCGCACGGTTTCCCCCGTCGCCCAAGGGGTCAGATGCTCGCTCCGAGCCCGTTATCCCTCCTCCACCTCGTAGTGCTCCGTCTTGTACGCCAGAAACCCGCGCTTCTGGTAGTTCGGCAGCGCGTGTGGATGGTCGAGCGTGCAGGTGTGCAGCCACACGCGCGCGGGCCGGAGCGCCCAGGCGTCGCGCACCGCGCACGAGAGCAGGTGCTTGCCCAGCCCCAGGCCGATGGCGCCGGGCGCGAGCCCGAAGTAGGCGATCTCCACCGAGCCCCCCCCGGCCTCCGGGACGCGGCGCAGCTCGTACCATCCCGCGAGCGCGCCGTCGTGGCGCGCGACGTGGAGGGAGATCTCGGGCTGCGCGAGGTGGGCGCGGATCTCGTCGTCGGTCCAGTCCCAGCGGTCGCGCCAGTGGTACGCCTCGCCCACCGTGCGGTAGCAGTGGCGATACAGC
>DASWDP010000027.1:0-2569 GCA_036395195.1 Gemmatimonadales bacterium | reverse complement strand
AAGGCCAAACAGACGCGGGGGTTCTGGCAGACCGCGACCGACGTCCTCAGCGAGTGGACCGGGGCCGAAGTCGAGCTCACGTACAAGGGCCTGAACGAGGCCGGGACGCTGCACGCCGGCGCCCCCGGCGGGGACGGCGGGTCGTTCCTGACGGACTTCCACGACGCCGACGGCCGGCACGTGGGCGTGCGCTTCCGGGGGCTGCCCGAGGGGTTCCCCGCCGAAGTGCTGCGCTCGGCGATCGAGGTCGCCTCGCACCTCGCGGTCATGGTGGCGCGGCGCAGCGGGCTCGAGCGCGAACGCCGGCTCGGCACGTTCCTGGTGGAGCTGTCGCGCTGGCTCCTGGCCGCTCCCGAGCGGGAGCTGCTGCTACGGTACACGCTGCAGAGCGTCACGAGCCTCGTCGAGGCGCAGGGGGCGTACGTGGCGCTGCGGAGCGCGGAGGGCGATCGCCTGCGCGTCGTCGCGACCGCGGGGCAGTGCGTGGAGCTGGACGGCTTCGAGATCGCGATCGATGCGAGCACGACCGGACGGGTGGTCCGGACGGGCGAGCCGGTTCTCACCGACAACATCCTCGCCGAGCCCGATTCGCTGCACGCCCTGTCGCCCTCGGGGACGGCGCGAGCCGCGATGATCGTGCCGCTCAAGACGTCGAGCGGCGTGGCGGGGGCGGTCGCGGTCGTGCGCTACCTCCGCCCCGGTGTGGACGAGTCGCCCGCGTTCGGGCTCATGGAGCTGCAGTATCTCGCGGCGGTCGCCGCCTACATCGCCGGCGGCCTCGAGCTGTCGGAGGCGGTGAGCGGCGCCCGCGCCGCGGCCGAGCGGGCCCACGCGATGGTGGACGGCAGCCCGCTGCCGATGGCGCTCGTGGACCGCGCCGGCCGGATCCAACAACTCAACCAGGCGGCGTGCCGCCTGTTCGGCATCGCCTCCGAGAGCCAGGCGCTCGCGATGCACCTCGAGGCACTGGGACTGTCCCCCAGCGAGATCTCGCTCCACCTCGTGCTGGCGCGCCCGCGGGACGGGGAGCCGTGGCACGGCCGGGTGCTCGTGACGCGAGCGTCGGGCGACCGCCGCATCTGCGACTGCACAGTGACGGGGCTCTCGGGGGTGGGACCGGACAGCCTGCTCGTGGCCCTGTACGACCGCACCGACGAGCTGCGCGCCCAGCGCGAGCTGATTGCGCGCGAGAAGCTCGCCACCGTCGGTGAGATCGCGAGCGGCGTGGCCCACGAGGTCAACAACCCGCTGGCGGCGATCCGCATGGAGGCGGAGCTGCTGGGACGCGCCAGCCGCGACCCGGAGACCAGCACCACCGCGGCCACGATCACGCGTGAGGTGGACCGCGCGGCGCGCATCGTGCGCAGCCTGCTCCGCCTCGCCCGCCGCGCCGACACGATGCCCACGCGCGTGCAGATGAACGATCTGGTCCACGACGTGGCCGAGATTCGCCAGCGGGTGCTGCGCACCGAGAGCGTGGAGTTCCGGACGCAGCTCGACGACGCGGCACCGCCGGTGCTCGGGCTGGGCCAGGAGCTGCAGCAGGTCGTGATCAACCTCGTCACCAACGCGGAGTACGTGGTGCGCGGGCGGAGCCCCGCGGTCGTTCAACTCACGACGCAGACCCGCGAGGGCTGGCTGCGGCTCACCGTGGAGGATTCGGGACCCGGTGTGCCCCGGGAGATCCGGGCGCGCATCTTCGACCCATTCTTCACGACCAAGGGGCCCGACGAGGGCACCGGCCTCGGCCTCGCGATCTGCCAGCGCGTGGTGACCGAGGTGGGCGGCAAGATCTGGCTCGAGGAATCGCCGCTGGGCGGCGCGAAGTTCGTCGTGGAGCTGCCGGCCGCCCCCGAAAGCGTGGAGACGACGACGATCGGGTGAAGCGGGGCCCCCCCGTCAGTGCTCCAGGATGCGCCGGCGGTACGTCCCCAGCGTGATCAGGCCGTACGCGCCCAGCGCCACGAGCAGCGCGGTGAGCCGCCAGTCGAGCCCGAACCGCGCGGCGCCGACGAGGCCCGCCACGAGCCAGGCGACGCTCGCCAGGAAGCCCAGCACGACCACTTCCTTGCGCGCCATCAGGATCCCGAAGACGTAGCCCCAGCTGAAGCCGCACACGGCGAGGAACATGATGCCGTGCGGGATCTTCCCCGGGTCGATCAGGTTGAGCGCGCCCGCGAAGAAGCAGAACAGGCCGAGCACCGTGTAACTGGCGAGGTGCAGGGCCAACGGCAGGGGGACGGTGCCCATGCGATTGAAAGTCATGGGGCAAAAATAGACGCCGAGACGCCCAGACGCCAAGACGCCAAGGGGTGACGGTGCAGGCGACGCGAACCTATCTCGAACTCAGGGAGCCCGGTCGGTTTCGGCCGGCCTTCGGCGACTTTCCCGGCCTCGCGATCGAGCGGGTGGAGCGCCCCACGCCCGAGCTGTATCGCCACTGCTACCGCACGGTGGGCGAGGCGTACCACTGGCGCGACCGCTGGGACTGGACCGACGACGAGATCCGCGCCCACCTCGCGCAGCCCGAGATCTCCCTCCACGTCGCGCGCCACGACGGCGCGCTCGC
>DASWDP010000026.1:0-5921 GCA_036395195.1 Gemmatimonadales bacterium | reverse complement strand
GTGGGCGTCTGGATCACGCGGAGGCGGCTCTCGTCGCGCGCAAGCGCGTGCTGCAGCGCCTTGAGGACGTAGTAGGGACACTGCATCGAGCCCTTCACCACCACCACGTCGCCGTCCAGATAGGCGATCATCCCCTGGGTTTCGAGGTAGACGTGCTCCTGCGCGCCGGTCTCGTACGTCCCGGAGACGACCACCGGGGCACCCGCGAGCGCGCGCTCCACCTCGCCCTTTTCGATCTTCAGATGCTTGAAGACGTTGTCGCTGCCGTACTGGATCTGGTCCGGGGCGGGCGTGCTGCGGAAGTCGAGGACCGCCGGCTCGGGCTCGACCACTACTTCGACCGAGCGGACGGCGCGCCGCACCGCGTCGCGCGACGGGTGGGCGAGGAGCAGCACCGGCTCGTGGACGTGGCGCACGTAGCCGGCGGCCAGCACCGGTTGGTCCTCCTCGATGAGCGCCACGACGTTCGGGCCCGGGATGTCGCGATGGTCCACGACGACGAACTGCGACCAGTCCACGTCCTTCGCGAAGCGGATGGCCGCGATGCGGCCGCGCGGCGCGGGGCTCCGCACCGTCATGCCCCAGAAGAACTCGTCGAGCGGCAGATCGTCCACGTACCGCTCGCGGCCGGTGAGCTTGGCGAGTGCTTCGCGACGCAGCATGGGGGAATTCTGTCGCCTTGCTGCCCTCCCGGCCAGGGCGTAACGTTGCGGACCTTGAGCATGCCGCTGGTCGTCACCGTCAACGGCGCGCGCTGCGAGCGCGCGGTGGAGCCGCGGTTGCTCCTCTCCGACTTCCTGCGTCACGAGCTGGGCCTCACGGGTACGCACGTCGGCTGCGAGCACGGCGTGTGCGGCGCGTGCACCGTGCTGTTGGACGGCGAAGCGGTGCGCTCGTGCCTCATGTTCGCCGTCCAGGCGGACGGGCACGAGGTCGAGACCGTCGAGGGTCTGGCGGGCCCGACCGATGCGCTGCACCCGCTCCAGGCAGCGTTCCGCGAAGCCCACGGGCTGCAGTGCGGCTTCTGCACCCCGGGCATCCTGATGACGCTCATCCCGTTCCTGCGCGACACGCCTCATCCCGACGAGCACGCAATCCGGGAAGCGCTCTCCGGGAATCTGTGCCGCTGTACGGGTTACCAGAACATTGTCGCGGCCGTCAGCCTCGCGTGTGACTCGTCGCTACGTCGGTGAGCGGGTCCGCCGCAACGAGGACGCGCGGCTCCTCACGGGTCGCGCGCTGTTCGTGGACGACGTGCGGCTCGAGGGGATGCTGCACGTGGCGTTCCTCAGGAGCCAGCACGCCCACGCGCGCCTGAACGGTGTGGACGTCTCCGCCGCCCGGCGGCGCCCGGGCGTCGTCGCCGTGTACACCGCGGCCGACCTGGGCGACTACTGGCGTCCCGGACCACTGCTCGTCCCGCCGCCGCCGATCCCCGACCTGGTGTTCCACCCCTGCACCCAGGTCCCCCTCGCGAAGGACAAGCTCCGCCATGTGGGTGAGCCGATCGCGATGGTCGTGGCGGAGAGCCGCTACCTGGCCGAGGACGCGCTGGACGACGTCGCGGTGGACGCGGACCCCCTCCCGGCGGTCGTAGACCTCGAGGCGGCGCTCGCCCCGGGGGCGCCGCGCGTGCACGAGCACCTCCCCTCGAACCTCGCGGCGCACGCCGTCCAGCGTAAAGGCGACTATGAGCGGGCCAAGGCGCGCGCCCATGCGGTGATCGAGCGCCGCTTCCGCTACGATCGGGGCGTCTCCGCCGCGATCGAGAACCGCGCCGTGGCGGCGCAGTGGGACCCGCGCGCCGAAGAGCTCACCGTATGGGACACCACGCAGGCGCCGATCCCGATCCGCAACGGCCTCGCCGGTCTGCTCGGTCTGCCCGAGTCGCAGGTGCGCGTCGTCGCGCCGTTCGTGGGCGGTGGGTTCGGACCGAAGATCATGATGTTCTACCCGGAGGAAGTGCTCGTGCCGTGGGCGGCCATGCTGCTCGGCCGCCCCGTCAAGTGGACCGAGGACAGGCAGGAGAACTTCTTCGCCACGACGCAGGAGCGGGGCCAGATCCACGACGCCGAGCTCGCGGTGGCGAAGGACGGCAAGATCCTCGGCGTGAAGGACGTCTTCCTGCACGACACCGGCGCCTACGATCCCTACGGCCTCACGGTGCCGATCAACAGCCAGTGCACGCTGCTCGGCCCCTACGACATCCCGAGCTACGAGAGCGAGTTCACCGCCGTCTTCACGAACAAGACGATCGTCACGCCGGTGCGCGGCGCGGGACGCCAGCACGGCGTGTTCGTGATCGAGCGACTGCTGGACTTCGCGGCGCGGGAGCTGGGGATCGATCGCACGGAGATCCGCCGGCGCAACCTCCTGCGGCCCGACCAGTTCCCGTTCAACAACGAGATCCTCTTCCAGGACTCCGCGCCGCTCACTTACGACAGCGGCGACTACGAGCCGGCACTCGACGAGGCGCTCAAGGTGATCGACTACGAGCGCTTCGTGCGCGAGGAGCAGCCGCGGTTGCGGGCGGCGGGGCGTCACGTGGGGATCGGGGTGGTGTGCTACGTGGAGGGGACGGGGATCGGCCCTTACGAGGGCGCGCGCGTCACGGTGGAGCCGAGCGGGCGCGTGCGCCTCGCGACCGGGGTGGGGACGCAGGGGCAGGGCCACTTCACGGTGTTCGCGCAGATCGTGGCCGAGGCGCTGGGTGTGGACGTGGGAGAGGTGCACGTCGTCACGGGCGACACGCGGGAGTTCCACTGGGGCACGGGCACCTTCGCGAGCCGCGGCGCCGTGGTGGCGGGCAGCGCGTGCCACGCCGCCGCCCTCGCCGTGCGCGCCAAGGTGCTCGACCTCGCGAGCCGCGAGCTCGAGGCGGCCCGAGAAGATCTGGTGCTCGAGGGGGGACGGGTGCAGGTGCGCGGCGTCCCCGACAGCGGGATCGAGCTGGGCGCGCTCGCCGTCAAGGCGAACCCGCTGCGCGGCGCCGTGCAGCCCGGCACCGAGCCCGGCCTCGAGGCCACGGCCTACTTCGGGCCCGACCGCGGTAGCACCGCGAGCGGCGTCCACGCGATGCTCGTCGAAGTGGACGCTGAGACGGCGCAGGTCGAGATCAAGCGCTACGTCGTCGTGCACGATTGCGGGCGGGTGATCAATCCGATGATCGTGGAGGGCCAGATCCAGGGCGGCGTGGCGCACGGCATCGGTAACGCGTTCTACGAGCAGCTGGTGTACGACGAGGAGGGTCAGCTCCTGAACGCCTCGTTCATGGACTACCTCCTGCCCACCGCGACCGACGTGCCGAACGTAGAGACCACCCACCGCGAGACGCCTTCCCCTTTGAACCCGGTAGGAGTGAAGGGCGTAGGGGAAGCCGGCGCGATCCCCACCGGCGCCCTGTTCGCGCAGGCGGTCGAGGACGCGCTCGCCGGCACCGGTGTCGAGATCCGTGAGATCCCCCTCAGCCCCAATCGGCTGTTCGAGCTGATGAACCAGGCAGGGCGATGAAGCCGGCGCCGTTCGATTACTTCATTCCGGGCACCGTGGACGAGGTCCTGGCGCTGCTCGTCGAGCACGGCACGGACGCGAAGCCGCTCGCCGGCGGCCAGAGTCTCATCCCCGCGATGAACTTCCGCCTCGCCCGACCCGCCGCGCTCGTGGACTTGAACCGCATCGCGGAGCTCGCCTACATCCGCTCCGGCCCAGACGGGGGGGGCACGGCGATCGGGGCGATGACTCGCCAGCGCGCTGTGGAGCGAAGCGACGTGGTGGCCCGGGCGGCGCCGCTCCTCGCCGAAGCGATGCCGTCCATCGCGCACCCGCAGATCCGGAACCGCGGCACCGTGGGAGGGAGCATCGCGCATGCCGATCCCTCGGCCGAGCTGCCGGCGGTGATGCTCGCCCTCGAGGCCCGCTTCAGGACCCGGAGCACGAGCGGCGAACGCTCGATCGCCGCCGGAGAGTTCTTCAAGGGCATGCTGGAAACGGCGCTCGGACCGGACGAGCTCCTGGTGGAGATTGTGCTGCCGCCGCTCCCGGCGCGGAGCGGCACGGCGTTCGTGGAAGTGGCGCGCCGCCACGGCGACTACGCTCTCGTCGGGGTCGCCGCAGTGGTGACCCTCGATGCCGGGGGACGCTGTCGCGCGGCGCGCATCGCCGGCTTGAGTGTGGGCGACGGGCCGGTGCTGCTCGTCGAGGCCGGGAAGATCCTGATCGGCCAGAGCCCGTCGGAGCAGCTGCTGCGCGCCGCCGCCGACGCGGCGGCGACGCGGGACGTCGACCCACCCGCGGATATCCACGCGTCCGCCGCCTACCGCCGCCAACTCGTGAGCGTGCTCACGCGGCGCGCGCTGGCCCGCGCGTTCGAGCGGGCCGCGGAGGAGCGGCTATCGCTATCATGAGCGTCGAGTCGCTCGTTGATTCCCAGGCTAAAGCCTGGGCTCGGCACGGCACTGTGCTGAAGCACATCACGCTTCAGCGTTGTGTCGCGCCGAGCCCACGCTTCAGCGTGGGAACAAACGGAAGCTCGAACTCATGACCGGTCCCACCCGGCACTCCGGTATGGTCGAGCTCGAGGGCCCGTTGTCCCCCGGCCCGCTCGTCAACCCCGACCTCGCCCCCACCGCCATCGCCCGGCGCACCTGGAACCTGTGGCACATCGCCTCGCTCTGGGTCGGGATGAGCGTGTGCATCCCCACCTACATGCTCGCGGCGAGCATGATCGACGCGGGGATGAGCTGGCGGCAGAGTCTCGTGGCGATCCTCCTGGGGAACGCCATCGTGCTCGTGCCGCTCGTGATCAACGCCCACGCCGGCACGCGCTATGGGATTCCCTTCCCGGTGTACGCGCGCGCCGCATTCGGCGTGCGCGGCGCGCACGTCCCCTCGCTGCTCCGCTCCGTGGTCGCCTGCGGCTGGTTCGGGATCCAGACGTGGATCGGCGGGCTCGCGATCAGCGCGCTGCTCGCCATCCTGTGGCCCCCGTGGCAGGCGCTGGGCGGCGCGTGGCGGTTCATGGGGTACGGCCTGCCGCAGTATCTCGGCTTCGGGCTGTTCTGGCTCATCAACCTGTACTTCGTGTGGGCGGGAACGGAGAGCATCAAGTGGCTCGAGACGCTCTCGGCGCCGTTCCTGATCGCCACCGGTCTCGCGCTGCTCGGGTGGGCCGCGGCCAAGGCCGGGGGGATCGGCACGATCCTCGACCGGGCGGATGCCCTGCGCCCCTCCACGGCACGGACGTCGTTCTTCGGCGTATTCGTCCCCTGGGTCACGGCGATGGTCGGCTACTGGGCGACGCTATCGCTCAACATCCCGGACTTCACCCGCTATGCGAAGAGCCAGCGGGACCAGGCGCTGGGCCAGGCGCTCGGCTTGCTCACCACGATGCCGCTGTTCGCCTTCATCGGCGTCGCGGTCACGAGCGCCACCGTGATCTTGTACGGGCAGGCGATCTGGAATCCCGTGGACCTGCTGGCGCGGCTCACCGCCGAGTCGGGAAGCCCCCTGCTCGGCCTCGTCGCGATGGTCGCGATCGCCCTCGCTACCCTCACCACGAACATCGCCGCCAACGTCGTCGCGCCCGCGAACAGCTTCGCGAACCTGGCGCCCCGGCGCGTGAGCTTCCGGTTGGGCGGGCTCATCGCCGCGGCGCTCGGGATCCTCATCTTCCCGTGGAAGCTGCTCGACATGTACCAGACGTGGCTGATTACGTATTCGGGGCTGCTCGGCGCGGTGGGCGGGGTGATCATCTGCGATTACGCCGTGCTGCGGCGGGGCGAGCTGTCGCTCCGCGACCTGTACGTCGAGGACGGCGCGTACGCCTACACGGGCGGCGTGAACCGGCGCGCGGTCGCGGCCCTCGCCGCCGGGATCCTCGTAGCCCTCGCGGGCCTCGCGCACGCGCGGTTGCGGTTCCTGTT
>DASWDP010000025.1:0-5004 GCA_036395195.1 Gemmatimonadales bacterium | reverse complement strand
GCTGCTCGTCAGCTCGGGGCCGACCGATCCGAACATCAACTTCGACGGCACGTTCATCGGCGACTACAACGGGCTGGCGGCGAGCGCCCACGCCGTACATCCGATCTGGACCGACGCCCGGCGCGTCGTGTGCGTCGCCGGAGCGAACTGCCAGCAGCAACAGGACGCCGTGACGGCGACGGTGTCTTTTTAGGCCGGCGACTGGGCCGCGTGTCGCATTCTCACCCGTCCGTGCCGCAAAAACACCCTAGGACGGAGCGTCCGTGCATCCCAAACTTGATCACGGTGAGCGGCTCTCCGGATCAGGCGCACGAGCGCCGTCGCGAAGTCTTGCGCCAGGCGAGTGTAGCGCTCCAGGGACGGGTGGTCATCCTCTGGGAGGTTTCGTCGCGCGCGGAAGTGATCCCGGTGCTGACCAGCGCGACGACTCTCCAGGACCGAGACACACGACTGGATGTCGATGGCACATTACATCACTGGAGCGTCCCGATCATTCAAGGCAGCCGCTGGGTCGGCTGTCGGCTCGCGGAGGGCGGGCTTTGGTGCGTGGCCCCTGTGAGACAGCAGCCTGCCGCCCCGCCGCCCGATGGCATCGAGCGCCGCAGCCGGGAGCGGATGACGCTGGAGCTGGCCGGCCTCTGTCTGGGCCTCGTGGATCAACCGCCGGCCACCAGCCGGCCGCGGTTGCCGGAGCCGGACGCCCTGGCGGAGTTGGTCCGCCAGCCAAGTGTGATTGCCCACGAAGTCGCCAATCCACTGACCGCGGCGCTCGCGAGCCTCGATCTCTCCCTGGACGTGATACGGTCGGCGGGATCCCTGGAGCCCGCGTTCCGTACGGAGCTGCTCGAGGAGCTCGCGGGCGTGGGGGAAGGCATGGAGCAGGCGATCCAGTTCTTGCGCTCGATCCAGGATCGGGCCCGGGGAGGGCTGGCCCGCTCGGAGCGGTTCGACGCGGCCCAGGTCGTCCGGTCGTGTGTGGCGCTCGAACGGCCGCTCGCGCGCAAGCGCGGGATCGCGCTCCAGGGCGTCATCGCCGTGGACAGCGTGTTTCTCCAGGGGGATCCGAACGCCCTGTATCAGGTCCTCACCAATCTCATTCGCAATGCGGTCTCGGCATCGCGGGAACGGAACACGCCGGTCGTGGTCACCCTCAAGCAGGTGAACGAGACGTTGTGCCTGGCGGTCCGGGACGACGGCGTGGGGATCGCGGCTGAACACCTCGAGCGGATCTTCGAGCCGGGCTTCACCACCCAGGCGTTCGGCTCGGGCTCAGGCACGGGCCTGACCGTCGTCCGTCAGATCACGCAAGAGATGTTCGGTGGAGGCGTCCACGTGGACTCCGCGGTGCATCGCGGCAGTACGTTCGAGGTCAGTCTCCCGATTCCCCTGCAGCGCACGCCCCGCGAGCGGCGCGGAGCGCCTCACCCCGCGTGATCGCGGGGTGACCGGTTCTCCTCCCTGGACCGTTCCCCGGACTCGAGGACGTTCAGGGCAGCGCCCACGGCGGCGGCGCGCATCCGTTCCGTGCTGCGGTACACATATTGGACGCTGCTTGCCCGCACCACCCGGTATTCGCGCGCGCCCACCCCGGTGTGGCAGACGTATTCGCGCACGTCCCACTGCCCCTTTCCCCGGCACCCTGGGTAGGACTCGCCGAGGTGGGAGAGCTCGTCCTCCGTGAGAACCGCGCCCTCGAGTGCCGCGAGCGCGCGCAGCCGAATGCCGAAGTCGGGCTCGAGACTCAGTGCGGAGTCGTCAGCGACCATGGTACACCCCCGTGACGATGGACCTCGGGGTGATATACGCGACGGTCCCGCGCCCGGCTAGGCGGGAGCGCGCCGCGACCTGACGGGCTTGTGGCGCGGGGCCGGTCGGGTCTTCTTTGAACGCACCGTGCCGCCCCCCACGCCGCCCGCCATCAACCTCCACGACTACGAATCGCTGGCGCGCGAGCGCCTCCCGCAGATGGTCTACGACTACTACGCGGGCGGCGCCAACGATGAGCTGACCGTCGCCGAAAACGTGCGCGCGTGGGACCGGCTGCGGCTGCGCCCGCGCGTGCTCGAGAACGTGAGCTCCGTGGACGTCAGCACGACCGTGCTCGGCCACCCGGTCGCGATGCCCGTGCTCACCGCGCCGTGCGGGTTCAGCATGCTCGCGCACCCGGCCGGTGAGTGCGCCGTCGCGCGCGCCACCGCCGCCGCCGGCGTCATCCAGGTCGTGAGCACCGCGGCGACCAAGACCCTCGAAGAGGTCGCCGCCGCGGCGGACGGGCGCGGCGAGCGCTGGTTCCAGCTGTACTGCTATCGCGACCGGGAGATCACACGCGCCCTGGTCGAGCGCGCGGAGGCAGCGGGCTACACCGCCTTGTGCCTCACCGTCGACGTGCCGCTCCTGGGACGCCGCGAGCGCGAGATTCGGGACCACTTCCATCTGCCGGCGGGGATCACGATGAAGAACCTCGAGCCCTACGCGGCGGACCTGGTCGCCGCGCAACCCGAGGGATCGGCGCTCGCCACGTACGCCAACACACTCTGGGATCCGAGTCTCACGTGGGACGCGATCGGGTGGCTGCGCTCCATCACGCGGCTCCCGCTGCTCGTCAAGGGCATCCTCACGGCGGAAGACGCGCGCCGGGCCCTGGAGCAGGGCGTCGCCGCCGTCATCGTGTCGAATCACGGCGGACGGCAGCTCGACACCGTGGTGAGCGGCTGCGAAGCGCTCCCGGCCGTCGTGGACGCGGTGGCGGGACGCGGCGAAGTCCTGGTCGACGGCGGCATCCGGCGCGGGACGCACGTCCTGAAGGCGCTGGCGCTGGGAGCGCGGGCGGTGCTGATCGGACGACCGTACCTGTGGGGACTCGCGGTCGACGGCGAAGACGGCGTCCGGCGCGTGCTGGAGCTGCTGCGCGACGAGCTCGCGCTCGCCATGGCCCTCGCGGGCTGCGCGAGCGTGAGCCGCATCGGGCGGACACTGATCGCCCCCTTAGCTTGACGCCGCCGCCGCCGCGGGCTATTACCGGGGCCATGGCCGCCGAGGACGTCGCCGCGCAACTGGCGCGCGAGCGGGCATTGAAGCAGGCCGAGAAGATGGAAACGGTCGCTCGGCTGACCGGCGCCATTGCGCAGCAGTTCAACGAGGTCCTCGCCGCCATCCTGACGCGCACCGCCGCGCTGGGTCGATCGCTGCCTGCAAGCCGGGACCTCGACGATCTGAAGGAGACGGCCCAGCGCGGGGCCGAGCTGGCGCAGCGGCTGCTGGGCTTCAGCCGCCACCGCGTGCTCGACCTGAAGCCGCTGATCGCCACCGAGTTCGTGCGCGAAGCGCTCGACGCCCTGCGCCGCCAGCTTCCGGCCAACATCGACTTGCAGTTCGAGGCGGACGACGACGCCGGCGTCGTCGAAGCCGATCCCGCAGCGGTGAAGCAGATCCTGCTGCACCTGGTGACGAACGCTCGCGACGCCATGCCCAAGGGGGGCACCCTGCACGTCGAAGTGCGGCGGGCGCGCCTCGGTGCGGCGGATCGTCCGCTGCACGCCTGGGTCGAGCCCGGATCCTACGTCAGCGTCGCGCTGAGCGACACCGGCGTCGGGATGGATGCGCAGACGCTGGCACGGGTGTTCGAGCCGTTCTTCACCACCAAGCCGGTGGGCGTCGGAACCGGCCTCGGCATGTCGATGGCGTACGGCCTCGTGAAGCAGCACCGCGGATACCTCCACCTCTACAGCGAGGTCGGGCAGGGAACCACGGCCAAGGTGTACTTCCCCGCCGTGCGCGACCGGGGGATAGCGGAGCTCGAGGCCGCCGCCGACGAAGGCCTGCCCGGCGGAACGGAAACGATCCTGCTCGTGGAGGACGATCCCACGATGCGCGCGGCGGCGCAGCAGCTTCTGGAAAAGGTCGGCTACCGAGTCGTCACGGCGGTCGACGGCCAGCAGGGGCTCGAAGCCTACCGCGCCCATCGAGCGGCGGTGCACCTGGTGATCACGGATGTCGTGATGCCCAAGCTCGGCGGGTTCGAACTGTACGGGGTCATCCGGGGCGAGTCGCGCGGCGTGAGGGTGTTGTTCATGAGCGGCTTTCCCGCGCCGAACTTCCGGAAGACCATCGGCCTCGACCCCGGCGTGGCGTTCGTGACCAAGCCCTGGACCGCGAGCGAGCTGCTCGCGCAGATCCGGCTGCTGCTCGAGCCGTCCCGGGCCTAGCGCGACTGTGCCGTGCCTGCCGCACAAATCTGTGGCTGCTCAGCGACACGGCGCGGCGCCGTTCATCGACGAGGCGCGGACGGGGCCCGCCGGCGCCGCGGCCCAGTTCGTGCGGTCGTGAAGCCCAGCAGCCGTCACGGGCGGTCGGCCGCCGGGATACGCTGCGGGGAGTGAGCCAAACGAGTTGACCGGACCGGGTTTTGGGCCCGCCGCCGTCGAGATGTGCGGTCCCCCCGCCGGTGGTCTTCACTCCCCGCAGCACCATTTGCGTCCCGGTTCCGAGCCTCCGGCCGACCCGCGACCGCACGAGTTCGTAAGCGAGGAAGCCGTGCGCTACATCGGGGGACTTCGCATCGCGGCGGACCGGCGGGTGAACGCCGAGCGCCGCCGCGCCGACCGCCGGGGCTCGGCCGCTCCGGTGCCGCTGGAGCGGCGCCGCGGAGCCGACCGGCGGCGCGTCCTCGCGCGACGCGAGGACGCAAGCGGCCACGTGCGGCATGCCATCCAGCTGCTGGAAACCCTGCTTACGCACGGCACGCTCGTGGAAGACGACCGCGAGGACGTGCAGGCGGCCCTCCGCCGCTTATGGTTCGCGCTCAGTGAGATCGAGCGCACCGGCGGCGTCGGTGCGGTCCGCGTCGCTATGTTCGCGCCCGTCGCGGCGCGTTTCCCGTCGGAATTGGGCCCCGTGCCTGGAGACCCAGTCGCCAAGCGGTAGCACAGGACGTCCTACGCCGCCTCGAGCGCGCCTTCGATCGCGTCGGCGACCACCGCGAGATCGGCGAGCAGGTGCGCGCGG
>DASWDP010000024.1:0-25896 GCA_036395195.1 Gemmatimonadales bacterium | reverse complement strand
ACGAAGATGCTCAGCACCACCCGGTCGGCCCGCTCCTTCGCGCGATCGACGAGCCGCAGATGGCCTTCGTGCAGGAAGCCCATCGTGGGGACGAACCCGATGCGCCGGCCGCGCGCCCGCTCGGCGCGCGACCAGGCGCGCAGCTGCTGCGGCTCGGTGAGCTCCCGCATGCTATTTCGGGAACGAATGCTCCGGCCCCGGATACCGCCCCTCGCGTACCTCGGCCGCGTAGAGCTTCACGGCCTCGCGCACGTCCTCCGCGAGCGCCGCGTAGCGCTTCACGAACTTGGCGGCGAAGCGGTCGTTCAGACCCAGCATGTCGGGCAGCACGAGCACCTGGCCGTCGCACGCCGGACCCGCCCCGATTCCGATCGTGGGGATGGCGAGCGACTTGGTGATCTGTGACGCGAGCGGCGCAGGGACGAGCTCGAGCACCACCGAGAATGCCCCTGCGTCCTCGAGCGCCTTGGCGTCCGCCTTCAGCCGCTCTGCGGTCTGTTCGTCCCGCCCCTGCACCCGGTAGCCGCCGAGGGCGTGCACCGATTGCGGCGTGAGCCCCAGGTGGCCCATCACGGGGATCCCGACGTCCACCAGGGCGCGCACCGTGGCGGCCATCGGCCGGCCGCCCTCGAGCTTCACCGCGTGGCACCCGGTCTCCTGCATCACGCGGCCGGCGTTGCGGATCGCCTCCCCGGGCGAGACCTGATACGTCAGGAACGGCAGGTCGCACACCACCATCGCCCGCTCGGCGCCGCGCCGCACGATCTTCGTGTGGTAGATCATCTGCTCGAGCGTCGCCGAGAGCGTCGTCTCGGCCCCCGCGAGCACCTGGTTCACCGAGTCGCCGACGAGCAGGATGTCTACGCCCGCGTCGTCGAGCAGCCGCGCGAACAGCGCGTCGTAGCACGTGAGCACGACGATCCGCTCGCCCTGCTCCTTCATCTTCAGGAGCGTGTGCACGGTGACGGCCTTGGGTTCGTCAGCCACGGCGGGAGGGAGACGTTTCGGGCGACGCGTCGAGCTCCGCGATCTCGCGGAGCCAGAAGGCGCGGTTCGGCAACTCGGGATGGGGGATGGTGAGCTCCGGAGCGCGCACGGCCCGGTCGCCGAAGCGCACGATGTCCAGGTCCAGGGTGCGCGGGCCCCAGCGCACGCCGCCCCCCCGCTCGCGCCCGCGCGCGGCCTCGATCGCGTGGAGGTGGCCGAGCAGCTCCGCCGGCTCGAGCGCGGTCTCGAGCAGCACCATCTGGTTCAGGTACGGCCCCTGCGGCACGGGTCCCAGGGGGGCGGTCTCTTCGACCCGGGACTGCTTCAGCACGCGCGTGCGCGGCAGCGCCGCGAGGCGCTCCCGCGCGTAGGCGAGATGCGCCGCGCGGTCCCCGAGATTCGACCCCAGCGCCACGTACACCCGCTCCCCCATGGCCACCGGGGAATGGTAAACGGGCTACGCGATGCTGGCAAAGCCGCGGGTCAACTCTCGCAGCATCGCCGCGACGTCCTCGAGCTCCCGGGTCGCGCGCTCCAGGTCGGTGAGGCCGCGCGCCGCCTCGTCGGCGCGCGTCGCCACGTCGTCCGCCTCGGCGCGGTTCCTCCCCGAGATCTCGGCCACCGCGTGGATGCGCGCACGCAGCCGGCCGAACGCCTTGTCCTGCTCCGCCGCCGCCGCCGCGATCCGCTGCGCGTGGCCCGTGGCTTCCGCGGTTGCGGCGACGATGGCGTCGAGCGCCTCCAGCGCCGCCGCCGACAGCTCCTCCACGCCGCCCACGTTCACCTGCCCCCGCCGCATCTGCTCCACCACCTCGCCCACCTGGCGGTGGATGTCCTGCACGAGCTCCCCGGCCTCGAGCGCCGCGGTGGCGCTCTGCTCGGCGAGCCGGCGCACTTCCTCGGCGACCACGGCGAACCCCCGGCCGTGCTTCCCCGCCCGCGCGGCCTCGATCGCCGCATTCAAGGCGAGCAGGTTCGTCATGTCGGCGAGCTCGCGGATCGAAGCGATGAACCCCGTGATCCGGCGGCTCACCTGCCCCAGCTGCTGCACCTGGCTCGACGCCTCGCTCACGAAGGTCTTCAGCGCCACGAGGCGCTCGATCGCGTCGCGGATCTGGCCGCGGTTCTTGTTCGCCACCTCGCTCGCGATCGTCGATGCCTGCGCCGCCTCCGTCCCGTCCTCCGACACGCGCCGCGAGACCTGCGCCAGGCTCTCGGTGGCCTCGAGCCCGCCCGACACCTCGCCCTCTTCCGCGAGCACGCCGCGGCGGATGGCGGCCGTGGACTGCGCCACGGCGCTCGCCGCCTCGCGCATCGACTCCGCGGCGCGGGCGAGCGTCGCGAGCTGATGAGTCATCGTGTCCACGGTCTCGAGCAGCGGCCGGCGCAGCTCGGTGATGTGGATCGCCGTCGCCAGCTGGTTGGCGAAGGTGTGGATCGTGAACACGTCCTTCGACCGGTACACCTTCCGCTTGTGATGCTCGAGTTCGAGCGTGCCGATCACCTGGTCGCCGAACTTGAGCGGCACCATCACCAGGCTCTGCACCGCGAGCGGCGCGTCGGCGATCCGCTTGTCGCGGGTCACGTCGTGGATGACTACGGCCTCCCCGCTCTGCGCCACCTGCTCCCGCAACGCCGCCGTGTCGGGGCTGGGGTCGCCCCGCTCCGGCCGTCCCATCTCCCCGCGGTAGGCGAGGTGCAGCGCCCCTTCCTGCCGGCGGTAGATGCGGAAGTCACCCCAGTCCACGAGGCGGTGGGCCAGGCCCTCGATGCGCGCGAACGAGTCCCGGAGGCTGATGTTGCTCGTGATCACCGCCTCCATGGCGTGGATCTTGTTCAGCTCCTCGGCGGCGATCGCCTCCTCCAGGGTGTGCTTGAACAGCAGCCCCAGCGCACCGATCGCCGCCGCGACGAAGACCCACGCGAGCGGCGGCCAGTAGACCACCGTGCCCACGATGATGCCGGCCGCCACCAGCGTCGCGCCGTAGGCGATGCACTCGTAACGCAGGATCAGCAGCCGCTCGTCCTGCTCGAGTTTGCTCCGGATGATCAGCGCGAAGTAGAAGAGCAGCCGGCTGATCGCGAAATACGAGAGCCCGTAGAAGAACAGCGCCGGCACGAGCTCCACGTGCAGCCCCCCCCCGGGGGCCGCCACCTCCGACAGCCGCAGCGCCCCCGCGTACACCCCGTACGCGCCGACCAGCGCGATGATTTCCCGTGCCAGGTTCACCAGCGCCGCACGGAACATCTTCTTCTGCCACAGCCAATCGGCCCCGAGCACGCCCAGCCCCACCGCGAGCGCCGTCGCCGGCACGCCCACGAGGAGGCTGCCCGCGAGCGCCACGAGACCCGTCTGCGTCAGGTAGGAGTACTTGCTGAGGGGCACCTGCGCGCCGCGCAGCACGAGCGTCGCGCCCAGCATCAGCACGATCTCGGGGAGCTGATCGGTCCACCGGGGGTCGGCGATGAGGGCGGCGGCGAGCACCACCGGGCCGGCGACCGCGATCGTGCGCGAGTAGATCGTAACCAGCCGGTTCGCCGTCATCCCGTCCCGCTCCGCACCGCCGCCGCGAGGTCGCGCACCAGCCGCTCAGCCGCCGCCGCCCCCCCGGTCCCCAGCGCCTCGACGATCGCGCTCCCCACCACGACCCCGTCGGCGAGCGCCGCCGTGGCGCGCGCCTGTGCCGGCGTGCTGATCCCGAACCCTACCGCGAGCGGCAGCGGGCTCGCGGCGCGCACCCGCGCGACGTGGTCGGGGAGGTCGGGCGGCACCTCGTCGCGGGCGCCGGTGACGCCGAGCCGCGAGATCAGGTAGAGAAAGCCGCTCGCGCCCCGCACCGCGCGGGCCAGCCGCTCGGGGGTGGTCGTCGGCGCGAGCAGACGGATCAGGGCGAGCGGGCTCGCCATGACGACCGCTTCGACCGCCGGGTCCGCGCCGGCGGGGAAATCGGTGAGCAGCAGCCCGCACACCCCTGCGGCGGCGGCGTCCGCGACGAAGCGCTCGAGCCCGTAGGCCATCACGGGATTCAGGTAGGTCATCAGGATCACCGGGACCTGCAGCGCCGCGCGGTGAACCTGCTCGAGCACGCGCGGCACCGTCATCCCCTGCTCCAGCGCCGTCTGGGTCGACCGCTGGATGGTCGGCCCGTCGGCCAGCGGGTCGGAGAATGGGACGCCCACTTCGACGAAGTCGGCCCCGGCGGCCGCCACGCGCCGCAGCGCTTCGAGCGACAGGGCGGGCGTGGGAAAACCGGCGGTGAGGTAGGGAATGAGCGCCGCGCGCCGTCCTGTTCCAGCCCCGCCCGTCGTCCCCCCCTCCTCCCACACGGCCCGCCAGCGCGCGGCGATCGGGTGGTCAGACAAAGTAGTCGCTGACGTTGAGGCCGTACTTTGCGGGGTCGGTGACCTTGACGATGGTCCGGGGGAAGGTGCCCTGCGCATCGCGTTGCGCGAGATCGGCGAGGAATCCCGGGTGCTGAATCGCGCCCTCCGGTGTCGTGACGATGCGGACCACGGGCCGGTGCACCTGGCTCACGTCCGGGTTCGCGCTGTGGACGATCGCCACCTCGAGGGTGTCGAGGATGACGCACGTGCCCACGGGATAAATGCCGATCAGGTTGATGAACGCTTTCACGACGACGGGATCGTAGCCGCGCCGCGGGTTCTCCCACATCTCCTTGAGCACCTGGTCGGGCTGGATCGGCACCGTCTGGTACACGCGGCGGCTCGTCGCCGCGTCGAAGCCGTCCGCGACGGCCACGATCTTCGAGTAGATGGACAGCTCGCGCCCCCGGACCGACTTGGGGTAGCCGGTGAGATCGGTCTTCATGTGGTGCTCGTAGGCCACGATCATGCCGCGGTACGGGATCTCGCCGTAGCCCCGCAGCCCGAACAGCGTGAGCACCCCCAGCCAGGGGTGGGCCTGCATGATGCGCCACTCCTCGTCGGAGAGCCCGCCCTGCTTGTTCAGGACCTCGAGCGGCACGCGCGACTTGCCCACGTCGTGGAACAGCGCCGCCATCCCCAGGTCGTAGAGCTGGAGCTTGCCGAGCCCGAGCTTGCGGCCCAGCGCGACCGAGAAGATGCACACGTTCACGGAGTGTGTGAACGTGTACTCGTCGTAGTCGCGCAGCGTGGTGAGGCCCACGAGCGAGGCCTCGTTGTTCAGCACCTGATCGACGATCGCCTGCACGGCCCGCTTCACCTTCTTCACGTTGGCCGTGCGTCCCATCCGGATGCTGTTGATGACCTCCTTCGTCACCGCCACCGAGCGGGCGTAGGTGCGCTTGGCGGCCTCCTTCTGCCGCTCCGCGTCCTCCACGTCCTCTTCGGTCTCGAGCGGAGGCTCGACCCCGACGTGCGTCACACCGGCGTCCGTCAGCTTCTGGCTCAGCTCCAGCAGCTTGTTCGCGCTCGCCTCCTTGGCCGCGTAGGACAGGAGGAGCGAGACGAACACCTGGAGCTGCTTGCGCTCCACCCCCTCGTCGATCCGTACCGCGCCGATCCCGCACTGGCGCAGCACGCCGAGGATGTGCGAGAAGGACGCGTAGTTATCGAGGTCGAGGCGCAGCCGCACGGAGTTGACGAAGATGAACTCGCCCTGCAGCCGCAGCTCGAGTTCTTTCTCGACGTCGAGCAGCTGCTTGGTGGTGGCCGTGAGGTCCTCGAGCGCCTTCTGCACCTGCGCATTTTCGAGCGGGTAGAGCTTGAGCGAGCGGAACGCCGTGTAGAGCACGACCAGAAAGTCGCGCCCGGCGTGGCGCAGGAAACCGTCGGTGGCCTGGACGGTCTCGGCGATCGACCCGCGCGGAGTGGCGCCGCCGGTCACGTGGCCGCCCCCACCTCACGCAGCGCCCGGCTCACGGCGTTGCGCACCAGCGCCTCTTTGTCCTGCGAGGCGCGCTCCAGCACGGCGCGCGCCTCGGGCGTGCGGATCTTGCCGAGGGCCATCGCCGCGCACGCGCGGGTCTCGGGGTCTTCCTTCCTGCCGAGCAGTCCCTTCGCCACCAGCATCTTCTCGAGCGCCGGAATGCCCTTGGGGCCGACCAGCGAGCCGAACGCCTCGAAGAACGCCATCTTCTCGGTCAGGTCGGCGTTCCTCACCTTGGTCCCGGACACGGCCGCCTCGACCCGGGCGGCGGCGTTCCGGTACCCGCGCGCGGCGAGGAAACGGACCGCGGCGATCCGCACGTCGCGGTCCGCGTCGTCGATCGCGGTCTCGAGCAGCCGCATCGCCGAGGGGCTCGAGATCGCCTGCAGCGCCTCGACGACGGCAAGCTTCAGCGTGCGGTCTTCGCTGTCGAGCAGGGGCTCCATGCCTTCCGGCGCCCCGGGCAGCTTCAGCCGGCCCGCGAGCCGCACCATCTCGAGCTGAGCCGCGCCGTCCTCGCTCGCCAGCGCCTTCAGCACCTCCCCCGCGTGCGCCTGCGCCAGCCGGGACGCGGCGGTGTGCACGAGGTCCTTCACCCGCTCGTTGTGCAGCTTGGGAATCCATCCCATCATCGTCGGCAGGGCCTCGGCGCGGAGCTCCTGGAACAGCTCGGCCAGGTCCTCCTCCGTCGGGTGGACGGCCGCCTCGTCGAGCGCCTGGAGCAGCTGCGACAGGGCGTCGCGCTGCGACAGCCGGCCGGGGAGGCCCTCCAGCGTCTGGCGGTGCTCGGGGATCACCTCGCGGGCGCGCTGCAGCAACACGCGGGTCTCGCGCAGGATGTAGGCCACCGAGCGGAAATCGGCCGCGCCGAGCAGATAGGGGATGAAGTTCTCGACGATGGACACCAGCTCGGCCCGCACCGTCCCGTAGGTCTGCAGCTCCAGCAGGTCGAACAGCATCGACAACACGTTGCGCCGCAGATCCTGCGCGTACTCCCGGTCCACTTCCTGCTTGAGGTAGCCGACCTCCTTGTCCTCGAGGAAGTAGAGCGTGGTGTCGAAGTCGTCCATCGACACCAGGCCCTCGCGGCGGGGGGGCGCTTCCTGCTCCACCGACTGGCGCACCTGGGCCGGCGTCGCCGAGGGAATCGTCTCCGCGGCCTCGATCGGCGCCGCGTTCTCAGTCGCGAGCTCGCGGAAGGTGTACGCGATGAACTGGAAGTCCTGCGCCCACAGCAGGGTCAGCAGGTCGTCCGCCGCGTCCGCCTGCATGCCACGGGCCTGCTGCAGCACGCCCAGGAAGCGCACGATCTCCGCTTCCTCGACGCCGGGCCGGAACGTGAGCGAGCGGACGCCGTCCTTGTAGAGCGTCCACGCGATGCTCTCGTTCCGCTGCGCCTGGTTGTAGACGACCGCGTCCTCCCAACGGAGCTCGGTCTCCCCCACGTCGAAATGGAGGTCGTCGGTGGCTTGCCAGATCTGACGGAAAGCGGCGCGGATGTTGTCCACCGCGCGCTGGTAGACGGGATTGTTCGGCATGTAGAGCTGGGTGGCCCTGATCCCCTTGGACAGGACCTGCATCAGCTCCTCGACCTGCTGCGGCGGCAGCGCCAGGTCCGATACAGGCGCGTTGGTCAGAGCGTGGCTCCCGTCAGTTCCGCGACCATGGCGACGTCCTTGTCGCCCCGGCCGCTCAAGTTGATCAACACGATATCGCCCGCCTGCCAGTGACCGCGCCGGTCGGGATGTAGCACCCACGCCACGGCATGCGCGCTTTCGAGCGCCGGCAGGATCCCCTCGAGCCGGGACAGGCTGGCGAACGCCTCCAGGGCGTCACGGTCGGTCACGGCCTCATACAATACGCGGCCGGTGTCCTTGAGGTAAGCGTGCTCCGGCCCCACCCCGGGGTAATCGAGTCCCGCCGACACGCTGTGCGCCGGCTGGATCTGGCCATCGCGATCCTGCAGCAGGTAGCTGAGGCTGCCGTGGAACACCCCGGGCCGCCCGCGCGCCAGCGACGCGGCGTGCCGCTCGCCCACCAGCCCTTCCCCCGCCGCTTCCACGCCCACCAGCTGCACCTCGGCGTCGTCCAGGAAGGCGCTGAAGATACCCATCGCGTTCGAGCCGCCGCCGACGCACGCCACCACCGTGCGCGGCAGCCGGCCCCAGCGCTCGTGCATCTGCGCCCGCGCCTCGCGCCCGATCACGGACTGGAAGTCGCGCACGATCCGCGGGAACGGATCGGGACCCACCACCGAGCCGATGATGTAGTGGGTGCTCGTGACGTTCGTGACCCAGTCGCGCAGCGCCTCGTTGGTCGCGTCCTTGAGCGTCCGGGTGCCGGAGGTCACAGGGACGACCCTGGCGCCCATCAGCCCCATGCGGTACACGTTGAGCCGCTGGCGCCGCATGTCTTCCTCGCCCATGTACACGACGCACTCCAGCCCGAAGCGCGCGCACACCGTGGCGGTGGCGACGCCGTGCTGGCCCGCCCCCGTCTCCGCGATGATGCGCCGCTTGCCCATGCGCCGCGCGAGCAGCGCCTGGCCGAGGGTGTTGTTGATCTTGTGCGCCCCGGTGTGGTTCAAATCCTCGCGCTTGAGGGCGACGATCACCCCCGCGCCGACCCGCTCGCCGAGCCGCGGCGCCTCGGTGAGGGGCGTGGGGCGGCCGACGTAGTGCTCGAGCAGCGCGTCCAGCTCCGCCCAGAAGTCCGGGTCGTGCTTCGCCGCTTCGTACACGCGCTCGAGCTCCTCGAGCGCGGCCATGAGCGTCTCCGGGACGTAGCGGCCGCCGTACGGGCCGAAGCGCCCGTCCACCGCCCGCTCGACCAGCTTCGGAATCGTCATCGATCGGCCCGCCTCCTTCCCTCGCGCCGCACGCCGACCAGCGCCCGCACCGCCGCCGCCGGATCGTCGGTGCGGGCGACCGACGTGCCCACCAACACGAGATCCGCGCCCGCCGCCGCCATGCGCTCCACGTCGGCGCGCGTCTCGATTCCGCTCTCGGCGATCGCGGGAATCCCGGGCGGCACGTCCGCCAGCAGCCGCTCCGCCACGCTCAAGTGCACGGCGAACGTCGCCAGGTCCCGGCTGTTCACACCCACCGCCGTCGGGTCGGCGGCGAGCGCCCGCTCCAGCTCCTGCTCCGTGTGCACCTCGATCAACACGCCGAGCTGCTGCGCCCGCGCGGCGTGCGCCAGTCGCTGCAGGACCGAGCGCTCGAGCAGCCGCGCGATCAGGAGCACGGCCGCGGCGCCCGCGGCACGGGCCTCGACGACCTGGAGATCGTCCACGATGAAATCCTTGCGCAGCACCGGCAGCCGCACCTCCTGCGCCACGCGCGCGAGGTCGTCGAGCGAGCCGCCGAAGTGCGGCTCCTCGGTGAGCACCGAGAGGGCCACGGCCCCGCCACGGGCATACGCCTGCGCGTGCCGCACCGGATCGAGGTCCTCGCGGATCGGGCCGGCCGACGGCGAGCGCCGCTTCACCTCGGCGATGATACCGATGGTAGCCCCCGCGAGGGCGCCCGCAAACGAGGGCGGCGTTGGAGCGGCCGCGGCCCGGCGCTCGAGGTCGGCGGCGCGCGGCGCCAGCGCCCCGGCCCTTGCCCGGGCCACCTTGAGAATGTCGTCGAGTGTCGGCTCGATCACAGGTCTGGGCATGCTTGCATTCGGTCGATTTTCGGGTAGATTACGCTTCGGTTTCTCTTCGGGAGCCAGCGTGCCGCTCACCCGCCGTCAGCGCGAGATCCTCGACTTCATCTCCGGGCACATCTCGGAGAAGGGCTACGCTCCAAGCTTCGAGGAAATCGCCCGGCGGTTCGACTTCCGCTCCCTCGCCACGGTGCACGAGCATCTCACCAACCTGGAGCGCAAGGGCTACATCCACCGGGCGCACAACGAAAGTCGCGCGATCGAGGTCGCACCCCCCAAGGGTCAGACCGGCGCGACGGAGCTGCCGTTGCTCGGGCTCGTCGCCGCCGGGGCGCCGATCGAGGCGGTCACCGGCGGGGACGCCATCGCGGTGCCCGACGAGCTCATCCCGCGTCGCGGCCGCAGCTACGTCCTCAAGGTCCGCGGCCAGTCGATGATCGACGAGCACATCAAGGACGGCGACTTCATCGTCGTGCACGAGCGCAACCAGGCCGACAACGGCCAGACGGTGGTAGCCCTGGTGCAGGGGTCGAGCGCCACAGTCAAAAAGTTCTATCGTGAACCCGGCGGTTGGATCCGCCTCGAGCCGGCGAACCCGGCGATGACCCCGTTGCGGGTGAACGAGCGCGACGTCGTGGTCCAGGGCATCGTGGTCGGCGTCATCCGGAAGTACTAACGCTGGCCCGGCGCAGCCGCTCCAGCGCGTCCCGGGCCTTCCCCGTCGCGAGCACGTCGCGCGCCCGCGCGACGCCGTCGGCGTAGGAATTCACCAGCCCCGCCACGTAGATCGCCGCGGCCGCATTCAGCAACACGGCGGCGAGCCCCGGTGCGTCGCTCCGCCCCCCGCCGTCGCCGAGCAGGCGCTCGATCCGCCGGGCGTTCCCGGCGGGCTCCTCGCCGGCGAGCGCGGCGACGTCGCCGATCGCGAGCCCGTAGCGCGCCGGGTCGAGCTCCCACGTCGTGATGCGGCCCCCCCCCGCCCCCCCTCCCCCCCGCACCTCCCACACGTCGCTGATCCCCTGCGGCGCGATCTCATCCATGCCGACGCGCCCGTGGACCACGAGCGCGTGCTCGACGCCGAGGCGTTCGAGCGCGCCGGCGACGAGGGGCGCGCGGTCCGCGTCCGCGACCCCGACGACCTGGCGCCGCACCCCCGCGGGATTGGCGAGCGGCCCCAGCAGGTTCATCACCGAGGGCACGCCCAGCTCGCGGCGCACCGGCCCCGCGTGCTTCATGGCGGGGTGGAAGTTGGGCGCGAACAAGAACGTGACGCACGCCTCGCGCAGCACGCGGGCCGCGTCGGCGGCATCGAGCGTGATGCGCACGCCGAGCGCTTCGAGCACGTCGGCGGAGCCGCACTTCGACGTGAAGGAGCGGTTGCCGTGCTTCGCGACCGACGCGCCGGCGCCCGCCGCGACGAGCGCGGCGGCGGTCGAGATGTTGAACGTCGGGACCCGGCCGCCGCCCGTGCCGCACGTGTCCACGAGGTGCGCGCCCTGCGCGTCTACCCGCACCATCGCGTCGCGCAGCGCACGGGCGGCGCCCGCCACTTCCTCCGCCGTCTCGCCCTTCACCCGCAGGCCGATCAGGAGCGCCGCGATCTGGGTCGGCGTCGCTTCCCCGCGCATCACGACGCCGAACACCTCCGTCGTCTGGCGCTCGCTCAGCGATTCATGGTTGGCGAGCGCGGCGATCGCGTGGTGCAGCGGGGAGGGCGTGGGGTGGGACGGCGCGGGCACGGGGTCAAGGGTTTCGGGCCTGCCAAAGCTACCCGCCAAAATCGCGTTTTGTCAAATGCCACAACGGGTTGCGTGGCTTGATTGACCCCCCGTTTCACCCTATCTTTCGCCCGTGACGAGCCGGCCCTACCTCGCGGTGGTGCAGTACGACGGGGCTCAGTTCGCGGGCTGGCAGCGGCAGCCGGTACAGCGCACGGTGCAGGCGGAGTTCGAGGCGGTGCTCGAGCGCCTGATGGGCCGCCGCACGACGGCCACCGGGGCGGGCCGCACCGACACGGGCGTGCACGCGCTGGGACAGGGCGTCGGGTTTCTCGCGACCGAGCGTTGGGCGGCGGATGCGGCGGGCTTGCGCCGCGCGCTGAACGCCCTGCTCCCGCGGGATGTGTGGGTCGAGTGCGTGCACCCGATGCAGCCCGGGTTCCATGCGCGCAAGAGCGCCGTGGCGCGCCGCTACCGGTATGTGATCGGCACGGACGACGCTTCCCGCTCGCCGTTCCGGCGGCCGTATGAATGGGCGCTCGGGCACACCCTCGACGTCGCGGCGCTGGCGCGGGCGGGCGCGCTGCTCCCCGGGGAGCACGACTTCCGCGGCCTGGCGGTGGCCGGCCGGGAGGGGGGGGGCGAGGGCGACGCGCCGAAACCCCACTACCGCAGCCGCGTGGCGCTCGCCCAGTGGGCGCCGCGGACTGACGGAGCGGGGGTGACGTTCACGATCGAGGCCGACCGGTTCCTGCATCGCATGGTGCGCTTTCTCGTGGGCGCGATGGTCGACGTCGCCCTGGGCCGGCGCCCCCTCGAGGACCTACCCCGCTTGCTCACCGCGACCGACAACCAGGCGGCCAGCCCGCCCGCGCCGCCCCAGGGCCTGTACTTGTTGGCGGTGCGCTACCCCGCAGACCTCTACGCTGAGGCCGAGCCATGAAGTTCTTCCTCGATACCGCGAGTCTCAAAGACATCAGCTGGGCGGCGCAGGCGGGCCTGATCGACGGGATCACGACCAACCCCTCCCTCCTCGCGAAGCAGGCGGGGGATCTCGATCCCAGGGACGTGCTCAAGGAGATCTGCTCGCTCGTGGACGGTCCGGTCTCCGCCGAAGTGGTGGCCGTGGACACGGACGGCATGGTGAAAGAGGGACAAGAGCTCGCGAAGATCGCCGACAATATCGTGGTCAAGATCCCGATGATCGAAGCGGGGATGGTCGCCGTGCGGCGCCTCGCCGCCGCAGGGATCAAGACGAACGTCACGCTCTGCTTCTCCAGCGCGCAGTGTCTCATCGCCGCCAAGGCGGGCGCGACCTACGTGAGTCCCTTCATCGGGCGGCTCGACGACGTCGGGCAGGAGGGCATGGAGGTCATCCGGGAGGCGCGCGTCATCTTCGACAACTACCAGATCGCGACCGAGATCCTGGCGGCCTCGATGCGGCACCCGCGGCACGTCGTGGAGGCGGCGATGATCGGCGCGGACGTCGCCACCCTGCCCCCCGACGTGCTGAAGAAGCTGCTCCTGCATCCGCTCACCGACCGCGGGCTCGAGCAGTTCCTGGCCGACTGGAGCAAGCTGGTGGCACGCGCCAAGGCCTCGGTTTGACGTACGCCTCGCCGCTCGGGGCCCGCTACGCCTCTCCGGCGATGCAGGCGCTGTGGGGAGAGCGCCGGCGCATCGGCCTGTGGCGGCGGCTCTGGCTCGCCCTGATGGAGGCCGAGCAGGAGCTCGGCCTCGACATCCCCGCGCCGGCGCTGGCGGAGCTGCGCGCCCACCTGGACGACGCCGACCTGGAGCGCGCCGCCGAGCATGAGAAACGGCTGCGCCACGACGTGGTGGCGCACATCCATCACCTGGGCGAGCAGGCCCCGGCCGCCCGTGCCTTCCTCCATCTCGGCGCGACCAGCGCCTACGTCAGCGACAACACCGACCTGATCCTGATGCGCGAGGGGCTGCAGCTGCTGCTCGGGCGCGTGGCGGCGGTGCTGGTCGCGCTCGCGAAGCTCGCCCGGCGCTACCGCGCCGTGCCGTGCCTCGCCTACACGCACTTCCAGCCCGCGCAGCTCACGACCGTGGGCAAGCGCGTGACGCTGTGGCTGCAGGACTTCCTGCTCGACGCGGAGGAGCTGCTGCACCGGCTCGACTCGCTGCAGTTCCGCGGCGTCAAGGGGACCACCGGCACGCAGGCCAGCTTCCTCGAGCTGTTCGACGGCGACGACGACAAGGTGCGCGAGCTGGACGCCCGCGTGGCCCGCAAGCTGGGGTTCGCACGGGTGTTCCCGGTCACCGGGCAGACGTACACCCGCAAGCTCGACGCGCAGGTGCTCGCCGCGCTCGCCGGGCTGGCCGCGTCGGCCGCCAAGTTCGCGACCGACCTGCGGCTCCTCCAGCACGAGGGCGAAATGCTGGAGCCGTTCGAGAGCGACCAGGTCGGCTCGAGCGCGATGGCGTACAAGCGGAACCCGATGCGCGCGGAGCGCATGACGGGGCTCGCGCGCTTCGTGATCGAGCTCGAGGGGAACGCCTGGCACACCGCAGCCGAGCAGTGGCTCGAGCGCACGCTCGACGACAGCGCCAACCGGCGGCTCGTCCTCCCCGAGGCGTTTCTGGCGGCCGACGCGATCCTGGTGCTCGCGACCAACGTTGCGGCGGGCATCGAAGTGCGCGAGGCAGTGATCGCGCGGCATGTGGCGGCGCACCTGCCGTTCCTCGCCACCGAGCGCCTGCTGATGCGGGGCGTCAAGGCGGGCGGCGACCGGCAGCGGCTCCACGAGGTGATCCGCACGCACAGCCTCGCCGTGGCGCAAGCGGTGGCCGAGCGGGGGGCGCCCAACGACCTGCTCGACCGGCTGGCGCGCGATCCCGCCTTCAAGGCGCTGAAGGTCGCGGTGGGGCTCGACGAGCTCGACCCCGCCGCCTACACCGGCCGGGCCCCGCGCCAGGTGGACGACTTCCTCGACCACGTCCTGCCCCCCGTCCTGCAACGCATCGAGGCCGTGGCCCCCGCCGCCGCCGTCGCCGAGGTGACGGTATGACCGCTCCCTCCCCGCTCGTTGCGAGCGCGCTGCCCCTTCCCCTCCTGCGCCGCGGCAAGGTCCGCGAGGTGTACGAGGTGGACCCGGACACCCTGCTGCTCGTCGCGAGCGACCGGGTGAGCGCGTTCGACGTGGTGCTGCGCGAGCCCGTCCCCCACAAGGGGGCGGTGCTCACGCAGCTCAGCGCCTTCTGGTTCCAGCGCCTTGCGCCGGTGATCTCGAGCCACTTCCTCTCGGCCGATGCGGACGAGGTCGTCGCGCGGATCCCCGTGCTCGAGCCGTTCCGCACCACCCTCGCCGGTCGCGTCATGCTCGCTCGCCGCACGACGCCGCTGCCGTTCGAGTGTGTCGTGCGCGGCTACATCACGGGCTCCGCATGGGCCGAGTACCGCCAGTCCGGGACGCTCGCTGGCGAGCCGCTCCCGCCCGGCCTGGTGGAGAGCGCCCGGCTCGACCCTCCCGTCTTCTCGCCCGCCACCAAGGCCGACGTCGGCCACGACGAGAACGTGACGTTCGAGCACGTCGTCCAGGCGCTCGGGCGACCGCTCGCCGAGCGGCTCAAGGCGGCGAGCCTGGCCCTGTACGAGGCCGGACGCGGCTACGCGGCGCCGCGCGGCATCATCATCGCCGACACCAAGTTCGAGTTCGGCACGACCCCCGACGGGCGCCTGCTCGTCATCGACGAGATCCTCACGCCCGACTCGTCGCGCTTCTGGCCGGCGGACCGCTACCAGCCGGGGCGCGGCCAGCCGAGCTTCGACAAGCAGCCGCTGCGCGACTACCTCGCGGGCTTGAAGCAGCAGGGACGCTGGAACGGCAACGCGCCGCCGCCGCCGCTGCCCCCCGACGTGGTGCGGGAGACGAGCGAGCGGTACTTGGAGGCCTACGCTCGGATCACCGGCCAGCGCTTGGAGGGCACATGAGCCGTCGGAGCGCCCGACGGACGATTGCGGATTGGCGATTGCGGATTGCGGATTGGAAGGGCGGGCATCGAATCCGCAATCCACAATCCGCAATCCGCAATGGGCGTGGGGCGGGGCGGTGAGGCTCGCCCCCGAAGGCTGGCCGTTCATCGTCCCCGGCTGGGCGCTCGCGGTGCTGGGCGCCGCCTGGGCGGCGCGCGGCTCGACGTGGCTGTGGCTCCCGGAGACGGTGCTGCTGCTGGTCGCCGTCTGGCTGCTCGTGTTCTTCCGCGACCCGGTGCGGACCGGGCCGCGCGGCCCGCAGTACGTGATCGCGCCGGCCGACGGCAAGATCGTGGACGTCGCGGAGGTGGATGAGCCGATGTATCTCACGACCCGGGCGACGCGGATCTCGATCTTCATGAGCGTATTCGACGTGCACGTGAACCGCTATCCCGCGACCGGCGGGGTCGAGCTGGTGCGCTACAACCGGGGGAAATTCCTGCACGCGGCTTCGGACAAGGCGAGCCTCGACAACGAGCAGGCATCGGTCGGCCTCCGCACCGCGCGAGGCCCGCTGCTCGTGCGCCAGATCGCGGGGGTCATCGCGCGCCGCATCGTGACTGACGCCGGCCCCGGCGACCGGGCGGTCCAGGGGGAACGATTCGGCATGATCCGGTTCGGGTCGCGCGTGGACGTGTTCCTCCCCGCCGCAGGGCGGCCAGCCGTGCGCGTGGCCGTAGGCGACCGGGTGCGCGCCGGGGCGAGCGTGCTGGCGGAGTACACCCCATGAGGCGCTTCCCGCGGCCGATCATCGGGCGGGTCGTGGTCGTGGTGCCGAGCCTGTTCACGCTCTTCAACCTGTTCTTCGGCATCTGGGCGATGGTGCTGGCCTCCCGCGGCGAGTTTTACCGCGCGGGCTGGTACATCTTCTTCGCGGGGGTCCTCGACGCGCTCGACGGGCGCGTGGCGCGCCTGTCGAAAACCGGCACGCGGTTCGGCGCCGAGCTCGACAGCCTGGTGGACGTGGTGAGCTTCGGCGTGGCGCCGGCGTTCCTCATCTACCAGCTCGAGTTCGCGAGCGGGGGCCAGGCGGAGTGGATCTTCTGCTACTTCTACGTGATGGCGGCGGCGATCCGGCTCGCCCGGTTCAACATCACCCAGGCGGGCCGCGCCAAGCGGTATTTCGTCGGGCTGCCGTCTCCGGCGGCGGGGATGACGCTCGCGATGTTCTACCCCTTCACGACGACCGACCTGTACCAACACGTGTTCCGCCTGCTGCCGCGCCATCACCTGATGCAGTTCCTGATGATCCTCCTCACCATCCTGATGGTGAGCAACGTGCGCTATGCCACGGTGCCGCGCGCCGGCGTGCGGTCGCTGCGCGGCCTCCTGGGACTCGCTACCATCCTGTTTGTGATCGTCTTCGGGATACTCGAGCACGATGCGTTCTTCTTCCCCCTGGGCATCACCTACATGGCGTACGGCGTGCTGCGGGCGGCGCTCCTGGGCTTTTTCGCGGAGGCCTCGGAGGACGAGGAGGCCGAGATCGCGGGGCCGATCGTGATCGTGGACGGCGAGCGGCTGGACGAGGCGTACGGCCCCCCGGCGCGCGGCGTCGCGCCGCACGGAGGCCAGGGATGAGCGCGTTCCGCGTGGAGGTGCGCGTGATGCCGCGGGCCGCGCTGCTCGATCCCCAGGGCCAGGCGGTCGAGCACGCCCTGCACGCCCTGGGCTTCGGCGAGGTCGCCCGGGTCCGCGTGGGCAAGCATCTCGTGCTCGAGGTGAAAGCGGCCGACCGCGACGAGGCGCTTGCGCGCGCCCGCGCGATGTGCGACCGGCTGCTCGCCAACCCGGTGACGGAAGACTACGACCTGGCGGTGGAGACCGGCCGATGACGCGCGTCGCGGTGATCGTGTTCCCCGGCTCGAACTGCGATGCGGACACGCTCGCGGCCGCGCGCGAGGCGGGCGCCGAGGCCTACTTCGTGTGGCACCGCGACACGGACCTGCAACAGGCCGACGTGGCGATCCTGCCGGGCGGCTTCAGCTACGGGGACTACCTGCGCTCGGGCGCGATCGCCCGCTTCTCGCCCGTCATGGCGGCGGTGGCCAACCACGCGCGCGCTGGCGGCGCGGTGCTCGGCATCTGCAACGGATTCCAGATCCTGTGTGAGGCGGGCCTGCTGCCCGGCGGCCTGATGCGCAACGCGCAGCTGCGGTTCCTGTCGCGGCCCGCCTGGGTGCGGGTGGAGCGGACCGACACGCCGTTCACGCACCTGTACGAGCCGGGCGAGGTGCTGGAGCTGCCGATCGCGCACGGCGACGGCCGCTACGTCGCGGACGACCGCGCCGCGGCCGAGCTCGAGGCGAGCGGCCGCGTCGTGTGGCGGTACGTGCGGGACAACCCGAACGGTTCGACCAACGACATCGCCGGCGTGTGCAACGCCGGCCGGAACGTGGTGGGGATCATGCCGCACCCGGAGCGGCGCACCGCTCCGGTCTTGGGCGGCCAGGATGGAGCCCGCGTCTTCCATTCGATGGAGGCTCGACATGCGACGCAGCACGCTGTGGATGTGCGCGCTGTTGGCGATCGCCACCTCAGGGTGTGAGCAGGTCAAGGAGCAGTTCGCCAAGGTGAAGGCGAAGATCGACGCGGCGCGCGGCCGCACGCCACCCGCTCAGCCGACGGCGGGTCCCGTGATGCCGCAGCCGCAGGGGCCGGTGCCCACGACGCCCCAGGAGCCGGCGGCGAAGCCCACGCCGCCGCCCCGCCGCACTGTGCAGGCACCGGCGCTGGAGCCGGCGCTCCGGGACATCCCCTACGACTCGCCCGACACCGGCACCATCGCGCCGGGAATGACCGAGAAGGACGTCTATTCCCTGTGGGGCCCGCCGGTCGCCGTGCGGCGGCAGGCGGAGATGACGTTCCTCTATTACCGCAACGGCTGCGAGTACACGTGCGGCACGGAGGACGTGGTGTTCCTGCAAACCGGCCGGGTGGTGGACGCGGTGCTGCGGTGGCCGGGCCACCTGTACAGCGGCCAGTCATCCTCGCCTACCGCCACAATGCCGCATCCGCGGCGCGGCGGCGACACCTTGAGCGTCAAACCTCAGAACCCGTGACCCGATGCCCGACAAACCCAGCAAGAACGAAGACGAATACTTCGCCCGGCGGGACGCCGAGCTGATCCGCCAGCAGCGGGCGGCCGTCCAGCGGGCCGCCGCGGAGACGGAGCGCAAGTCGCACTACATGAAGTGCCCCAAGTGCGGGTACGACCTGATCACGGGCGAATGGCACGGCGTGCAGATCGACCAGTGCACCAACTGCCACGGCCTGTGGTTCGACGCCGGCGAGGCCGAGAGCGTCCTGACTCACCCCGAGCCGAACATGATCGGCCGCGTGCTCCGCGCCGTGATGCGCGGCGTCTCCGGAGCGCGGGCGTCCGACGCGTGAGCCGGGCGACGCCCCCCCCGTTCCCGGGCGATCCGCCGATCACGGCGGAGCTGATTCGCGACCACAACCTCGGCGCCGAGGAATACCGCCGCGTCGAGGCGATGCTCGGCCGCGCCCCCACGTTCGCCGAGCTCGGCGTCTTCTCCGCGCTGTGGAGCGAACACTGCTCCTACAAGCACTCGAAGCCCGTGCTGAAGACGTTCCCGACTACGGGCCCCCAGGTCGTCCAGGGTCCGGGTGAGAACGCGGGCGTGCTCCGGCTCCCGGACGGCTGGGCGGTCGCCTTCAAGATCGAGTCGCACAACCACCCCTCCGCCGTCGAGCCGTACCAGGGCGCCGCCACGGGCGTCGGCGGGATCCTGCGCGACGTGTTCACGATGGGCGCCCGCCCCGTGGCGGTGCTGAACAGCCTGCGGTTCGGACCGCTCGATGACGCCCGCAATCGCTACCTCTGCGCCGGCGTCGTGCGGGGCGTCGGCGACTACGGCAACTGCGTCGGCGTGCCGACGCTCGGCGGCGAAGTGGACTTCGGGCCGAGCTACGCCGGCAATCCGCTCGTGAACGCGATGTGCGTCGGGCTGCTCCGGGAGCGGGACCTGATCCGGGCGGCGGCGCACGGCGTGGGGAACGTGCTGCTCGTCATCGGCTCGCGCACCGGGCGCGACGGCATCCACGGCGCGTCGTTCGCCTCCGAGGAGCTGACCCACGAGTCCGAGCGCCGGCGGCCGCAGGTCCAGGTCGGAGACCCGTTCACCGAAAAGCTGCTCCTCGAGGCCAGCCTCGAGCTGATCGCCTCGGGCCACATCGTCGCGATCCAGGATATGGGGGCGGCGGGGCTCACCTCGTCGTCCGCCGAAATGGCGGCGCGGGGCGGCGTCGGGGTGGAGATCGACCTCGCCCTCGTTCCCACCCGCGAGCCGGGGATGACGCCGTACGAGATCCTGCTCTCCGAGTCGCAGGAGCGGATGCTCGTCGTCGCGATGCCCGACCGGATCGGCGCCGTCCAAGACATCGCCGCGAAATGGGAACTCACCGCCACGCCGATAGGCCGCGTCACCGATGACGGGATGTACCGGGCGAAATGGCAGGACCAGGTCGTCGTCGAAATCCCGGGCAAGCGGCTCATCGAGGATTGCCCCGTCTATCACCCGGAAGCCCGGGAGGATGAGCGGATCGCGGCTCTGCGCCGGCAGCGCCCGAGCCCCGAGGCCCGAGTCCCGAGCCCCGAGGAGGCATTACTCACGCTCCTCGACCACCCTCCCATCGCTTCGAAACGCTGGGTCTTCGAGCAATACGACTCGACCGTGCAGGCGAGCACGGTGATCGGGCCCGGCGGCGACGCGGGGGTGATCCGCGTGCGGGACGCGGACTTCGCCATAGCGATGAAGACCGACTGCAACGCGCGGTACGTGCTGCTCGATCCGTACGAGGGCGGCAAGGCGGCCGTGGCCGAGGCCGCCCGCAACGTCGCCTGCACCGGCGCGCGGCCGCTCGGGATCACGAACTGCCTGAACTTCGGCAACCCCGAGCGCCCTGCCGTGTTCTATCAGTTCCGGGAAGCGTGCCGCGGCATCGCCGACGCCTGCCGCGCGCTCGACACCCCGGTGACGGGGGGCAACGTGTCCTTCTACAATGAGAGTCCCGCCGGCGCCGTGGACCCGACCCCCGTGATCGGGATGATCGGTCTGCTCTCGCGCGCCGACCGCGCCGTCCCGAGCCATGCGCGCGCCGCCGGGGATGCCGTCGTCGTGCTGGGCGACACGCGCGCCGAGCTGGGCGGCTCGCAGCTGTGGGAAGCGGCGTACGGCGTGGTGGGCGGCGAGCCGCCGCGGGTGGACCTCGCGGCCGAGCAGCGCCTGGTCGATTACCTCGTCGCCGGCGCCGCGCGTGGGCTGTTCCGCTCGGCGCACGACTGCTCGCAGGGCGGCCTGGGCGTGGCGCTCGCGGAGGTGGCGATGGGCGGCCCCTACGAGGAGACGGGCTTCGGCCTCGACGTCGACCTGACGTCGTACGCCCTACGTCTCACGCCATACGAAGTCCTGTTTTCGGAGTCCCACGGCCGTGCCGTTGTGACGTGCGCTCCGGAGCGGGCGGCCGCCGTGGCGGCGCTGGCGCAGGAGCTGGGCGTGCCGGCGCGGGGCGTGGGCACCGTGGGCGAGCGTGGCGGAGCGCTGCGCGTGCGGCTGCGCGACGCCCGGCTCGAGCAGCCCGTCGAGCGGCTCAGGCAGGTATATTTCACCGCGATACCCCGGCGCATGGGAGACTGACGGACGGATGTGCGGCATCATCGGCGTCACCGGCGTTCCCGACGCGGCGCGCGTCGCCTATCTCGGGCTCTACAGCCTGCAGCACCGGGGCCAGGAGTCGGCGGGCATCGTCGCCGTGGACGGCGCGGGCGTGGCCCGCTCGCACCGCGGCATGGGGCTCGTCTCGGACGTGTTCGGCGAGAAGGTGCTCCACGAGCTGCCGGGCGACGTCGCGATCGGCCACACGCGCTACTCGACCGCCGGCACCTCCGTCCTCGCCAACGCCCAGCCGATGCTCGCCCGCTACCGCGAAGGCCCGCTCGCCCTCGCCCACAACGGCAACCTCACCAACGCGGTCCCGCTCCGCACCGACCTGGTCGCGAAGGGCTCGATCTTCCAGAGCTCGTCGGACAGCGAGGTGCTGGTGCACCTGATCGCCCGCTCCGAGGCACGCGAGCCCGAGGATCAGCTGCTCGACGCCCTGGAGCGGGTCGAGGGCGCTTACTCGCTCGTGATCACGATCGGCAGGACGCTGTATGCCATCGTCGATCCGCGCGGCTTCCGGCCGCTCGTGCTCGGACGGCTGGGCACCGGCTGGGTGGTGGCCTCGGAGACGTGCGCCCTCGACATCACCGGGGCCACGCCGGTGCGCGAGCTCGAGCCGGGCGACTTCGTCCGGATCCAGGGCGGCGACGTGGACGAGCTGCCGAGGCTCGCCGCCAAGCCGCGGCGCCGCTGCGTGTTCGAGCTCGTGTACTTCTCGCGCCCCGACAGCACGGTGTTCCACCGCTCGGTGGACCGCGTCCGGCGGGCGCTCGGGCACGAGCTCGCGCGCGAGCACCCCGCGCCGGGCGCGGACTGCGTGTTCTCGGTGCCGGACTCCTCGAACGCCATGGCGCTCGGCTTCTCCGAGGAGTCGGGCATCAAGCTCGAGCACGCCCTGATCCGCAACCACTACGTCGGACGGACGTTCATCCATCCGGCCCAGGCGGGCCGCATGGCCAAGGTGAAGATCAAGTTCAATCCCGTGCGCGAGGTGCTGGCGGGGAAGAGGGTCGTGGTGGTGGACGACTCGATCGTGCGCGGCACCACGAGCCGCGCCCTCGTCCAGCTGATCCGCCAGGCCGGGGCGCAAGAGGTGCATTTCCGCGTCGCCTCGCCACCCATCACCGGCCCGTGCTACTACGGCATCGATACGCCCAGCAAACAAGAGCTGATTGCGTCGAGTAACACCGTCGAACAAATACGTGAACACTTGGGCGTCGACAGCCTCGGCTACCTGTCGCTCGACGGCATGCTGCGTGCCGCGGCCGGGGACGGCGATCCCGCCGACTTCTGCCACGCCTGCTTCTCCGGCGCCTACCCGACGGAGATCTCTGCGGACCTGGAACGGGCGCGGCATGCCGCGCCCCTACAACAGGCGCTCATGGTGTAACACGTCGTGCCGTCCCTCGAACGCTGGGTGTATTTCTTCGGACAGGGCCGCGCCGACGGCTCCGCCGCCATGCGCGACGTCCTGGGCGGCAAGGGGGCCGGCCTCGCCGAGATGGCGAACCTGGGCCTCCCCGTTCCGCCCGGGTTCACGCTCTCCGCCAAGCTGTGTCTCACCTACCTCGAGCAGGGCACCTTCCCCCACCAGCTTCATGAGGAAGTCGGTCGCCATCTGAAGCAGCTCGAGCGGGCGACGCGCAAGCGGTTCGGCGATCCGCGCAACCCGCTCCTCGTTTCCGTGCGGTCGGGCGCGGCCGTCTCGATGCCGGGGATGATGGAGACGATCCTGAACCTCGGTCTCAACGACGAGACCGTGCAGGGCCTCATCGCCGGCTCGAAGAACCCCCGCTTCGCCTACGACTCCTACCGGCGCTTCGTCCAGATGTACGGCGACGTGGTGTTCGACCTCGGCCGGGAGCCGTTCCAGGAGGTGCTGGAGGAGTTCAAGGCGCGACGCCGGGTCGCGCGCGACATCGACCTGCCCGCCGACGACCTGCAGGCGCTCGTCCACGAGTTCAAGTCCATCATCCAGGCGAAGCGCGGCGCCCCCTTCCCCGAGGACCCCGCCGCGCAGCTGTGGGGCGCGATCGAGGCCGTGTTCAAGAGCTGGCGCACGCGCCGCGCCGTGGACTACCGCAAAGTCCACGGCATCCCCGACGACCTGGGGACGGCCGTGAACGTCGTGGCGATGGTGTACGGGAACATGGGCGACGACTCGGGGACCGGCGTGGCGTTCACGCGCGACTGCCGCACCGGGGAGAACGGCCTGAACGGCGACTTCCTCACGAACGCCCAGGGTGAGGACGTCGTGTCCGGGGCGCGGACCCCGGAGCCGCTCGCGAAGCTCAAGCGCGGTCGGGGAGCGCTCGCGAAGGTGTACCGCGACCTCGAGCGCATCGCCGCGAAGCTCGAGCGGCACTTCATGGACGTGCAGGACATCGAGTTCACCTTCGAGCACGGCAAGCTGTACATGCTCCAGACGCGCCGCGCCCAGCGCACCGGCCTCGCGGCGGTGCGCTGCGCGGTCGAGATGGTGGACGAGAAGTTGATCACCCCCGACGAGGCGGTGCAGCGCGTGCCGCCCCAGGATCTCGACCAGCTGTTCCATCCCATGGTCGACCCGCGCGCCACCGTCACCGTGGTGGCGAAGGGGCTGCCGGCGTCGCCCGGCGCCGCCATCGGCGAGGCGGTGTTCGACGCCGACGAGGCCGCGACGCTCGCCAACAAGGGCCGGAAGGTCATCCTCATCCGTCCACAGACCTCTCCCGAGGACTTTCACGGGATCGTGGCGGCGCAGGCCGTGCTCACCGCGCGCGGCGGCATGACGAGCCACGCCGCGGTGGTCGCCCGCGGCATGGGAAAGACGTGCGTCGTGGGGGCGAAGGACATCGAGGTGACCTCGGAGGCCGGGGGGGGGCGGTTGCGCGCGAACGGGCGCGTCGTGAAGCAGGGCCAGGTCATCACGGTGGACGGCACGACCGGCCGGGTGATCCTCGGGGCGGCGAAGCTCGTGCAGCCGAAGATCGGCGCCCACTACGCGAAGCTGATGGCCTGGGCCGACCAGCGGCGGCGCCTGCGGGTGCGGGCCAACGCCGACACGCCTGCCGACGCGAAGCGCGCACGCGAGTTCGGCGCCGAAGGCATCGGGCTGTGCCGCACGGAGCACATGTTCTTCGAGGGGAACCGCATCATCGCGATGCGCGAGATGATCGTGGCCCCGGACGAGGCGGGCCGCCGCCGCGCGCTCGCGAAGCTCCTGCCGATGCAACGGGCGGATTTCGAGGGGATCTTCGAGGCGATGGCGGGTTATCCGGTCACGATCCGGCTGCTCGATCCGCCGCTGCACGAATTCCTCCCGCACACGCGCACCGAGGTGGCGGAACTCGCCAAGGTCATGAAGCTCCCGCCGGCGCGGCTCCAGCGGCTCGTCGATTCCCTCGTCGAGGCGAACCCGATGCTCGGGCACCGCGGCTGCCGCCTGGGGATCACCTATCCCGAGATCACCGAGATGCAGGCGCAGGCGATCTTCGAGGCGGCGTGCCGCGTGGTCGCCCGCGGCAAGCAGGTCGTAGTGGAAGTGATGATCCCGCTCGTGGCGCACGTGGAAGAGCTGCGCCGCCAGGCCGAGATCGTGCGCCGCGTGGCCCGCGAGGTGTTCCAGGCCGAGGGGCGCGCCGTGCCCTATCTCGTCGGCACGATGATCGAGCTGCCGCGCGCCGCGCTCACCGCCGACGAGATCGCCAAGGAGGCCGACTTCTTCTCCTTCGGCACGAACGACCTCACGCAGACGACCTTCGGTCTGTCACGCGACGACGCCGGCCGGTTCCTGCCCTTCTACGTGGACCGCGGGATCCTGCCGGACGATCCCTTCCAGGTGCTGGATCAGGAAGGGGTCGGCAAGCTCGTCGAGATCGCCGTCCGGCTCGGCCGCGCCTCGCGGCACGAGCTGAAGATCGGCATCTGCGGCGAGCACGGCGGCGAGCCCACGTCGGTGAAGTTCTGCCACCGGGTGGGAATGAACTACGTGTCGTGCTCGCCGTTCCGCGTGCCCATCGCCCGCCTCGCCGCGGCCCAGGCCGCCCTCGAGGAGCAGGGCGTCATCAACCGCACGAAGGCAACCGTCTAGGGGTTCGGGACTCGGGGCTTGGGGTTCGGGATGTGCCGGGCGGACGCTGGCGTGCGGGCACGGCGCTGGAGCACCGCGAGCCCGAGTCCCGAGCCCCTAACCCCGAGCCCCTCGCACGCGCCGTGCTCGCAGACTCTTCCGGAGGCCGCCCAGCATGCGCCCGATCTGGTCGCATGCCTGCAACAGAGACTCCACCTGCTCTGACGGGAGAAACCCCAACCGCTCGCTAAGCACGAACTGGGTCTCCATTTCGGTGAGCGACCCGCTTGAGACGACGAGATAACGGAGATAATCGCCTAAGGAACGCGCATGGCCCTCCGCGATGTTCGACGCAACCGAGACGGCCGCACGTCGTAGCTGGGTCACGAGCCCGTAACGCTCGTCGGCGGGAAAGTGCTCGGTAGCACGATACGTCGCCTCAGCTAAATCAACCGCTTGCGGCCACACCCGGAGGTCGCGATAGCTACGCACTGGGGCAGTCGCTGCGTTAGGCTCGGGCATCAAGAGCTCCAGAGTGGTGGCTCGGAAGTCTGCAGTGCCGGCCTCGGAGGGCGTCATCATTTCGTTGCGACACCTATCATTGTGCTGCGCACTAGGGGCTCGGGACTCGGGGTTCGGGATGTGGACCCCCTAGCCCCGAACCCCGAGCCCCTAGCCCCTAGCCCCTAGCCGGCTGTAGCAGCCCGAGCAGGCCGAGCAGCAGCACCGTCACGGCGAACGCGACGGCCGCCGCGCCGTAGCCCGTTCCCTTGGAGGTGCGGTGCGTCGTGGCGATGCCGATGCCGTTCAGGGCGCACCCCCAGACCGAGAACACGTTGATCCCCCGCAGCACGCCTCCCACAAATCCGGTCGCGTCGGGCGCGAGGAGGTCGAGCCCGAAGGCGGGCTGGAGGTCGAGCGGCGACGTG
>DASWDP010000023.1:0-1965 GCA_036395195.1 Gemmatimonadales bacterium | reverse complement strand
GTCGGGGCGAACGGCCAGGCGTTCGTCTACCCGCAGAAGAGCGCCAGCACGCCGCGGGAGAACAACGGCGTTCGCTTCTCGCTCGACAACCTCGTCAACGAAGGGCAGCTCTGGGCGGCGGCGTCGCTCGACGACAGCATCACCATCTGGGCGGAGCTGACGGTCGCGGACGGGGGCGCGGACGTGGAGCACGCCCAGGTCCTGCTCAACGATCTCGTCGGGCCCCGGCACGTCCTGAACCTCACCGTCGGGCGAGGCTTCCCCACGCTGACGAGCTTCGGCCCACACTCGACGTACCTCGGGGACTCGCAGCTCACGACCGTGCCGGTGACCGGCATCTACGAGCTCTCGGGCGATCCGTTCACGCTCGTGGACAACTACAACGGCGCCGAGCTGACCGGCACCCTAAACGGCCGCCTTGGTTGGTCGGCTGGGGTGGCAAACGGGAAGACCACGCTCGGCGGCCGGTTCAACAGCGAGAACATCTACGGGCACCTCGGCTACAAGCTCGGCGGCATGCGCCTCGACGGGGAGGGCTCCAAGGGACCGAAGGACTCCATGAAGCCCTGGGCCGAGGCCGCGGTGACGCTCGATGTCTTCGCCTTCCGGTCGCACGAGCACTCCGGCGACACGATCAGCCCCGACCCCACGCCGGTGAGCGACATCTCCAACACGTGGGGGGCCGCGGTCCGCGGCCAGCTCGGCTCGACCGAGCTCAACATCGGCGCCTACACGCAGCGGCACGACCACGGCACGGCCGAGCTCGGCTCGGTGCGCGCGGACGTCGAGTACGCGGAGCTGTCCCACGTCCTGTTCCCGTGGATGGTGCCGGCCGTCCGCGTCGAGCGCATCGGGCTCCGCCCGAGCGGCGGCCCGAACGTCCACGACATCCACCTGATGCCGGGGATCGCGTTCCTGCTCCGCGCGAACGTGAGGGCGGTGCTCGTCGCGAACTTCGAGTTCGTGAACGGCTTCCCGCAGGCGGACGGCACCGCCCTCCCGTGGCAGGGCGGCAACGCCGACTGGGGGAACTTCGTCGGGGTCGCGAAGGACACCGCCGCGCCCGACGCCAAGCTGAACGAGTTCCAGTCGATCGCGCTGTTCCTCGCCTGGGCCCTCTGATCGGCGCGCCCCGCTCCCGGAGATCGTGATGACACGCATCGGCTGGCTTTGGATCGCCGCCCTCGCCCTCGCCTGGCTCCCGCTCACGGCGCGCGCCGAGGGCGGCATGGTGAGCGGCAAGGTGGAGGTCACGCCTCCCAAGTACGCGGCGGAGACGGTCGTCTACCTGAGGGACGCCAAGTCGACGGCGGCGCCGCGGACCCTCGCGATGGATCAAAAGAGCCTGACGTTCATCCCGCACGTCCTCGTGGTCGCGCGCGGGGACACGGTCAAGTTCATGAACCACGACGGCGTCGCGCACAACGTCTACTCGCCGGACGGGGACGCCTACAACCTCGGCACCTTCAAGCCCAACGAGGAGCGGACGCACACGTTCGACCAGGAGGGCGCGTACAGCCAGCTCTGCTCCATCCACCCCGAGATGCTCGGCTACGTCTTCGTCGCCCCGACCCCGTACGCCGCGGCGGTGGACGCGAAGGGGCGCTACGTCATCAAGGACGTGCCGCCTGGCACCTACAAGGCCGCGGTCTGGAACTCGCACCTCAAGGCGCCCGACAAGCCGGTCACCGTCCAGGCGGGCAAGACCGCGGAGGCCGACTTCACGGTGAAGCGCTAGGAGCACGCAGTGGCCGGTCTCCGCGCCTGCGCGGTCGCCGCCGTCGCGGCGGCGGTGGGCGTCGCCGCCGCGCCCGGCCCCGCGCAGCCGATCCGCTTCAGCCACAAGGTCCACGCGACCGACGCCGCGATCGGCTGCACGTCCTGCCACGTCTACGCGGAGCGCGGTCCCGTCGCGGGCGTCCCGTCCATGGCGCGCTGCCAGGGGTGCCACAAGTTCGTGAAGGA
>DASWDP010000022.1:0-3452 GCA_036395195.1 Gemmatimonadales bacterium | reverse complement strand
TGACGCTGCTGGTGGCGGCCCTCGCCCTCGGGCGCGATCCCGCACGCTGTCTATTGGTCATCGGGACGACAGCGCTGCTCCTCTTGTTCATCGGCATTCACAACGCGTGGGACGCCGTCACCTACATCGCGATGGGACAGCCACCGCCCCAGAAGGGTCCTCCCGAGCGGAAGTAGCGACGTGGCGACCCGGCGCTCACGGCAAGTGGCGCAACCGCTTTGAGACACCCTCCAACATGACCCGGCTGCGCCGCATGAAGTCCAGGATCACGCCGAGATCGTGGTCCGAGTAGCCGGCGGTCAACGACGCGAACGCCTCCACCAGCGGCTCGAACAGGCGGCTCACGCGGCGGGCGATCTTGGGGTCGTCGAGCGGCTCGATGATCACCCGGCGGCGGTCTTTGGCGTCGCGGCCCCGTCGCACCCACCGCGCCCGCTCCAGCCGGTCCACGACGCCCGTGATCGCGCCCGTGGTGAGCCCCGTGCGCTCGGCCAGCTCGCCGGCCGAGAGGGGGCCGGTGCGGAGGAGGAGATCCACGCACTTGTGGTCGGTGGGGTTCAGCCCCAGCCGGGTGGCGAGCGCCGCGTGGAACAACACGGTGGCCGTGCTGTGGTGCCGCCCCTCGGCGTTGAGCGCCTCCAGGAGGGCCTTGCGACCCCTTGACACGCCGTCCCCACTGCGGATACTCTTCACGCCCTAAGATATCATATCCGTAAGACAAATGGCAACGGGCGCGCGACGCGCCCCACGGTAGCCGAGGGGTGTTACGATTGAGGGGCATGGAAGCCAAGAACGCCGACCTCTCCGCGCTGCGGATCGACCGCGCCGCTGACCCGGCGGCCGCCTCCCCCCCTCCGGGGACGCGGCGCTGGCTGGCGATCGGCCTGCCGGCTGCGGGTGTCGCCGTCCTGGCGGCCGTGTTGCTGGCGACCAACGGGGCCTTCAGCTCCGCGATCCCCGTCCGGCTCTCCCCGGCCACCATGGTGTCCCCGATCCGGTCCGGGGCGGTCCTCATCGCCAGTGGGTATGTCGTCGCCCAGCGCAAGGCGGCCGTCGCCTCCAAGGGCACGGGCCGGCTCGTCTACCTCGGCGTCGTGGAAGGGGACCGCGTGCGGGCCGGACAGGTCATCGCCCGCATCGAGGACGCCGACGTCAAAGCCCAGCTCGCCCAGGCCCAGGCAACCCTCCAGCTCAACCGTGCCGAGCTGCACGACGCCGAGCAGTCGCTGGCGCGCGAGCGGTTTCTCCAGGACAGCGGGTTCACGTCCCAGGCGGCTGTGGACGCCGCCGAGGCGCGCTACCAGCGCGTGAAGGCGAGCATCGCCGTCGCGGAGGCGACGGTCCAGGCCGCGCAGGTGGCGCTCGAGAACACCGTCATCCGCGCGCCGTTCGACGGCACGGTGCTGACGAAGAATGCCGACGTCGGGGAGGTGGTGGCGCCGCTCGCGGCGAGCGCGTTCTCCAAGAGCGCGGTGGTGACGATCGCCGACCTGCGCTCGCTCCAGGTCGAGGCCGACGTGGCCGAATCGAACCTCGAAGCCGTGAGCCCCGGCCAGCCGTGCGAGATCGTGTTGGACGCGTACCCCGACGCGCGCTACCAGGGCTACGTCGCGAAGATCGTGCCCACGGCGGACCGCGCCAAGGCGACGGTGCAGGTCAAGGTCGCCTTCCGCTCCTATGACGCGCGGGTGCTGCCGGAGATGAGCGCCAAGGTCCATTTCCTGCCGCGCCCGTCGCGCGTGGCCGTGGACACCCAGCCGGTCCTCGCGGTGCCGCGCACGGCGGTGGCCGAGCGAAACGGACGCAGCGTCGTCTTCGTTGTAGAGCGGGGCCGGGCGGTGGAGGTACCGGTCGTCGTCGGCCGGGAAGTGGGGTCGTCGGTGGCGATCCGGGAGGGGCTGCGGCCCGGCGTTCAGGTGATCGACAGCGTCGGCGACCGCCTGCGCGGCGGCGCCAAAGTCAAAGTGCAGTAGAGGAGACTCATGCCCAATCCGATCGTCCAGATCCGCGGTGTGTCGAAATCCTATCGGCGCGACAGCATGGTAATCCCCGTGCTGCGCGACATCTCGCTCGACGTCCCCGAGGGGGAATTCCTCGGCCTGATGGGCCCTTCGGGGTCCGGGAAGACCACGCTGCTCAACCTCATCGCGGGCATCGATCGCCCGGATGCGGGGGTGGTCACGGTCGCCGGCATTGACGTCACCAAGCTGAGCGAGTCGGAGCTGGCTCGCTGGCGCGCCACACACATCGGGTTCGTGTTCCAGTTCTACAACCTGATCCCGGTGCTCACGGCCTACGAGAATGTCGAGCTACCGCTGCTCTTGACGCCGCTCTCCAAGGCCGAGCGGCGTAAGCACGTCGAGACGGCGCTCACGCTGGTCGGCCTGCAGGACCGGATGCACCACTTTCCGCGGCAGCTCTCGGGCGGCCAGGAGCAGCGCGTCGCCATCGCGCGCGCCATCGCCACCGATCCCACGATCCTCGTGGCGGACGAGCCGACGGGGGACCTGGATCGCAAGTCGGCCGAAGAGGTGCTCACGCTGCTCGAGCGGCTGAACAAGGAGTTCCAGAAGACCATCGTGATGGTGACGCACGATCCGCACGCTGTCGAGCGCGCGCACATCGTGCGCCACCTCGACAAGGGCGAGCTGCAGTGAGGGGGCGGCCGTGAAACTGGTCAAGATCGTCCTCAAGAGCCTGTTCCGGCACCGGCTGCGCACGGTGTTGACGATGCTGGGGATCGCCACAGCGGTGATGGCGTTCGGCCTGATCCGCACGATCGTAGGCGCGTGGAACGCCGGGGTCGCCGCGTCGGCCGCGAACCGCATGATCACGCACCACAGCGTGTCGTTCATCTTCCCGGTCCCGCTGCCGTACCGTCAGGCGATCGCCCGGGTGCCGGGCGTCACGGCGGTGTCGTGGGCGAACTGGTTCGGGGGCGTGTACGGCGACCCCAACGACTTCAAGAACTTCTGGCCGCGCCTGGCGGTAGACCCGGAGACGTACTTCGACCTGTACCCGGAGTTCCAGGTGCCGCCGGATCAGCTCGCCCAGTTCAAGAAGGAGCGCAACGCCTGCATCATCGGCCGCAAGCTCGCCCAGCAGCACGGCTTCAAGATCGGCGACGTGATCACGATGGAAGGCGACATCTTCCCCGGCCGCTGGGAGTGGGTCGTGCGGGGGATTTACACCGGCCGGGACCAGACCGTGGACGAGACGCAGATGTTCTTCCGGTGGGACTACCTGTACGAGCAGGTGCGGGCGCGGGAGCCGGGCCGGCCGGTGGACGCCGGCTGGTACATCCTCCGGGTGGAACCGCCGGACGCCATGCCGCGCGTCGCGACCGCCGTCGACGAGCAATTCCTGAATTCGCGCGCGCCGACCAAGACCGAGAGCGAGAAGGCATTCCAGCAAAGCTTCGTCGCGATGTCGAGCGCCATCATCACCTCGCT
>DASWDP010000021.1:0-17971 GCA_036395195.1 Gemmatimonadales bacterium | reverse complement strand
TGGGCACCGCGATGTCGCTGGTGAGCGCGGACCCGCCGAATTGCCGGAGATCGAAGTCGAGGATGCGGTGCTCTGTGGCGCCAAGGTGCTTCGCGACTCGGGCGGCGGCGTCGAGCTCAACCTCATGCCGCTGCCCGTATCCGAAGGAAAGAGCGTAGCATGCGAATCCCTCGGCCTTCGCGATAGCGAGGGTGGTGGCGGAGTCGAGACCGCCGGACAGCAGGATGACCGCGCGTTTCATAGTGCGGAAACCTAATGCAACAAGGCCCCCGCCGAGGCGGAGGCCTAGTCGGGACGGCGGGATTTGAACCCGCGACCCCCTGAACCCCATCCGTCGTCGGTCGCCCCGCTTTCGCGCGTCGTGCGCGTCCGCCAACCACTTAGCGCGCGCGTCGCGTGTCCGACACCCGCCGTTCGCGCGCCCTGCGCACGCGATGTAGCGGAGAAACTGGCGGAGGCGATTCATGGCCAGTGCCGGAGCTCGCGCTCCGCGGCCGTGAACCGGTGCCCCGCGCGCTTGGCCGACCCAACGAACCGGCGCACCTTCCCGACGAACAGCGCCGTGTCGGCCTTCGCACCCCACTCGCGGCGCAGCACCTCCAGCGCCTTCCGTCCCTCACCCAGGTGTGCGTGGAGCTTGTCCGCATGGTACATCCGCGTCTGCAGGCGCCGGTCGGTCGGCGCCGGGTACCCGGGCACGTAGCTGGTCGCCTTCACATCGGGAAACCGGCGCCCCACGCGCTGGACCCCGAAGAACTCGCACAGCTTGCGAAAGTGCGCAGCGAATGCCTCGCGGAGCGGCGCGTCCACCGGGCCGCCGGCGTACCGGCCCGACTGAATCAGCCGGCCAACCCGCAGCAGCTCGGTCAGCTCGTGATCGACGTGCGGCCGCATCTCCAGCAGCGTGGCGCTCATGCCTTCGCCTCCCGGAGCTCCGCCGGCTCGCTCACCACCCGGTACAGTGTCGCGGCGTCCGGCTGCTGGTAGATCGTCTCCAGCGTCGCCGTGTTCTTCCACCCGCCGGCCTGCGCCACGTCCTGCACCGGCAGATGCTTGCGCTCGGTGCCCCACTTCCGCCGGTAGGCGTGCCACAGCGAGCCGTTGTGCTTGGGCACCTTCGCCAGCCGCTCCGCGCGCCGCAGCAGCTTCGAGGCGAACCAACGGTCCATCGGCTGCGCCACGTCGCTCGGCGACGGAAACAGATACGCGGCGCCGAGGCCCGGCCGCTCACCTAGCAGCGCGTCGAGCGTGGCCCGCACCGCGGCGTTGATCGGCGCGGCCCACGCCTTCCCCATCTTGTCGGTCTCGCCCGGCCACTGCACCGCGCCGTGCGGCGTCGCCGGGCTCTTGGCGAGCTGGAGGTCCTGGTAGCGCAGCGACAGCACCGCGCGGATGCGGCGCCCGGTGCCGTTCACCAACCCGAGCAACGCGGCCAAGAACGGATGCACGGCCGGCGCCTTCGCCAGGATGGCCTCGTAGCGGTCCTGCGTCGCCACCGGCCGGCGCGGGTTCTGCTCGTGCGGCACCGCGTCCCGGAACCGCTCGCGCTTGAACGGATGCTCGCGCAGCAGCGGGCGCCCGGTCTCGCGGTCCTCCCACTCCAGCGCCCAGTTGCACACGATGGCCAGCCACTCGCAGTCGGCCTCGACCGTGCGCGCGCGGACGACGCGGCGCGGCTGGTCCTCGGCCGTCGCCGGCATCGGCACGTCGCGACCCCAGGCGTCCACCGCCCCGGTCAAACGCACGCGGATGAAGTGCTGCCACTCGCCCAGCGTGAGCTTGGAGAGGTCTCGGTCCGCGCCCAGGACCCGAGCGAACAGGCCGGGGTCGCCCTCGTCGCCGGGCACCGTCGGGTCGGGCAGCCGCCCGCCGCACCGCTCGTCGGTGTAGCGCGAGGTCCCCGACAAGTCCAGCTCGGCCCGCGCCGCCTGGTAGGCCGCGAACACCTTGGCCACGGTCGGCGTCGGATCGGCGGCCGTCGCCAGCCCCTCGCGGAGTTGCCGCTCCTGGTCCTTCGCCCACGTCTTGGCCCGGTCGCGGTCCGTGTGCTTGAGCGCGACCCGCTTCCCGCGAATCTGGCCGTAGAGGCGGCCGTTGCGCTCCTGGAACACGAGCACCCGGCCGCCGTACTCGCCCACGGCCCACGACCAGCGCTCGCGCTCCCGCCGCTTGGTCCGCGGCCGTTGCTCGGTGGTGACTGTCATTCTGCCCTCCCCGTCGAATCCCGCAGCGCCGTCCGAATCCGCGTCGAACTCCGGTCGCACCGCTTGCCCCATCGCGCCAGCGCCGCCGCGATCCGCGCGGCCATGGCCGGCGTCGCCGCCGCTGTGCCTTGTCGGATACGCACCAGGCGGGCGATAGGCAAGCCAGCTTCCCGCGCCAGCGCCCGCAGCGTGCACGGGGCGTCGGCCATCGCTTGGCGAACAGCGGCTTGCAGGGTCATCGTGAATCAATATGATTCACGCGCGCTCGCCTCGCAAGATGGCCCGCGCCAGGTCCGGCCCCTCTCCCTGGCCCCCGCCCTTCCGCGGCAGGTCCAGCCGCCGCACGGTCCGCCGCCCCGGGAAGCGCTTGCGGAGCTGGGAGGCCGAGTAGCCACTCTCGGCCGCGGCCTGGGCCATCGTCAGCTCCGCCAGCGCGTGCTCCCGCTGCGCCCGTTCGAGCTCCTCCGCCACCCGCCGCAGGAGCGCGGCGCCCGGCTGGCCGTCCTGCTCGTAGGCCGCGGCCTGCGCGCGCCAGCGCGCGACCAGGGCGAGCGGATCGGCCGAGCTGTCCAGGGCGGGTACCCTCGGACCCGTTGCCCGCCGGCGCGGCTCCCCCGCGTGCGGCGACCCTGGGTGCTCTGCCGCTCGTGCGGTCACGCGGCGGGCTCGGACGCGAGCGGCTCGGCACCCGCGGTGCGGAGATACCCGACGCCGAGCGCCACGAACGTCTCGCGGTCGAGGTCGGGCGGCAGCGTCCGCGCGCCAAGGAACTCGGCCACGAGCTGGTCGAGCGGCTGGAACCGCGCCGCCCGCGCGGCGGGCGTGGCTTCCTCGTCAGCGCGTCGGAGATCGAGCTGGAAGTGGAGCGCGCGCGCCTTCCACCCGCGCACCGGCCCGTAGTCGAGCGCGCGCCGCAGGTCGCGCGTCACGTTGGTCACGACCAGCCGCACCACCGCCCCGTCGAGCGCCACGCCCTCAACGCGCGCGGCGAGCGCCCGGCCCAGGTCCTCGGCGCCGAGGCCCGCGGCGTCCACCGGCTCCAGGTCCAGGAACGGCCGCGCGGCGGCGATGGGCCGGAACACGGGCGCGCCGCCGGGCAGCTCGACCAGCAGCCAGCCCTTGCCCGGGAGTCCACGCTCTCTCTCGACGCGGAGCTCGCGCCAGGGGTCAGTGCTGGTCCGTTCGGTCGCGCCGCTGTACCAAACGCGCGGCGCCACCTGGGCCGCGACGTGGTAGTCGCCGAGCGCCACATAGTCCCAGCCCGCTGCCGCGAGCCCGGAGGCGTCAAGGTGGTCCCGCCCGAACGTCGTCCGCGACGAGAGGTCGTAGCCGATGACGTCGGCGTGCAGGACCAAGACGTTCACCGCGGCCGCGGGGTCGGGGGCGGGCAACGGCTGCGCGGCGGCGCTGCTCGGCACGGCAGTGACCATGCACCGGTGCGCCGGCAGCGAGATGCGCGCGACGCCACCCACCACCACGTCCACGCCCAACGCTTGGTAGAGCGGCAGGATCACGCCGGCGTCGCTCGTGCGCGGCGTGTCGTGATTGCCGGCCACGATCACCACGCGCGTCTCGGGCAGCGCGGTGCGGAGCCGCTGGAGCTGTTGGAAGCAGAACAGAATGGCGCCGTTCGGCGGTCGGACCGAGTGGAACACGTCGCCGGCGATCACCACCAGATCGGGGCGCTGCGCGATCAGATCGTCCACCGCCCGCCGCAGCGCGTCGGCCACGTCCGCCTCCCGCTGGTTCCCGCCGCGTGGCGTGGTGCGGTGGAATTGGCGGAACCCGAGGTGCAGGTCGGCCAGGTGCGCAACTCTCACTCGGGCTTCCGGTGACTCGTCGCGGCGGCGGTCCAGTCCCGCGCGTCGCCGGGCTTCTCGATACCGAGCACCGGATTGGTGAGCTCGTCGGCGGGCGTGAGGTATCCGTCGTCCGCGTTTATGAGGGCGACCACCTCAGTCCGTACCTGGCCGCGGTCGTCCTTCCATTCGTGAAGCGCCCAGCAGGCGATAGGCTCCCGCAACACGGTGCTGTCGTCCAGCCCGTACACCACCGACCAGCCGGGCAACGCCGGGCACAGAGACAGGATGCGCTCCCTCACGTGCCTGCCTTGCCCTTGAAGTAGCCGCAGTCCTCGCGGCGGTGCTCCCCCTCGATGCTGCACCGGGCACTCGGGTTGTGCCGCTCGATCACCCCCACGCGCGCCGGCTCGGGCTCGGCGCCGACGGCGGGCGCGCCAGCCGGCAGCGGCGCCACGTCCACCGCCTCGACCGCCACCGGCGCCGGCGCGCGTGCCGCTGGACCCTGGGGGCCGAGCTTCTGCGCCTCGATGAGCTGCTCGATGCGTTGGAGCCGGTGCGTGCGCTCGGGCGTGAACCACGCGGACACCGCCTTCTCGGCGGCCTTGCGATACGCGCGGCTCTCCGCGCTGTGGACCGGGAACTCGGTGCCCACGGGATCGGTCTTGCTCGACGGCGCCCACTTCACGCCGATGAACGGCCCGCGGTCCTCGAAATGCAGCGTCACGACCGCGGCCGCGAGCACCGCGCGCTCGCCGACCTTCTCCGGCACCGCGTAGACCACCCGCAGCCGCCGCCGCTCCTCGCGCTCCTCGGGGCTCGCGCGCTCGTCGTCGTGGACGAACTGCACCTCGTCGCGCTGGAAGTCCGCCTGCGCGGCGACGAGCTCCTTGTAAAACGTGGCGTTGAGGTACGGCCGGCCGCCCAAGACGAACAGGTGGCGGGCCGGGTCGGCGCCCACGTCCAGCGCGTAGCGGATCACCTGGGCGCGCAGCGCTGGCGACAGCTTCTCGCCCCAGCTCGTGGCGGCGATCTGCTCGGACAGCTCGGCCAGCACCTGCTGCTGCTGCACGCGCTCGGTGAGCGCGAACGCGCGTTCCCGTTCCTCGGGTGTCTGCGCGAGCGCGAGTAGTCGCTCCAGCAGCGTGGCCCGCGGTGCGGTCACGGCCGTGCCGGGCGTCGCGGGTGCAGCCGCCCCGGGTTTCGTCGTCATACGTCGAGCTCCTGCCAGGTGCTCGGCGCGCCGGTGGCCGAGTAGAGGATGTTCACCACGGCGGCCGTCGTCCCGGCGGGTTGAAACGCCGTCAGGTTGCACTTGCCCGTGGCCGGGTCGATGACGCGGGTGATGATGGCGGGTTGCTCGGTGCCCGTGGCGTCGAAGTAGCGCACGGTCAGCCCGAGCTTTGCGAGAGCGGGCATGCTAGACCTCCGGTCCTAGGTGGTGACCATCAATGCGGCGCGTCTCCGACAGCAGGCGGCCGCGGAACGCGGGCCGCTCGTGCGTGCCCGGGTTGAGACCGCGCTGCGGGTCGGCGGCGACCGCGAGATCGGTGGTGGTGGCGTAGCGGGCCGCGCCGCTCGCCACCAGGTGCGCGGCCAGCTCGGGCGCGAAGCCCGCCACGTCGCCGGCGGCATACGCGCCGCCCTGGTCGGTGCCGAGCGTGGGCACGTCCGCGCGGCGCAGAAAGCAGACAAGCACGCGGCCGTCGTCGGCCATCAGTCGAGCCGGCCCTGGTGCCGGCGGATGCGCGCGTCCACCACCGCCGGCAGCGCGGTTCGCAGGTGCTCGACCGCGAACGCCGCGGCGGCCTCGGGGTCGATCTCGACCGGCGCGCCGCCGACCGGTGCGACCCCATCAAGACCGAGCGCGGCCAGCAGGGCGTGGTCGCTCGTCTCCGGGGCACCGCAGCCCAGGGCCGCGTGCAGCGCGCGGTGGTCACCGGCCCCGACGCCGAGCAGATCGAGCAGCACGTCGTCGCTCAGCGGGTCGCCGCGGGAAACCGTCGCGTAGTCGTCGCGCGCGTCGCCCACGAAGCTCTTGGCCCACGCGCGCAGCGGGGCGAGGTCGAGGCCATCGGCGGCGGCGCGGGCGACCAGCGCCGCGGGATTCGCCGGCACCGGCACGATGCTGTACTCCAGCAGCTCCTGCTCGATGAAGTCGATGCCGCCCCGCTCCTCGTTGCGCGTCCACTGGATCGGCGCGAACCCGACCGACGCCGCGCTCAGATACCGGCGCTTGAGCATCTGCAGCACCGTCTCGCCGAGCGGGTAAATCTCGGGCTCCACGAAGTGCGCGACCGACCGCAGCGCCCCGTCGCTCGCCCACACGCGCGTCGCGCGTGCCACCGGGAGCGCGCGGTAGTCGTGGGCGAACAGCACCACGGGGTTGCGCCGGTAGTTGTCGAGCCGCCAGCCCTCGACGGCCAGCGTGTCCCGGTCGCGGTCCGGGTCGGCGGTCGAGATGGCGAGCTCGACGCCGCGCGGGTCATCGGCCGCGGCCTTCACCTCGCTCGTGAACTGTTTGCGCAGCACCACGTCGCGCGGCGCCGCGTCACGCGCGGCGAGCGCCTTCCACTCGCTGAGGTTCAGCACGTCGCGCTCGGGCATCGTCGGGTCTCCGGTTAGGGCCACAGCTCGGCCAGTTGGCGCGCCGCCGCACCACGCTCGGCTGCTTCGCGCTCGCGTGTCTGCCGCTCGTGGGCTGCCCGCGCCGCGGCTGCCTGCACGCGCGTCTGCTCCAGGTGCTCCCCGCCGGGCACGGCGGCCGGCAAGTGGCGCTGCTCGCGCCAGGTCGCGCAGTCGAGGTCAAAATCGCCGAGCTCCACCAGCTCCGCGTGCACGATGGCGCGACGCTCCGCGATCAAGACGCGGGCATGGGCCGGCGACACGTCGATGACCTCGCCGGCGATGTACGTCGTGCTCTTGAGCGGCAGGTCGGCCAACAGGCGCAGCGGAATCCGCGGCTCCCGGGCGGGCGCCATCGGCGGCAGTGGCGCATCGGGTTTCGGGAGCCCGTCGAACGCGGCGTGCAGCCGGTGGAGCGTGTGGGCCAAGGGACTGCCGTCGAATCGGGGGAGCGCGGGTGCGTCGGTGAACGGCCACACGCCGGCGGCCAACTGATAGTCGCCGAGCGCGGCGAGCCCCCCCTCCAGTGCTTCCAGGATGGGCGCGACCTCTCGCCAGTACACCGCGCCCGCGCCTTCGCGCAGCCGCGTGCGCACCGCGGTGACGAGCGGCGCCCAGCGCACCCGGCGCTCGACCTCCGCCGCCGACTCCAGGAACAGCCCCTCCGCCTTACGGCTGCGGATGGTATCGCCCAGGTCCTCCATCTCCTCGCGCCGCGCCTTCCGGTCGGCCGGCGAGAGCAGCTGGTCACCGAGCAACAGCAGCGCCTGCATCCGCTGCCGGAGCTGGTCGGTCTCCAGGCGGTGCGTTCGGGCCGCGATCCACGCGGGCTCGTCGCTTAGGAACGGCAGCTCCAAAAACCCGCCCTTGCCGAGCAGCCGGTCGCACAGCTCGACCGGCGGCATGCCGTTCAACACATCGTGGTCCGCGTCGCCCACCGTTGCCCCCCCTGGGTTGATCCCTCTACCTGGGTATGGCAGCGAGCGGGCAAAACTTCACCGATGGTCGGCGGGCTTAACGCACGTTTGTGCTCAATCGGGGGGGCAGCCGCTCGCCTTAACGCGGGAGCGAGGCGCGCAGCGTGCGGCGGGCGCGGGCGAGGCGGTTGGAGATCGTCGCGGGTGTCACGTGGCACAGCGTCGCCATCTGGGTACGGGAGAACCCGGCCGCAGCGAGCTGGACCACCTTCCGCTCCGCCGGAGGGAGCGGCGCCTGGTCGAGCGCTCGGTACAGCAGCTCCACCGCCTCGTCCTCGTCCAGGCGGGCGGCAGGGTCCTCGGTTTCGTCGGGCAGCGTGTCCGCGTCCAGCGCGGCCCCTGCCTTGGCCGCGACCAGGTGGCGGCGCCGGCCAGGGTCGGAAATCTCTAGGAGCTGGTACGCCAGTCGGTGCGGCAGCTCACGAAGCGGCCAGCGCTGCTCCTCGATACCGTCCGGCCGAACGAGCTCGATCAGCGCGGCGCGGTATAACGCCACCGGGTCGCCATCCTCCTGGAGGGCGCGGCGCAGCGCGGGACGCAGCGGAACGCGCGGTGTGGGCGGGAGCCGGCGGTAGAGCCGCTCGGCCGCCGCCCGCCCGCTCCGCCCAGGGCACTCATAGACCGCGGCGTACAGGTCGCCTATCAGCGTGCCCGGCCCAACGAGCGCCGGTGACAGCAGCTCGGCGACCCATGCCAGCGCCCGCGTGGCGTCGGCATCGAGCGCCGCCCGTGACCGCTGGCGGCGCGTCACGCGACCGGTCCTGAATCGGGCGGCGCCGCCAATGGTGGCTCGGCGCGCCAGGCGGCGAGCTGGTCCAGGAGGGTGGCGAGTACGGTCTGCATCTCGGGCGCGCGTTCGAGGCACCACAGCGCGTGGTCGAGCCGGTCACGGCCACCGATGACGAGCTCGGCGCCGAGGCCGTGCTCGATGAGCGCCTGCTCGGCCAGCGCCACCAGGCGCTCCCGCGGCACGCCGAGGAGGACGTTGACGACCTGCAGGGCCAACAACACGGCCTCGGTCTCCGCGTCTCGCCACGTGAATTGGATCACGCGCTCCGGCTCGCGTGGGTCGCTGCCCGCGGAGGCACTCACGTCGTCGCCGCCCGCTGCGCCGCCGGTGGGCCCTTGCGACGCATCGCCTCGACCGAATCGCGCGCGACCTGCCAGCGCCGGCCATTCCAACGGGCACGCAGCGAGCCGCGAAGCACCAGGCGATACCCGCTCATCCAGTCGATGCCGAGCAATCGGCACGCCTGCGGCAGTGGCAGCCACGCAGTCGCGCCCTTCGCGGTCTTGGTCTTGGTCTTGGCCATCGCTCCTCCTGTCCCAAAAGAGAAGCGACCCGAGACCGGCCATTCGCCGGTTCGGGTCGCGGGTGTCTTGCCCTGACGCTTCTATCTTATATCTCTACACAGCGGTGGCAAGGGGCCTACCGCTGTCTCCCTGACGGAGGTTCTGCGGTGCATTACGTTGCCGGTGAGACCGTCGAGCGCCGCGGCCTCGCGGCCCTCGCGCAAGATGCGGCGGAGCTGCGCGCCGCCTACCGCGAGCTCCCCGAGCAGCTTGCGGCCGTGTACACGTTCGAGAGCCTGTTCGCCGGCCTCATCGAACGGTGGCGCCCCCTCATGGTCCAGATGAATCACCGGTGGTGGGACCCCGACGACGAGCGGATTGCCGGCGAGGTCGCCGCCGTGGACGATTTGCGGCTGGACCTCTACAGCCGCCAGAGTACCACCCTCCCCTCCTACCGAGACCCGCTCAACAAGATGCTCTACACGAGTCTCCGGGACCCAGGCCCCAGCATTTACGAGCTATTCGGATGCAAGGTGGCGGACGACGAGGACAGCGTACCGCACGACGCGGTGAGCGTGGCGCGGTTCGACGCCAAGGTGGCCGAGGCCAAGGCGGATATCGTGCGCCATCGCCTAGAGGTGGTCGCGCAGCTCCGGCGCGACGGCGCCCGCTTGCACGAGCTGGAGGATGCCGTGCCGCGCTTGGTGCTGGCCACAGTGCGCAGCTTGCTCTGGAAGAACGCGCGGCGCCGGGCCGTCACCATCGCCGGCGCCGTCCTGGTCGCATGGCTCACGCCGGCGGTGCGCGGCGCAGTCACCGCGCTGTGGACGTGGATTCGCTCCCGCTTCTGAGCGTTCAGGACTTTCCGCCGCTGGAGCCGCCTAGCGCCCGTCCACGTGCCGCCGAATGGCGTCGTACCGCGCCGCGAGCCCGGCGAGCTCCGTCAGGGTTTGCTTGGCAGCGGCCTTCTGATCCGCGCCGGCCTGCGCGGCGGCGGCCTCGGCCTCCATCGCCGCCCGAAGGCCCGGCGCCCCTTCCTGGGCGGCGGCCGCCTTGAAGCCGAGCGCCAGCCCCTCGTCGCGCCTGATGAGACCCTGCACCTCGTTGAGATCGGCGGGCGTCACCGCCAGCAGCGCACGCAGAAAGGCGTCGGGGTCCGGGGCGCCGGCCACCGCGCGAATCCGGGCCGCGGTCGCCTTACGCACGGCCGGGCCCTTCTCCAGCTCAGCGGCGAGTTGGCGCAGTGGGCCGGCGGTTTGTGGGTCGAGCACAGCGACCTCCCTTCCGAGGGTGAGTCAGCGCCGGGTCCGCGCCGCACGCTCGCGCACCCAGCAGTCGAGCAGGAGCCGCACGGTCTCGGGGATCGGCGTCTTGCCGGTGGCCCACCGGTTCACGGTCCCCACGTCCACGCGGAGCCGGAGCGCGAGCTGGCGCTGCGAGAGCCCGAGGCGGGTGAGCGTGCGGCGGAGCTGGGCGGCGGTCATCGGCATGGCGGCCAGGATACGGCGCCGCGTGGGCATGGCGCTATATAGGCGTTACGCCTATACTCCCGCGTGCCCCTGGCTCGCGCTTCCCGTCTCGCTCCCGGCTCCCGGTGAGCGGTCCGCAACCGGTGCGGCAGCCGCCCGCCGAGGACCTGCGCAACGCGCTGGCCATGCTCGACGCCTGGCGCCAGCTCGGCACGCTCCCGCGCGACGCGACCGCGGCGCTCAACCGGGCGGCGCAGCTCCTCCGCACAGCGCTCGCCAAGCTCGCCGAGCCCACGCATGCGACGACGCGCGCGCTCGGCCTCGCGCTGCCCGCGTCGGCGCTGGTCCGCCCGCTGGAATGGCGCGAGGCGCGCGACGTGGCCGCCGTCGTCCTGCATGCGCAGCTTGAACGTGGTGAGTGATGCGCGGCCGGCGACCCTGCCCTGCCCCCGCTGCGGCTGGCCGGTGCTCTGGGCCACGACCGCGCGCGGGAAGCGTGCCCCGTTCGACCCGGACCCCGTGCCCACGCGCGCCGGGTTTCGGCTAGAGCCCGGGCGCGCCGGCGAGCTCCGCGCGCGGTTCACGCGCGCGCCGGCGCTCATGCCGCTCCACGTCTCCCATTTCGCCACCTGTCTGCCGCTCGTGCGTGACGGGGCCCGCGCTCGCACGCGGGGGTGAAGCCCGTGGCCGGCCCTGGGTGGAGCCGCTTGCGCCCTTGCCCGGTGGCTGGTCGGGGGTCGGGACCACGGACTGCGCCGCGTGTCATCGCCGCCGGCGGAGCCGGGGATCGTTGCGCACCGGCGCCGGCGCCTGTCCGGTCCCCGCGGCTCGCTCCAGGAGATCGAGCGCGCGACCGATGGCCTCCAGGTCCCGCGGCGAGACCGGCCGCGGGCCGCCGGTCGCGCGCACCGCGAACAGCGCGCCGCCCACCGGCGCCGCGAGCAACTCGCCACTCCGCGCGCACGCCGCGCACGGCCCGGGTCCCGCGTGCTGCTGTCCGGCGCACAGCAGCGCGGCCAACGCCCGGCCCAGATCGGCGCCCGCCTGCTCGGGCACGCAGCGCGCGTAGCCCGCGAGCGTCGGCGGCCGCTCGGTCCAGCTCACCACAGGTCGCGCATCGCGCGCACGTCGTCGGGGTCCACGGCGCCGGCGCCGGCCTCGACCTCGCCGGTCGTGAGGTTGCGCATGCTGCCATCCCCGGGCGCGACGAAGAACGGCACCGCTGCCGCCCCGCTGACGAGGGTGCCGGCCGCGGCGTTCGCCAGATCGTCGCGACCGCCCGGCGCATGGTCCACGCTGTCGCGCCCGCCGCGCGCCACCCGCCGCTCCAGGCCCACGAGCTGCGCCGCGAGCCGCGGCTGATCGAGCAGCTCGACCCGCGCGGCGTTCACCAGCGGCAGCAGCTCGCGGTACAGATCGGACTTCGGCAGCTCGGCCGGCCGGTAGGTGATGCCGTGCGCCCGGAAGCGCTCGACCGGCCACTCCGCCGCGTAGCGATCCCCGCGCACCTCGCGCAGCCGGTACGCGAGCAGCACGCGCGCGAACTCCGCCACCACCTGGTCCGGGCTGAACGGCGGCCGCACCTCCAGCACCAGGTCCAGCACCGCCGTCTCCCCCGCGCCGCGGTGACTGATGGCGAGCGTCATGCTGTCCTGACTGCCGCCGCTCGGGTCGCAGAAGGCCGCGTAGCTCACGCCGGCCATCGGCGGTAGCTCGCGCCGGCCGGGCACCGTCACCGCGCGCAGCGCCTCGGGGTCGAACAACGCCGACACGTCGCGCCGGAACTCGGCGCCCCACTCGGCGGCGGCCGCCACCGGGTCATCGGCCACGGCCCGCGCGACGACGCCCGCGGCAATCGTCGGGTTCATCGCCCGGGTCTCCGCGCGCCACACCAGCACGTCGGACTCCGCGCGGCCGTAGTGGCGCTCGAACGCCCGCCACAGCTCGCCGCGCCGGGCGTAGGGCGTGGACACCGCGAGCAGCAGCGCGCCCGGCACCGTCGCCATGCCCGGCCGCAACGCCGCGAGCACCTCGGTGTCGGGCTCGGCGCTGCCCTCGTCGGTTGGCCAGAACGCGATCTCATCGAGCACCGCGCCGACCAGCGTGTACCCGCGCGTCGTGCGGTAGCTCGCGGTGTGGACCTCGACCGTCACGCCGGTCTTGAGCTCGATGGCGTCGCGCAGCCGGCGCGCGACGAGCGGCGCGAGCCGCGGGTGCTCGAACAGCGCCTTGACGTAGCGCAGGATCACCCGCGCCTGCTGGCGGTCGGCGGCGAGGACCATCACCACACCACGCTCACCGGGGGAGAGCAGGGCGCGCGCGTCCCGACACGCGGCGAGGAACACGGCGACGAGCGCCGCGACGCGGCTCTTGCCCCCGCGGCGACCGACGATCACCCACGCCTCGGCGACGGGGGCACCAGGCGCCGGGCGCTCGGTGTGCGCGGCCACGACCGCCTGCTCCTCGGCGGTGAGCGGCAGCGCGAACACCGCCTTGAGGAACGCCCACCAGCTCGCCCAGCTCGGGCCCTGAAACAGGCCGAGCACCTGGCCGAGCTCCACGATGGTGCCGCCCAGGGGCTCGACGGGCGTGCGCGCCGCGCGGTCCTTCGCGTGCTTCGCGGCCGCGCCCTTGCGGCCGGCCTCGCGTGCGCGCTCGCGGTTGTGCTTGAACGTCACGTCGGCCTCCCTCCCCTCGCGCGAGCTGTTAACGGCATGCCAGCCACCCGCCAGCGCCCACACGGCGGCTCTCGGCGGAGGACTTGGCGGAGCGCTCGGCCAACGACCTGCACCGGCAACGGGTTAGCGCCGCCGGCCCCCTGATGTGTGACCAGAGGCCGCGCGCCCGGCACCCCCGCGGCGTCACTTCCGGCGCGGACGCCTAACGCCGGCGGCCGCGGTTTCTGTGCGTCAGCACCAGCGCTCTCCAGAAGCGCTCCCACCCCCTACTACTCTCACCGGGGGCCTATACTAGGCCCCCCGGAATGAGAGAGAGTAGTCGGGGCACTCTCATGAGAGTCCGGTGAGAGTAGGGCGAGAGTACCCCGCAGCGCTGCCTCGCCGGCCACGCTAACCACGTATCGCTTACCGCGTTTCGTGACGTAGGTGAGGGCGAGGAGTTGCTTGAGAGTCCGGTAGAAGCTGGGCTCAGGAATCGCCGAGACGCGCTGCCATACTCCCACGCTACTCTCACCGCCCTCGAAGCCGTCGAACAGCGCGCGCAGTGCCTTCCACCCGTTGCCGGTCAGGGCCTTGGGCGTGGGGTCGCCTTCGAGCGGTTCGACCACGCAGGACGGACCGACCGCGGCGAGTCGGAGCCGGCGCGGGTCGGTCGGCAGCGAGTCCTTCTGCTTGGTGCAGTCGAGCGTCAGCACGCCGTCCTCGTTCTTGAGCGCGAACATCGCGTCGGCGGCGCCGCGCAGTGCCGAGCTGCCGCGCTCCGCCAGGCCGTCCTTCCCCGTGTGGTGGACCAGCAGGACCGCGGCGCCGGTGTCGCGGCGGAGTCGGTCGGCCGCGGCGATCACCCGGCCCACGTCCTGCGCGCTGTTCTCGTCGCCGCCCGCCATGCAGCGGGCCATGGTATCGAACACGAACAGCGCGGGCCGCGCGGGGGCGCCGGCGAGCAGGTCGGCCACGTCCCCCTCCTGGAGCAGGTTGACGGGCTCGCGCAGGAACACGATCTCCGCGGGCTCGGTGAGCGCGTGCGCGTCGCGCACCGCCTGGACCCGCTGGCCGAGGCCGTTGCCGCCCTCGGCCGCGACGTACACCACCGGGCCGCGGCGCGTCGCACACGCGAGCCACGCGCGCGCGGTGGCGACGGCCATGGCCCACGCGAGCGCCAGGAAGCTCTTGCCGGCGCCGGGCGGGCCGTACAGCACCCCGAGGCTCGACTCGGGGAGGTGACCGTCGAGGAGCCACGTCGGCGGCGGGAGTTGTAGCAGCTCGTCGGCGGTGAGCAGGTGGAAGCGCCCGGCGCTCGCCGGCGCGAGCTGGGCGACGGCCACCGCCACGGCCTCGCGCAGCGCATCGAGCGCCATGGTGGGATCGGTGGCCCCGCGCTCGATCTGCCGGCCGAGCGCCCCGAGCGCGCGCCGGTGGGCGTGCTCGCGCACGATACGCGCGTGCGCCACGGCATGGTCCACGACCGGCACCTCATCGTACAGCACCGCGAGGTACTCCAGGCCGCCGGCGCGCTCCAGGTTGCCGTCGAGCTCCGCGCGCAGAGTGATCGGGTCCACGACCGTGCCGCGGGCCGCGCACGCGAGCATCGCCCGGTAGATGACCTGGTGCGCCTCGCGCGCGAACATCGCCACATCGAGCTGCGCGGCCACCGCCGGCGGCACGACGCCACCCAGGAGCACAGCGCTAAGGACGGCGCGCTCGGCGCTGTCCGCGGCGGCCGCCTGCGCGGCGGCGTGGTCCTGGTCAGAGGCGGCGGGTTTCCCGGAACGCACGGCGTCCTCCAGGGGCGCCGCCGGCGCGAGGCCGGCGACGCTCCACGGTCGGGGACCGCTCCGCCGTCAGACTTGGCGGAGAAGTTGGCGGAGGACGATTCGGGCGAGCGACCGCTCGCCCGTCAGGCGGAACGACGACAACGACTTACTGAGTCGGGACGGCGGGATTTGAACCCGCGACCCCCTGAACCCCATTCAGGTGCGCTACCGGGCTGCGCTACGTCCCGTTACTAATAGTCACAAGACGCCAAGTACAAGACGCCAAGTGGCTCCCAGTTCGAAGATCCCAGCTACCAGTTAATCAACTGATCAACATGTGCGCCACGGCTTCGCAACTGCGCAACTTCGGCGTCTTGCAACCAGTCTCACCGGTGCGCTACCGGGCTGCGCTACGTCCCGTTACTAATAGTCACAAGACGCCAAGTACAAGACGCCAAGTGGCTCCCAGTCTTCTGGTCCAAGTACAAGGCAAAACCCCATCTCCGCTCGGGACTGAACTTACTCAGACTCCAATCGTTTCCGCTATGGCATTCTGGGATGTCGATTTCCGCGAGCCTCGTTCGTCACATACATGGGTAGCAGAAACGAAGCCACTCCACCAGCCGGAAAGGCCAGATGAGACTCGACACGTACGTCAATTACGGCGGCACCTGCGAAGCGGCGTTCCGCTTTTACGAGCAGCAGCTCGGCGGCAAAATCACCGTCCTGATGACGCACGAGCAACAACCCAATCCCCAGGTCCCGGAGAACTGGAAGAAGAAAGTCCTGCACGCGCGTCTCGAGGTTGGCGATGCGGTGCTCCTGGGAGCCGACATTCCGGGCGCCGAGGCGATGCGCAGCGCCTATGTCACGCTCACCGCGGACGACGTACAGGAAGCAGAACGCCTCTACAAGGTCCTCGCGGACGGGGGGCAGGTGTTCATGAAGATGGAAAAGACATTCTTCGCGGCGCGATTCGCGATGCTGCGGGACCGATTTGGGACATCCTGGATGCTGCTCGCTGACTTGCGCCGCATGTAGGCCCGCACCATCCAGCACCGACCACGCCGCGACGGTAAAACCCTGCGCGAGAGATTTCTCACCTCATCCGTCCTGCCGCTTGCGGTTGGACCGCGCGCCGGCCGGTCCAGTCGTAGACCAATCCCAGCGCGATCCCAATCACGATCCACTGCACCACGAAGAACGCCCCCTCGTGCAGCACCCAGCTCGTCGTCGGGCCCACCGCGAACTTTCCCACTTCGGCGAGTACGCCGTAGCTCGCAATGAACGACCCCATGACCAGCGCAAACCGCAACCCGTCCCTCACCGCCGAGCCGCCGCGCGCCAGACGCGGGTAGAGGTAGGCCACGACGATGGCCTGCACGACCGTCGAGAGCAGCCCCATCGCAAAGAGCGGCTGCCCGCGGAAAGCGGGACCGGCCATCGACTGCGGAAACAGGCCGAGATGCCAGATGGCCGCGATCGGGAACGTCAGGACGAGATAGGTGACCGCGAGCAGCACGGCGCGCCTGGTGGAGCTCATGAGCCCTCCCGGTTGGTGAGGAGGATGAACATGAGGCGCGTACTTGCTTTTTGCAAGTAACCTTCCAACCTTCCACTATATGACCCGCCACGCCCCCGGCCACCGCTCGCACTGCCCCATCAGCTTCGCCCTCGACATCGTCGGCGACCGCTGGACACTCCTGATCCTGCGGGATCTTCTCATGAAGAAGAAGCAGACCTATGGGGAACTGCTGGCGTCAGAGGAAGGCATGGCCACGAACATCCTGGCGGACCGGCTCGAGTGGCTCGAAGCGCACGGCATCGTGGAGGAACGGCGACGCAGCTGCCGCGTCACCGCCAAGGGCATGGACCTGCTGCCGATGATGCTGGAGATGATCGCGTGGAGCGCCAAATACGATCCCAACACGGCCGCGCCCCGGGCATTCGTTAGACGGATTGCGAGAAGCCGCAACGAGGTCCTGGCTGACCTCGTTGCGGACTACTCGAAACAGACACCGTAACGCCTACGCGCTCTTCGGTCGCCGCTCCGGCCGCTGCTCCTCGCGCAGCTGCGACACCGCCGTGCGCACGTTGTCCGTGATCTCCCGCTCCTGCCTAAGCGCCGCGATCACCGCCTCCGCCTGCTTGGTATGGAACTCGAGCGCGCTCGCTTGCGTGACCGCTTGATCGAGCAGCGCCTTCTGGCCGTGCAGGTGCTCCAGCCCCGCCTGCACCTCTGCCAGCATTGCCTCCGCCCGCGCGAGCCGCTCCTCGGCCTGCTCCACCTGGCGCTTGCGGTGATCGAGGCCGTTGGCCGCGTCGTGCACGTGCGTCACCATGCTGAGCACCGTCTCCAGCATCGCGCGCGTCTGGCCGACTTCCTCTTTCGCCCCCGCAATTGAGCGGACATCGTCGGTCGTCTTCTCGGCGACTTCGTACAGGCGGTGCATGTCCGCCTGCATCGCATCGACCGTGGCCTGGCGCTGGTTCATCTGCTCGAGCGCGCGCGTCAGCTGCGACTCGACTGCTTCCCACTTGGCGAGCCGTTCCTCGAACTGCGCCATGCGCTTCTGCGCGAAGCGCAGACCGCCGGCTCGGGTTTCTAGCTCGTCCAGCGTCGCGGTGACCTCGACCAGCCGGTTCCCGGCCGTCGAAACCGCAGCGCCGAGCTGCGATGAGCGCTCCTCGAGCTGCTGCGCCGCGTGGGCCGCCTGCTCGCGCATCTGGCCGACGCGATCCAGATGCTCCGTCGCCTTGTCCAGCGCGGTTTGGCGCAACTCGAGCTCCTGACCGAGAGCGCGCGTGCGTTCGGACAGCCCCTCGAGATTCTGGGAGCGCGATTCGAGCGAGGCCACCCGAGTGTCCACCTCGCCGACCCGGCGCTCCGCGTTCTCGACGGTCGCGACTGCTGCCGGCACCAGCTTCTCGATGCGTGCCGCTTCGTCGGCGCGGGCGGCAAGCGCCCCAAAGCGCTCGTCCGCACCCGCCATGCGCGACAGCAGATCGCGACTGCGCTCGTCGAGCTGCGTGCCGAGCGTGGTGAGCTCGGACAGACGCGTGTTCAGGTCGTCCACCATGCGGCTGCGGGCTTCGATCTGGCCCATCGCCTGCGACAGGTGATCGGCCTCGCCGCGCACCGATTCGACGGTCGGCTTCAGATCCTCGATTG
>DASWDP010000020.1:0-11092 GCA_036395195.1 Gemmatimonadales bacterium | reverse complement strand
TGGCGTGCGTCAGGTCGGCGGACACCTCGACCCCGGTGACGGTGACGAACCCGATGCGCGGGTCCCGCACGTTGCCCGTGAGGAACGCCGCCACCGTCTGGCGGATCGCTTCGGCCACGCGCTCGGGGCGGTGGCTGCGTCGTCGCATCATGTCAGAAGAAGCTCGTGCTCGTGTCCACGATGCGGGCGCCGTCGGCCGCCTCCACCAGGCGGTCCGCCTCCCGCAGCACGCTGGCGGCGTGCCCGCGCTCGTTCGACACCACGCACACCGTCAGCTCGGCGCGCTGCCACAGGTCGTGGTGGGCCGTCTCCGCCGCCGACACGTTGAAGCGGTTGTGGAGGCGATCCTTGAGGCTCTTCAGCACGTGGCGCTTGTCCTTGAGCGAATGGCACGCCGCGAGGTGCAGCTCCCAGGTCATGACCCCCACGACCACGGCTCAACCGCCCTTCGCCGCGCTCCCCACATCGAGCGTGCGGGCGACCTCTTCGATGCGGTAGGCCTCGATCACATCGCCGACCTTGACGTCGTTGAAGTTCTCGATCCCGATGCCGCACTCGAACCCCTCGCGCACCTCGCGCACGTCGTCCTTGAACCGCTTGAGGGACGCGATCCCGCCCTCGTACACCTCGACGCCGTCGCGGATCACGCGCACCCGCGCCGTCCGGGGGATGACGCCGGAGCGCACGAAGCAGCCCGCGATCGTCCCCACCTTGGCGATCTTGAAGATCTGCCGCACCTCCGCCTCGCCCAGCACGACTTCCTTCTTTTCGGGGGTGAGCAGCCCTTCCATCGCGGCCTTCACCTCTTCCACCGCCTCGTAGATGATGCGGTAGGTGCGGATCTCGACCTTCTCCCGCTCCGCCGAGGCGCGCGCGTTCGAGTCGGGCCGCACGTGGAAGCCGATGATGATGGCGTTCGAGGCCTTCGCGAGCAGGACGTCGGAGTCGGTGATGGCGCCCACGCCGCGGTGCACGACCTCCACCTTCACCTCGGGCGTCGAGAGCTGCGCCAGGGCGTCGGCGAGCGCTTCGGCGGGACCGCCCTGGTCGGCCTTGATGATGATGCGGAGCGCCGCGGCGCCGCCTTCGGCGCGCTCGGCCATGAAGTCTTCGAGCGTCTTCACGCGACCGGTGCGGCGGTGCTGCGCCTCGCGCTCGAGGCGCTGGCGCTTCTGCGCGATGTCGCGCGCCGCCGCGGCGTCGGCCATCACGGTGAACGTGTCCCCCGCCTCGGGCACGCCCTCGAAGCCGAGCACCTGCACCGGCGTGGACGGACCGGCCTCGCTCACCGTCTGGCCGCGCTCGTCGTACATCGCCCGTACGCGGCCGTGGTACTGCCCGGAGATGAAATCGTCGCCCACGTGCAGCGTGCCGGTCTGCACCAGCACCGTCGCGAGCGGGCCCTTGCCGGGATCGAGCGTCGCCTCGAGCACCGTGCCCTGGGCGTGGCGGTCGGGGTTGGCCTTGAGGTCGAGCAGCTCCGCCTGCAGCAGGATCTGGTCGAGCAGCTCCTGGACGTTCTGGCCGGTCTTGGCGGAGATCGGCGTCGCGAGCGTCGTGCCGCCGAACTCCTCGAGCACCACGCCGTGCGCCAGCAGATCCTGCTTCACTTTCTGCACGTTGGCCGCGGGGAGGTCGATCTTGTTGATCGCGACGACGAGCGGCACGCCGGCGTTCTTGGCGTGCGAGATCGCCTCGATGGTCTGCGGCATGATCGCGTCGTCGGCGGCCACCACGAGGACCACGATGTCCGTCACCTGCGCGCCGCGGGCGCGCATGGCGGTGAACGCCTCGTGGCCCGGGGTGTCGAGGAACGTGATGGAGCGGCCGTCCTTGAGCTTCACCTGGTAGGCGCCGATGTGCTGCGTGATGCCCCCCGCTTCGCCCGCCACCACGTTCGCCTTGCGCACGTAGTCGAGCAGCGAGGTCTTGCCGTGGTCCACGTGGCCCATCACGGTCACGACCGGCGCGCGCGCCCGCAGGTCGCCCTCGGCCTCCTTCGTTTCCTCGGGCGCCGCCAGGGCGTACTCCTCCTCCCGCACCGCCTGGAAGCCGAACGCCGACGCGATCAGCTCGATCATGTCGAAGTCGAGCCGCTGGTTGATCGTCACCATCTGCCCGAGCTCCTTGAAGGCGAAGGAGACGATCTCCTTGGCGGGCACCTTGAGGATGTTGGCGAGCTCGGAGACGGTGATGAACTCGGTCACCCGCACGAGCGTCTTCTCACGCTCCTTCTCCTCGCGGCGCTTCTGCTCCTCGAGATCGCGGAAGCTCGGGCCCTCTTCGCGGCGGTGCACGCCTTTGCGGCCGACCGGGCCTTTGATCGAGGCGAGGGTGCGGGAGATGTTCTGCGCCACCGCCTCCTGGTCCACCAGGGACTTCTTGCCCTTCTTGCGCTTCTTCCCCTTCTCGCGGCGGCGCTCCTCGAGCGGCAGCGTGCCCGGCGCCGCGGACGCCACGGGCCGGGGGGGGGGCGGCACGGGGCCGCCGGGCGTGGCGCTCGCCACCGGCTTGGGACGCACCGGGGTCGGGATCACCGAGCGGGGGGCGGGCGGCGCGGACGCCGCAGAAGCTGGATGGGCGGAGTGCGCGGCGGGAGCGGCGGGCGCCGCCGACCCGGCGAACGGTCCGGCCGCCAGGGACTCCGTCGCGGGCTCCTCTGCAACGGGCAGGTCCTTGAACAGCGCCGCGGCGCGCTCCTCGAGCGACGGCTTCTCCTCGTCCTCCACGGCCTTCGCGGCCTCGAGCGCCTCGCGCGCTTTCTGCTCGCGCTCCGCCTCGATCGCGGCCTCGGCCTGCGCCTCCGCGTCGGCCGCGGCCACTTCGGCCGCGGTGCGGCGGCGGCGCTTGGGACGGGCCCCCCCCTCCGGCGCGGCGGCCACCGGCTCCGCCGCCTTGGCCGCGCGGCGCCGCTTCGGAGCCGCGGGCGCTTCCTTCTGCTTGCGCTTGTCGCGCTCCCAGCGGGCGCGCATCAACGCCACCTGCTCGGGCTTGAGCGGCGACAGATGGCTGCGCACGAAGATGTCCATCTCCTTGAGCATGCCGATGAGCTGCTCCGAGGAGATCCCGAATTCAGCCGCGAGATCGTGAATCCGTGTCGTCGTCACTCACTCCTCCAAAGCCACTAACCCGCGGGCCAGCCCCGCGTCTTCGACCCCGACCGCCTGCACCGGCGGCCGGCCGAGCCCGGCGCCCAATGCGAGCGCTCCGGGTCCCCGCACGATCGGCACCCCGCGCGCCCGCGCGAGGCGCTCCACCTTCTCCAGGGTGCGCGGGCTCGCGTCCGCCGCGAGCACCACGCAGCGCAGCGCGTCGCGCTGGAGCCGCGCCCGCACCCCCGCCACCCCGATCACCACGCGGCCCCGCCCCGCCCGCACCCCGAGCCCCAGCAGCCGGACGAGCCGCTCGCTCACGCCGCCGGGGTGGGCGACGCCGGGGGCGGGGGGGCCGTCCCGCCCGGCTCATCCTGCGGACCGGGCTGCGCGGCTCCCTCCCCCTCCTCTTCCGCCTCGTCCTCGTCCTCGCCGCCCTCCTCGGTCATCTCGTTCAGGAAGGCCATCAGCTTGTCGGCGAGCTCGGGGGTCATTCCCGCGATCTTGTCCACGTCCTCGCGCTCGAGGTCGAGGATGTCCTGCAGCGTCTTGTGCCCCGCCTGCGCGAGCACGTCCACGAGCTCCACCGGCAGCCCCTTGAGCTCGCGCAGCGCCACCTTGGTCGCGGCGTCCTCGTCGGCCGGCAGCGGCGCGAACAGCGGGCCCTCGCCGCCCCGCTCGAGCCACTCGCGGCTCGAGTACAGGTCGATCTTCCACCCGGTGAGCTCCGAGGCGAGCCGCACGTTCTGGCCGTTACGGCCGATGGCGAGCGACAGCTGGTCCTCGTCCACGATCGCCTGGATGGTCTTGGTATCGGGATCGGAGAACACGCGCGCCACGCGCGCCGGCGCGAGCGACAGCTTGGCGAACCGCTCGGGATCGGGCGACCACGGCACGATGTCGATGCGCTCGCCCCCCAGCTCGTTCACCACCGCCTGCACGCGCGAGCCCTTGAGCCCGACGCAGGCCCCCACCGGGTCGATCGAGTCGTCGCGTGAGGAAACGGCGATCTTGGTGCGGCTCCCGGCCTCGCGCGCCGTAGCCCGGATCTCGACGATCCCCTGCTGGATCTCGGGGACCTCGAGTTTGAACAGCGCCTTCACGAACAGCGGGTCGGCGCGCGACAGGATCAGGCGCGGGCCCTTGGGCGTCTCCTCGATGCGCTTCAGGACCGCGCGGATCGTGTCGCCCTGGTGGAAGTGCTCGCGGTGGTTCTGCTCGCGGTAGGGGATGATCGCCTCCGCCTCGCGGAACTTGGCGAGCATCACCACGATCTTGCCCCGCTCGATCTGCTGCACCTCGCCTGAGAGCAGCTCGCCGACCTTGTCGGTGAACTCCTCGCGGATGCGGGCGCGCTCCCCCTCACGCACGCGCTGGATGATGCGCTGCTTGGCGGCCTGCACCGCCGTGCGGCCGAACGCGTCGAACGGCACTTCTTCCTCGAGCACGTCGCCGACCTGGAAGTCCGGGTCCTCGAAGCGCGCTTCCTCGAGCGTCACCTGCGAGCCGGGGTCCTCCACGGTCTCGACCACGGTGCGCAGCACCACGATCCGGATCGTACCCTTCAGCTCGTCGATCCCGATCTCCGCCCGCACGTTGGGGCCGTAGCGCTTCACCAGCGCCGCGTGGAGACCGTCCTTCAGCAGGTCGAGCAACTCCGCGCGCTCGAGCTGCTTCGTGTTGGTCAGCTCGCGGATCGCCGAGACGACGTCAGTTGTATTGGCCATGTGTACGTCTTCCGTTTTCCGTTGTCCGTCATCCGTCAATGCCGTTACGGACGACGGATGACGGATGACACTCTACCAGTCCACTGCGAGCCGTGCATCGCGGATCCCCGCCAGCGGCACCGGCCTTGGCTCCGAACCCTGCGGTTGCAGCACCACCGTCCCCTCGTCGGGCACCGCCACGATCCGCGCCCGGACCCGGCCCAGCCCCGCCACCGTGGCCTTGACGTCCCGGCCGACGAAGCGGACCCAGTGCCGATGCCAGCGCAGCGGGCGGTCGAGCCCGGGGCTCGAGACCTCGAGCACGTAGCGGTCGCCGAGGGGCCCGGCGGCGTCGAGCCATGCCTCCAGCGCCCGGCTCGCCGCGGCGCAGTCCGCCACGGTCACCTGCCGCGGCGGGCCCTCCGGCCCCGTCGATGGAGGCCACTCGATGCGCACTTGGACGAGCGGCCGGTGTGGCGTGCCGCCGATGCGAAGGTCGGCCAGTTCGAGCCCCAGCTCGGCCAGGCGGACCCGAAACGACTCGACGAGGCTGTCGGAGAGCATAAAAAAAAGCGCGGGCCGAACTTCGCCCGCTTCACCGGCCGGAATCTAGCCGCCCGCAGGCGCGTGTCAAGCAGCGCGCATGCCGACGTAGGCGACCATGCGTCCGTCCCGGCCGCCCGAGGCGCGGTGCGAAAAGAAGTGCTCCCGGTCGTGCGCGCTGCACCAGGGAGAGACGGTGATCTCCTCGAGCCCCAGCTCGCGAGCCTGGGACACCAGCACCGCGCGAAGATCCAAGTGACCCGATGGCTGTCCGGGTAGACCGACCCCGGGGCCGTGCCCCGGGGTCCCCGGGGTCCCCGGGACCTCGAACCGACTCAGCACTTCAGAACCTACTTCATAGCACGCAGCACAAATGCCTACGCCACAATGCATTACGATTTCTTGCGCTCGCGCGAAAGCCTCCCGCTTCAGAAGCTCGACGCCCCGCTCCAGAATCCGGCCGGCGGTACCGCGCCATCCGGCATGCAACAGCGCGACCACACCCTTGTGCGGCACCGCGAGGTACACGGGGACGCAGTCCGCGACCGTGATGGTGAGCAGCAGCCCGCGCGTCCCGGTGGCGTGGCCGTCGATGCCGTCGAGGATCAGCCAGCCGTCGCTCGCCTGGGGGTGCCACTGCACCACGCTCCCGTGTACCTGGTGCGAGAGGATCAGGCCCGGAAATCCGGTGTGGAAGGCGGCGCGGAACGCGCGCCAGCGGGTCATCACCTGCCCTACGTTCTCCTCGCTCCACAGCCCGAGCGAGAAGCCGCGCCCGCGGGTGGTGATGCCGGCGACGACGCCGTAGCGCGAGGCCCATTCGGCGAGCTCGAGCCGGGGGACCGACGGATCGCCGACGTCCGTCTCGCGAAGGACGGCAGGGGCGGCAGGGGCGGCAGAGGCGGCAGGGAGATCAGTCATGTGCCACCCTCCTTGCCGCCCGTGCCGCCCTTGCCGTCGCGGTCGATCCGTTGGATGTGCGCACCCAGCGCCCGCAACCGCTCGTCGATCTGCTCGTAGCCGCGCTCGATCTGCCCGATGTTGTGGATCACCGAGCTTCCCTCGGCGCAGAGGGCGGCGAGCAGCATGGCCATGCCGGCGCGAATGTCGGGGCTGTCCACCACACCGCCCCGCAGCGGCGACGGGCCCGCGATCACGGCGCGGTGCGGATCGCACAGGACGATGCGGGCCCCCATGCCGATCAGCTTGTCCACGAAGAACAGGCGGGACTCGAACAGCTTCTCGAACACCAACAGCAGCCCTTCGCACTGCGAGGCGACCACGATCGCGATGGACATCAGGTCGGCCGGAAAGGCGGGCCAGGGGCCGTCCTCGAGCTTCGGCACATGGCCGCCCAGGTCGGGCCGGATGCGGCGCTCCTGACCGGCGTCCACGATGAGCCGGGTGCCGTCGAGGCGGGGCCGCACGCCGAGCCGTTCGAAGGCGAACAGCGTGGCGCGGAGCTCGTCTCCGCGGACCCCATCGATGGTGACGGCGCCGTTCGTCACCGCCGCGAGGCCGATGAACGAGCCGATCTCGATGTGGTCGGGCCCGATCGTGAATGGCGCGCCCCCCCCCTTGAGCGGCGCGCCGCCCTGGACCGCGAGCGTGTTCGTCCCGATGCCCTCGATCTTGGCGCCGAGCCCCGAGAGGAAGTGCGCCAGGTCCTGGACGTGGGGCTCGCCGGCGGCGTTGCGCAGCACGGTGGTGCCGCGCGCCGCGACCGCCGCCATCAGCGCGTTCTCGGTCGCCGTGACGCTCGGCTCGTCGAGAAAGACGTCCGCCGCGGCGAGGTGCTTCGCCTCGAGCTGGTACGTGGCGCCCACGGTGATCTCCGCGCCGAGGCGCTCGAGCGCCAGGAAATGCGTGTCCACGCGGCGCCGGCCGATCACGTCCCCGCCCGGCGGCGGGAGGCTCACCCGGCCGAAGCGCGCGAGCATGGGACCGGCAAGCAGGATCGACGCCCGGATGCGCGCGCACAGCGCCGGGTCGAGCTCGCGGGGCTGCGCCGACGACGCATCCACCTCCACGCCGTTCGGCCCCGTCCAGCGCACGGCGGCGCCGAGGTGCCCGAGCAGCTCGAGCATCGTCTCGACGTCGCGGATGTGGGGGACGTTGTCGATCCGGCAGGGCCCGTCGGCGAGCAGGGTCGCCGCGAGGATGGGAAGCGCCGCATTCTTGTTGCCCGCCGGGCGGATGGTGCCTTTCAGCGGGCGGCCGCCCGTGACGGAGAAGGACGGAGGCATGGGTGAGGCAAGCTATGCCTCGGCTTGCGTTCGCGTCAAGCGTTCGCGAACGTACGCGGCGTGAACGTGAGTCCGCTGCTCGCGCTCGCGGGACTCGCCGCGATCGGACTGCTCGCGACACGGCTGCCCTCGCTCAAGTGGCGTCACGTGCAGAGCCTCGACCCGGTGCTCGCCGCCGGCGGGCCCCTCGTGCTGTTGGGGATCGTGCTGGGACCAGGCATCGACTTCATCAGCCGGCCCGTCCTCCAGGCGCTCGCCCCGGTGACGGCGCTCGCGGTCGGCTGGATCGGCGCCGTGCTCGGCGCCCGGTTCGAGTGGCGCTACGTGCGGCGCATCCCCCGCGGGGCCTGGCTCCTCTCCCTCCTGTCGGCGCTGGCGGCGTTCGGGGTCGTCGGATTCGCCGCGTGGCTGTGCCTGCGGCTCGTGCCGGCCCTCGGCCTCGCCTGGACCCCCCGCGTTCCGGCCATCCTGACGCTCGCGGCAGTGGCGGCCGTCTCCGGGCCCGGCTCCGTGGCGCTCGCCGCCCGGGCGGCCGGGATCCGCAAGAGCGCCGCGCGCCTGTTCACGGTGGCCGCGGCGCTCGAGACCGCGTGCGGCGCCCTCGTGATGACCGTCCCGCTGGCCTTGCACCGGCCCTATCAGCCGGCGGGGAGCGCGGAGCTGGGGTGGCTGTACTGGATCGTGTTCGCTGTGGGGAGCGGCGCGCTCGTCGGGATGCTGTTCCTGTCGCTCGCGCGCCTGGTGCCCGGGCGGACGAACCTGGGCTTCGCGCTGCTCGCCACGCTGCTGTTCGGCGCCGGCGTCGGGTACGCGGCCGACCTCTCGCCGTTCCTCGTGTGCGCGTTGGCCGCAGCGCTGATCGTGAACCGCGCGCCCCCCCCCCGGCGCCACCTCGTGCGCCGGCTGCTCGCCGAGTGGGAGCACCCGATCTACGCGGTGTTCCTCGTGATCGCGGGCGCGCTGCTCACGCTGCCCACGTGGTGGGTGCTCGCCGCGGTGCCGCTCCTCGCCGCGCTTCGCGTCGCGGCCCGGTGGGCCGCCGTGTACGTCGGGCGCGCGGCGCTCCGCCTGACGGAGTTCCCGCCCCACGTGGGCCTCGGCACCGTGGCGCAGGGCGGCGCCGCGATGGCGCTCGGACTCAACTTCTTCATTCTGTACGGCGGTCGAGGCACGGGCGCCGGAGGTGCCGTGCTCACGACGATCGTGCTGGGCGTGGCCCTGGCGCAGCTCGTCGCGCAGCCGCTCCTGGCGCTCGCGCTCAAGTCGGGACCCACGCCGTTGACACCGGCACCCGCCCTCCCCGAGCTTAGTTCCGACGCTCCCGCGGACTGGCTCACATGATCCCGACCTGGGTGGCGGTGGTGACGGGGGTCTCCCTCGCGATTCTCGCGGTGGCGGCGATCGTGATCGCGCTCTCGTCGGTGATCGCGGCGCTCGGCGTGCGCTCGTTCCTGCACCTGCTCCGGGAGCTCGCGGGCCCCGCCGTGGGAGACGTGCGCCAGCTGGTGGCGACGATCCGCACGGAGGCCGAGAGCCTGGTCGGCACGTCGCAGGACCTGCGCGGCCGCATCGTGAAGGCGGCGGACGCCGCCGAGGCCCGCCTCGCCGACCTCGACGCCCTGTTCGAAGTGGTGCAGGAAGAGGTCGAGTCCACCGCACTCGACGTGGCGGCCACGCTCCGCAACGTGCGCCGCGGCCTCTCGGTGATCGAGTGGGGCCGCCGGGCGCTCAAACGGAGGAGGAAGCACTGACGGGCAAGCGGCTGCTCGGAGCGGCGGCGATCGCCGTGGCCGGGATCGCCCTCTTCCCTGCCGTGGCGCACGCCTGGACGCCCGGCACCCACATCTACCTCGGCGAGTCGGTGCTCGCGAACCTGCACCAGCTGCCCGCCATCGTCGCCGACCTGTTGCGCGCCTTCCCCTTCGACTTCCTCTACGGCAACATCGCCGCCGACACGTCGCTCGCCAAGAAGTACGCGCCCGTCGGCCGACACTGCCACGCGTGGCACGTGGGCCAGGAGATCTTCGACCTGGCGCCGACCGACCCGCTGCGAGCGTTCGGCTGGGGCTACCTGTCGCACCTCGCGGCGGACACCGTGGCGCACAATTTCTTCGTGCCGCGCCAGCTCGTCCTCACCTCGAGCACCACGGCGCTGGGCCACAGCTACTGGGAGAGCCGGTTCGAGACCCACCTGGGCGACGCGTACGCGAAGGAGGCGAAGCAGGTGATCCTCCAGGACCACACGCCGAGCGACACGCACCTGGACTCGATCATCTCGCCCACGCTCTTCAGCATGCGCACCAACCGGCGGCTGTTCCGCGGCATGGTGCACCTCACGGAGAGCGAGAGCTGGCGCTGGGCGTTCCAGCTGATCCTCGAGAACACCCGCTGGGACCTGCCCGACGCGGACGTCGAACGCCACATGGCGGTGGCGTTCGAGTACGTGATGGAGCTGCTCGGCCAGAAGGACGCGGCGGCGCGGCGGCTCGACCCGGCGGGGGACAAGGCTTTACGGCTGGCGAAACGCATGCGCCGCGAGGCGCTGCATGAAGGGGCGGGCGACGACCCCGAGCGGATGGAGGAGACGGCGGAGCATCACTTCGGCCTGCCGGCGCCGGCGCTGGCCTACTGGAAGCAGTCCCAGGCGCAGCGGCCGTGGCGCGACCGGGAGCAAGGCTAGGAACGCGGGCCGGCATCCATGGCCTCGATCCTGCGAAGCTCGTCTGCCGCGTAGCGGCGCCGCACACCGGGCAGAACCACGAGCCCGACGACCGCCGAGAGCCCACCGACCAGCAGGAGCGGGTACCAGACGTGCCGCGGCTGGGAACTCGACGCGGCCACCGCTCCAAGGAGCACGAAGCAGCCGCCGACCGCGATCATCCCGACCAGCAGCGTGAGCACGAGGCGACGGGCTCTTCCGCGACCACCCAGAACGCCGATGATCGCCCCGACCACGCCCAAAAAGCTGCCGAGCATCGCGCCGACCAGAGCCCCAAACCGCTCGCTCCACCAGACGCCCTGCACGTTCCCAGCCGGGGCGGAGGACTGCTCGAGGTGAATCGGCCCGAGCCAAACGGTTCCCCGCCCGGGCAGCACCAGGTTGATCTCCAGACGGCTTGGGGCCTGGGGCGCGCCGCTGAGGAAGAAGGGGAGCTCGAACCGCCGCCAGTTCGACTCGCCGTGGAGCGCCGCAAGCGGGCCCTGCGCGGCAAGCGTGCGGCTGAAAAACCGCTGGCCGTCCGGGAGCACGGTCCACATCTCGAGGTAGCCCTGTCCCTCCACCCCTTGGTACCGGACCTCCCCGGCGATGGCGTAGGCCGGGCCCGTGACCGGCGGGTGATCGATCGTGACGAGATGAAGAGAGGTCGGACCCGAGGCGGTGGCTCGGAGCTGAAGCGCCGTCGCGCCGTCCGGCCCCTCGCCGGGCAGCGTCACACCGCCCGCCACGACCGTCCGCGACCAGTCGATCGTCAGTTCCTGTGCCGCCACTGGACGGGCGGCCACG
>DASWDP010000019.1:0-1862 GCA_036395195.1 Gemmatimonadales bacterium | reverse complement strand
ATGGTGGCGGGGGTGGCGCAGGTGCAGGTGTACGGGCCGCAGAAGTACGCGGTGCGGATCCAGCTCGATCCGCAGGCGCTGGCGACACGGCGGCTGGGGATCGACGAGGTGGCGGCGGCGGTGGCGGCGGGGAACGTGAATTTGCCGACGGGGATCTTGTGGGGGCCGCACCAGGCGTACACGGTGCAGGCGAACGGCCAGCTGGCGGACGCGGCGGCGTTCCGGCCGCTGATCGTGGCATACCGCAACGGCGCCCCGGTGCGGCTCCAGGATCTCGGCCGGGTGCTCGACGACGTGCAGGACAACAGGAGCGCCGCCTGGTTCAACGGCACCCGGGCGATCGTCCTCGCGATCCAGCGCCAGCCCGGCACGAACACGGTCGCCGTGGCCGAGCGGGTGCGGGCGGTGGTCGAGACCTTGAAGCGGCAGCTCCCCGCGTCGGTGAACGTGGCGCTCCGCTACGACCGGTCGCAGTCCATCCGCGATTCGCTCGCTGACGTGAAGGGCACGCTGTCCCTCACGCTCGGCCTCGTCGTGCTCGTCATCTTCCTGTTCCTGCGGAATCTGTCGGCCACGGTCATCCCGAGCCTCGCCCTGCCGTTCTCCCTGGTGGGCACGTTCGCCGTGATGTACCTGCTCGGCTACAGCCTCGACAACCTCTCGATGATGGCGCTGACGCTCTCGGTCGGGTTCGTGGTGGACGACGCCATCGTGATGCTCGAGAACATCGTGCGCTACGTCGAGCAGGGGAAACGCCCCCTGGAGGCGGCGTTCGCCGGGGCGCGCGAGGTGGGGTTCACCATCCTGTCGATGACGCTGTCGCTCGCGGCGGTGTTCATCCCCGTGCTCTTCATGGGCGGGATCATCGGGCGGCTGTTCCACGAGTTCGCCGTGACGATCGGCGCCGCGATCCTCGTGTCGGGCGTCGTCTCGCTCACCCTCACCCCGATGCTCTGCAGCCGCTTCCTGCGGCCCGCCGGCGAGCGGCGCCATGGGCGGCTGTACGCGGCGTCGGAGCGCGCGTACGGGCGGGCGCTGCGGTGGTACGAGCGCAGTCTGGTCTGGGTGATGGCGCGCCGGCCAGCCGCGCTCGGCTTTTCCGCGGCGATCCTGGCGGCCACGGTCGTGCTGTTCGTGCTCGTCCCCAAGGGCTTCCTGCCGAGCGAGGATACCTCGCGCATCGTCGCGACGACGGAAACCGTGGAGGGCACGTCGTTCGAAGCCATGGTCCGCCACCAGAGCCAGGTGGCGGCGATCGTGCAGCAGGATCCGAACGTCCTCGGTGTGATGTCGTCCGTGGGCGGGGGCGCCATGAACCAGGGGCGGATGGTCCTACAGCTCAAGCCCCGCGCCGAGCGCGAGCTCAGCGCGGACGAGGTGATCCGGGAGCTCAGCCCCAAGCTCGCCGCGGTGCCGGGGATCCGCGTGTTCCTGCAGAACCCGCCCCCGATCCGCATCGGCGGGCAGCTCACCAAGAGCCTGTATCAATTCACGCTCCAAAGCCCCGAAATGGCGGCGCTGTACGACGGCGCGAAGCGGCTCGAGGCCCGGCTCCGCACCCTGCCGCGGCTGGTCAACGTCACGAGTGACCTCCAGATCTCGAATCCCCAGGCGAGCGTGCACATCAACCGCGACCGCGCCGCGGCGCTGGGCGTGACGGCGGAGCAGCTGGAACGGGCGCTGTACGACGCGTACGGCTCGCGCCAGATCTCGACGATCTACACACCCACCAACCAGTACTGGGTCGTGCTGGAGCTCCTGCCCCAGTTCCAGCGCGACCTCTCGACGCTCACCCTGCTGTATGTCCGCTCGCGCACCGGATCGCTGGTGCCGCTCGCCTCGATCGCGAAGGTGACCCCGAG
>DASWDP010000018.1:0-7558 GCA_036395195.1 Gemmatimonadales bacterium | reverse complement strand
TACCCCGCCTCGCGCAAGAAGCGCTTGACGGCGGTGGGGTCGCTCCTCAGCTGCTGGCGTAATACCTTGAACGCACAGGCTCCGCGCTCGGGGTGCTGGGCGCGGTACACTTCGGCCGTGCCTCCCTCGCCAACGCGCTCGAGGAGGCGGTAGCCGGCGATGGTCCGACCGGCCAGGTTCTCGCTGGGCATGGGAACGCGCGAAACTAACGCCCGGATTTGAGGTTGAGCAAGTGAGACGAGTCGCGGGAGTGGCGCTGATCGCCACCGCCGTCGCCGGCTGCGGCTCCTGGCAGCGGGTCGGTGCGAGCCCGAGTCCCGAGCCCGGGGCCGCTGTGTCCACCCTGTTCGACGCCGGCACGGTGTACCGCGCGATGGGCTTTTTGGTCGCCGGCCCGCCGTTGCCGTTCGTCGCGACCGTCCACTATCTCGCGGGCGCCACCGCCGACTCCACGCTCGCGGTATTCGGCCTCTCGCTCGCGAACCACGCCCTGAGCTTCCAGCGCGACGGGAACGAGTTCGTCGCGCAGTATCGCGTCGACGTGACGTTCCGGGGCGACACCACGAACGTACGACAGTTCACGAGCGACCAGACTGTGCGCGTGCGCTCCTTCCAGGAGACGCTGCGCGCCGACGAGAGCGTGATCTACCAGCAGTTCATCGACGTCCGCCCCGGGGTGTATCGGGTCGGGGTCACGGTGCGCGACCGAAACAGCCCTGCCGTGAGTCACCAGGAGCGCAGCGACACGGCCCCGGGCTTCGCCGGGCAGACCGTGAGCCCGCCGCTCGCGGTCTATGAGGCCACCGCCCGCACCAGCCTCGCCGAGCTGCCGAAGCTGCTCGTGAACCCCCGGGCCACCGTGCCGTACGGCAGCGACTCCCTGCTCTTCTACGTCGAAGCGTACGGCATGCCGCGCGGGGCGCGGCTCGCGGCCCGCGTGGTGGATCGGGGTGGCAACGACGTCTGGCGCGATACGGTCGCGGTCGCGGGGAACGGTGCGCTCGCCGCTGTGCTGTTCGTGATCCGCCCGGGGGCGCTGCCGGTCGGTGAGGCGCGCTTCACCGCCGCGCCGGCGGGCGCGGGTCCGGCCGCGACCCGCGGCGCCCCCTTCCTGGTCAGCTTCTCCGACCAGTGGGCGATCACGAACTACGATCAGATGATCAACCTGTTGCGCTACTTCGACCGGCAGGACTGGGTCGACAGCCTGCGAAAGGCGGCTCCGGCGGACCGGCCGGCGGTGTGGCGGCGCTTCTTCAAGGCCACCGACCCCGTGGCGATCACGCCCGAGAACGAGGCGCTCGACCGCTACTTCCGGCGCGTCCAGATCGCCAACCAGCGGTTCCAGGAGCCGGGCGAACCCGGCTGGCTGACCGACCGCGGGGAAGTGTTCATCACCCTGGGCGAACCGGACGACGTCTTCGATTTCAGCGCCGACGTGTCGCGCAGCGGGGTGCGCGGCATTCGCTGGACGTACAACGCGTACCGACTGACGCTCTTTTTCCAGGACCAGACCGGGTTCGGCCGCTTCCGTCTCACGCCGGTGTCGCGCTCCGAGTATCAACGGGTGCTCGCCCGGGTGCGCCGCGCGCAGTGAATCGCGCGGCCGTCCTCGTGGGATGCCTCGCCGCGGCGCCGCCCGCGGCGGCGGCGCAGCGGGTTCCCTCGCCCCCCGAGGTTGCCGCCGAGCGCGCCGAGTCGCTGCGCCTCGCGGGGCGCCCGTGGCACGCGGCGGAGACGTTGCTGGCCGCGGCGGCGCGCGAGCCGCGGCTCAACGCCGCGTTCATCGTCGAGGGGGCGAAGGCGGAGCTGCACGCGCGGCGCTACGAGCGGGTTCGCAGCCTGCTCGCCGGCCAGCCTTGGCTCGAGGACTACGGCGATGGGGAAGCGCTGGCCGTGCTGGGCGAGGCGGAGGCGCGACTCGGGCTCGCGGCGCAGGCGGCCGACCGCTTCGCCGGGGCGCGCGCACGGCTGCGGGGGCCGCGGGCGGCCCTGGTCGCGGTGCGCGAGGGGCTCGCGTGGGAGGCGGCGGGCGAGCGCGACAGCGCCGCCGCGAGCTACGCCGCGGCCCGGGTGGTGGGAGGGGGGCTCCCGGCGATCGACGGGTGGCTGCGGCTGCGCCAGGCGCGCGTCACGCGCGACACCGCTGTGGCGTTCCGCCTGCTGGCCGATCTGCCGGCGCCGGCGGCGCGCGAGGCGGGCGCGGCGCGGGCGCAGGCGCTGCTCGCCGCCGGCGACTCTGCGGCCGCCCTCGAGGCGTTCGCGCAGGCGGGCCGCTCGCTCGACGTCGCCCGGCTCGCCCTCGCCCGTGGCGACTCCGCCCGTGCCCGGGATGCCGTCTACGGTCTCATGGCCCGGGCCTCGGAGTCGGACGACGCGGCGGCCGCGTCGGGCCTGGCGCTCGCGCCGCTCCCCGCGCGAACGCCCCCTGAGCGCGTGGCGCTGGCGCGCGTGCTCAAGTCCCACGGGGCGGCCGCCGACGCACGGATGCAGGTCGAGCGCGCGCTGCGCCAAGGTGACTCGAGCGCCGCCACCCTGCTGCTCGCGGGCGAGCTTTTCGCCGCGGCGGGCCGCTACCGCGACGCCGAGCGGGCCTACTTCGCGGCGGCGCGGGATTCGGTCCTCGGGCCGCTGGCCATCTACCGCCGGGCGCGTGTGCTCGTGCGCCTCGGCGATTCGGGCGCGGTGCAGGCCCTCGCGGGATTCGCGCAGACGTTCCCGACCGATACGGCCGCGCCCACGGCGCTGTACGTCCTGGGCGACGCGCTCGCCGACCGCGGCGACGCGGCGGGCGCCGCGCGCTGGTTCGGCGAGCTGGCCGCTCGCTATCCGGTCGACGGGCGCGCGTCGCTCGCGCGTTTCCGGCTGGCCACCGAGGCGCTGCGCGACAGCCTGCTCGACAGCGCCGCGGCGCTGTTCCGCTCGGAGGTCGCGGCCAACGCGCCGCAACGGATGGGGGCGCGCTTCTGGCTCGGGAAGCTCGCGTGGCTCGCGGGCGACACCGCCGCCGCGCGCGCGGCGTGGCTGGCGCTCGCGCGCGAAGACTCGATCGGCTACTACGGCCTCCGCGCGCGGCGCGAGGTGGATCTGCCGCCGCTGCGGATCCGCGCGACCGCGCCGCCTGCGCCGTCGCCCGCCGTCGCCGCGGCGCTCGGCCGCGTCGACACCCTCGTGCTCGCCGGCCTGGACAGCGCGGCGGAGGCGGAGGTACGCGCCGTCCTCGGGCGCGCGGCGCAGCTCGACCTCGACGCGTTGCTCGCCTGGAGCGAGGGGCTCGCCGTCCGCGGCTTCGGGCCCGCCGGGGTGCGCCTCGCGTGGCAGGCCGCGCTCAAGGCACCGAACGATCCGCGCGTGCTGCGCGGCATTTTCCCCTGGCCGAACCGCCGCACTGTCGAGGCCGAGGCGGCCGAGTTCGACGTGGACCCGCTGCTGCTCGTGGCGATCGTGCGCCAGGAAAGCGTGTTCGACCCGGACGCGCTCTCCCCCGCGGGGGCGCGCGGCCTGGCGCAGCTGCTCCCCGGCACGGCCGCGCTCACCGCTCGCGGCATCGACGTCACCTTCTATCCGGAGTGGATCACCGTCCCGGACCTGAACCTCCATCTCGGCGCCGCGCACCTGCAAGGACTGCTGCGCCGCTTCGGCGGCCGCGTCGAGGTGGCCGTGGCCGCCTACAACGCCGGCCCGGTGCCGGCCAGTCGCTGGATCGGCCGGCCCGGTGCATCCGACCCCGACGAGTTCATCGAGCTGATCCCGTACCAGGAAACGCGCGGCTATGTGCGCGCGGTGCTCCGCAACCGCGCGCTCTACCGGGCGCTGTACGTCGTGCCAACCAATTGACGGGCTGCGAGTTAACGGGCCGGGCGACCGCCCCCTCGCGCTTTCTTGACAACCCTTCCGGCGCGCTTCATTTCTATCGCGCTCGACAAGGGGTGTCGAGCCGGGTCGGGCGCCCGCGCCCGAAGTGCGACTTCGCAGGAGGCAGACCGAATGGCCAAGGGAAAGGTGAAGTGGTTCAATGACGCCAAGGGCTACGGCTTCATTGAACAGGAAGGTGGCGAGGACGTGTTCGTGCACTTCTCGGCTATCCAGATGGACGGCTTCAAGACGCTCGCCGAAGGGCAGCTCGTGGAGTTCGAAGTGAAGACCGGCGACAAAGGGCTGCACGCCTCGAACGTCGTTCGGGTGTAGGCGGTCCCCGCGCCATTCCGCGTCTCCCCCGCCCGGCCTCCGGGCGGGGCTTTTCGTTCCGGTCCTGTTATTGTTCCGCCCATGCCGGCCCCGGCCCCCACGTTGTACCTGGTCGACGGGTACGCGCTCATCTACCGCGCCTTCTTCGCGATGATCGCGCGCCCGCTCACCACGCGCCGGGGCGAGAACACCTCCGCCGCCTGGGGCGTCACGAACTTCCTCCTGCGCCTGCTCGAGCGGCACCGGCCCGACTACCTCGCGTGGGTGCACGACGTGGGGGAGTCGTTCCGCCACCGGACGTACGCCGAGTACAAGGCGACGCGCGAGAAGCTCACCGACGAGCTGCAGCAGGACTTCGACCGCTCCGTCGAGCGCATCGAGCAGATCCTGGCGGCGTTCGGGGTGCCGGTGGTGGGCGTCGAAGGCTACGAGGCGGACGACGTCATCGGCACGCTCGCAACCGCCGCCGCGCAGGGGCTCCAGGTCGTGATCGTGTCGGGTGACAAGGACTTTTACCAGCTGATCGGACCCGGCATCGCGCTCCTCAACCCCGGGCGGGGCGGGCCGGCGGCGGTCGAGGAGCACTGGGTCGACCAGGCCAACGCGAGCGAGCGCCTCGGCGTTTCTCCGGAGCGGGTGGTCGACTACCTGGCGCTGGTCGGCGACAGCTCCGACAACGTCCCCGGGGTGAAGGGGGTGGGAGAGAAAACCGCGCTCGAGCTCCTCAAAACGTTCGGCGACCTGGAGGCGATCCTCGCCAACGCGGACCAGATCGCCGGGAAGCGCGCCCGCGAAGCGGTGCAGCAGCAGGCGGACCTGGCCCGCCTGTCGCGCGAGCTGGTGACGATCCGGCGCGACGTGCCCATCGCCCTCGATCTCGCCGCGCTGCGCGTCCGGCCGCCGGACACCGCGCGGCTCGCCGAGCTGTTCACCGAGCTTGAGTTCCGCTCGCTCATTCCGAAGTTGGCGTCGCTCGAGGTGGCGGCCCAGCCGGCGCCCGCCGTCGCGGCCTCCCTGCCGGCCGCCACGACCGTCGCGGCGTTGGCCGAGCCGACGATCGTGGACGACCCCCAGACCCTCGCCGCGGTGGTGGCCGAGTGCCGCGGGGCGCCGCTCGTCGCCCTCGACACCGAGACGACCTCGATCGATCCGATGCGCGCGGAGCTCGTCGGGATGTCGCTCGCGGCCGCGCCGGGCCGCTCGTGGTACTTCCCGTTCGCGCACGTCGCCCCGGACGGCGAGCTCGCCGGCGGCGTGCCGCCGCGCAACCTCCCCCCGCTCGGGAGCGCGGCCCTCGCCCCGCTGCACGACCTGCTGGCGGACCCCGCCGTGCCGAAGGCCGGGCACAACGTGAAGTACGACTGGTTGGTGCTGCGCCGCGCGGGCGTAGAGCTCGGCGGCGTCGCGTACGACTCGATGCTGGCGAGCTTTGTGCTCGATCCGGGACGCCGCTCCCACGCGATCGACGAGCTGGCGCGCGAGCGGCTGTCGCTCCGCATGCGGACCTACGCGGAGCTCGTCGGGCGGGGCAGGGAGGAGCGGCCGTTCGCCGCCGTGGCCGTGGTGGAGGCGGCCCGCTATTGCGGCGCGGACAGCGAGATGGTGCTGCGGCTGCGCGACGCGTTTCAGCCGGAGCTCGAGGACCACGAGCTGGTGCGCCTGCTCGCGACCATCGAGGTGCCGCTCATCCCGGTGCTCGTCGACATGGAATGGCATGGAGTGCTGATCGACCGCGACCGCCTGGGGGAGATTTCCCGCGCGTTCGCCCGCGAGCTGGCGGAGCTCGAGCAGGCGATCTACCGGGCGGCGGGCACGCAGTTCAACATCAACTCCACCCCCCAGCTCCGGCAGGTGCTGTTCGAGAAGCACCAGCTCCCGGTGCTCAAGAAGACCAAGACCGGCGCCTCGACCGACTACGATGTCCTCGAGCAGCTCGCGGCCATGGGCCACGAGGTGCCCCGGCTCCTCATCGAGTACCGCGAGCTGTCCAAGCTCAAGTCGACCTACGTGGACGCGCTGCCGGGCTTCATCAATCCGCACACGGGCCGCATTCACACGAGCTTCAACCAGACCGGTGCCGCCACCGGGCGGCTCTCCTCCTCGGACCCGAACCTCCAGAACATTCCCGTGCGCACCCCGCGGGGCGAGACCATCCGGCGCGCGTTCGTCGCGCCCCCGGGCGCGGTGCTCCTCACGGCCGATTACTCCCAGATCGAGCTGCGCCTGCTCGCGCACCTGTCCGGCGACCCGGCGTTCGTGCAGGCGTTCGAGCGCGGCGGGGACATCCACCGCCAAACGGCGGCGATCATCTTCGGTGTGCCGCAGGACCGGGTCACGCCCGAGATGCGGGCGCGCGCTAAGACCATCAACTTCGCGACGATCTACGGCCAGGGCCCGTTCGCCTTATCCCGGCAGCTCGGCATCACGCAGGACGAAGCCAAGGAATTCATCAAGCAGTACTTCACGCGCTTCGCCGGCGTGCGCGCGTGGCTCGACCGAACCGTCGCGGAGGCCAAGGAGCGAGGCTATGTCGAGACACTGTTCGGAAGACGGCGCTATATCCCTGAGCTCAAGGACCGCAACTTCAACATCCGGGCGTTCGGGGAGCGCACGGCGACGAATTCCCCTCTCCAGGGGTCGGCGGCGGATCTGATCAAGATCGCCATGGTCCGGATCGCCGGCGCGCTGCGGGACCGCGGTCTCGCAGCCCGCATGATTCTGCAAGTCCATGACGAGCTTGTACTTGAGGTACCGGAGGAGGAGCAGCCGGTCGCCACGGAGCTGGTAAAAAGCCATATGGAGCGGGCCGCCACGTTGCGGGTCCCACTGGTTGTAAGTATAGGTGTGGGAACCAATTGGGTGGATGCCAAGGGCTAAGCACAGGTCTTGCAGGAACAGTACCCGGCGCTCACTATTGGGGCGCCGGACCTGCGGGTGTCATTGCGGGGTCGGCGCCCTTTCGCGCCCGGAGGGTACGCTGGTGAAGTCCCGACGTGGCTTTACCTTGATCGAACTCCTGATCGTGGTGGTGATCATCGGACTGCTGGCGACCATCGCCATCCCGAAGTTCACCAACACGAAGGACAAGGCGTACGTGGGCCAGATGAAGTCCGACCTCCGCAACCTCGCTACTGCGGAGGAGGCCTTCTATTATGACAGCGCGAAGTACACGGTGGACAAAACCCGCTTGAACAACTACAGCTCGAGCGTCGGCATCGACGTGATCATCAACGAGGCGACGCCACAGGGCTGGTCGGCGACCGCGTCGAGCCCCAATACGGTCCGCACATGCTCCCTCTTCTCCGGTCAGGCTGCGGCTCCTTTCCCCGCCACCATCGAGGGTCGCATTACCTGCCAGTAGAGCGGCCGTACC
>DASWDP010000017.1:0-2780 GCA_036395195.1 Gemmatimonadales bacterium | reverse complement strand
GAGCCAGAGAGCCCTTGGCGTGCAGAGGATCACGCCCCCCCCGCCCCCCCCGCCCCACCCGTCGGCACCACGGTGCGATCGAGGATCGCCTTGAGCGCCGCGTCGGGCGTCACGCCCTCGAGCTCGAGCTCCGGCGCGACGCTCACGCGGTGCCGCAGCACCGCGGGCGCGAGCCGCTTCACGTCGTCCGGGACCACGTAGTCGCGCTCCTCGAGCAGCGCGGTCGCGCGCGCCGCCTTGAGGAGCGCCACGCCCGCCCGCGGGCTCGCCCCGAGCGTGAGCGACGCCGCCTCGCGCGTCCCCCGGATGATCGCGGTGATGTACGCGGTGATCTCGGGCTCCACGCGCACCGCCTCGACCGCCTGGCGCAGGCGCTCGAGGCCGGCCGCGTCGGTCACGGACGACACGCCGTAGGTGGCCGGCCGGTCGGCCTCGAAGCCCGCGGCCGCCCGCGTGAGGATCCCCTGCTCGTGCGGCGCGTCGGGATAGCCCACGAGCACCTTCGCCATGAAACGGTCGAGCTCGGCCTCGGGCAGCGGGTACGTGCCCTCGAACTCCACCGGGTTCTGCGTGGCGAACACGGTGAACACCGCGGACAGCGGGTGACCCACGCCGTCCACCGTGACGGTGCGCTCCTGCATCGCCTCGAGCAGTGCGGCCTGGGTCTTCGCGGGCGCGCGGTTGATCTCGTCCGCGAGCACCAGGTCGGCGAAGATCGGGCCGGGCCGGAACGTGAACTCGTGCGTCCCGGTGAGCAGGGTGACGCCCGTGATGTCCGCAGGCATCAGGTCGGGCGTGAACTGGATGCGCTGGAACTTGACGTCGAGCGCCAGGGCGAGGGTGCGCACCAGCAGCGTCTTCGCGGTCCCGGGCACCCCTTCGAGCAGCACGTGGCCACGGGCGAGGAGGCACACGAGCACCTCGCGCGTCGCGGCCTCCTGCCCGAGGACCACGTGCCGCAACGCCTCTACGATGCGCCCCGCGTCCGCAGCGGGGGGGGGCGTAGCTCCTCCCACACATCCTCCACGGCTTGGGCGGCCGCGAGCGCGCGCTCGGGGCCGCCGGGTTGATTGATCACGCGCTGCAGGCGTCGCACCGCGTTGCGCCCCGCGGCGGTCGGCAGCGCGAGCTCGAGCGCCGCGAGCCATGAGCGCTGCTCGTCGGGCCGCATCACGCCCGCACGACCGAGCCGACGGCGCAGGCCGGCGACGGTGAGCCCGATCGACGTGTCCACACCCCCCCCGGCTGCGCCCTCGAGGCCCGCCGCCAGCGCCTCGAGGTGTTCGAGCGGCGAGCGGCGGCGCCGCTCGATGACCGGCCGCGCCGGGCCGAACCGGACCGCCGCCACGGCCAGGCCCACCATCACCACGGCGGCGAGCTGCAGCAACGCCCATCCGACGGGCGTGTCCGCGAGCCACGCCGCCAGCGTCCGCGTGACCGAGCCCTCCTCGCCGAAGCCCTGATGGTACTCGTCCCACACCACGGGTCCCCGGCGGGCAGGCGGCGGCACGAGCAGCGGCGCCACGAATTCGGGGACGTCGGTCTCGCGCCAGGTTCGGTTGCGGAAGTAGCCGGCGTCGGCGACGAGCGTGACGCTGCCGCCGCCCCGATAGCGCAGCCGCAGCGCCGCGGGCCGCCCATTGCGGAGCCGCAGCAGCGTATCCTGCGCCACCGCGGCCAGTGTCTCGCACTCGTCCGCTTCGATCTCGCCGCCGCGGAGCCGTCGCCCGGCGTCACGCTCACCGGCGATGCCCGGCGGCCGCAGGTAGTCGCTGACGGGCGGCAGGTCGAGTCCGGGCGCTGGCGGCTGCACCGGGAAGCTGTCCACACGCAGCAGGCGTGCCGCATTGGCGGTGACCCAGCCGACGCAGCGCGTGATCCCGCCCCCCGACCCCACCGCGACGACGGCGCCGCCGGCGCGCACGAAGCGCACGACCTGCGCGAGCTCCGCGGCTTCGAGGTCGAGCGGCGGGTCGAGCACCGCGAGAACCGCCGGCCGATGGTGCGTGTCCCGGTCGAGATCGAACAGAGGCGTGCGGCGCCGCACCACCGGAACACGCAGCCGCGCGAGCACGTCGTACAGCGCCCGGCTGCCCTGCGGCCCGCTCAAGAAGGACGACGTGCGGGAATCGAAGTCCGGAATCGGACCGGCGCGCCGGCGGCCCGCCCAGGTCGCGAACCCCACCGCCAGGGCGAGCAGCAGCAGCAGCCCGAGCTCAAGCCGCCGCGACATGCTCGAAGACCAGGTCCGCTTCCGCCGCGAACTCGCGGTAGGCGCCTTCGTCGCACGGCACGGCGCCGAACAGATGGCGGTACAGCCGGGCGACCAGGTCGGCGAGCGACGCCCGGCCCGACGCATCGAGCCGCGCCTCGCCCACGTACTCCGCTGGGGTCTTGGAGGGATGGAACTTCACCGCCTCGCGGCGGTCGAGCTCGAGCACCACGGCGACGAAGCGGTGCGCCAGCGCCTCGGCGTAGCGGCCCGCGCGGGCGAGCTGCTCCGCGCGCTGGCGGTGCCTGCGCGCGTCGTCGAGTCGCGGCGCCGCCCCGGCGCCCGCCGCCTCCGGCGCGCGCGTCGTCGGCCGCGTGATGCGCCACACGACGTAGCCCATGTGCACCAGCAGCGCGATCAGCGCCGCGGTCAGCCCCACCAGCAGCAGCTGGAACGCCGCCGGATGGCCCTCCTGGAGCCGCCCGAGCCAGTCGAACAGCCGCAGCAGCTGATCGACGAGCCACTGCAGCAGCGTCCGGCGGCCCATCATCCACCGGTACTCCGGTCG
>DASWDP010000016.1:0-4869 GCA_036395195.1 Gemmatimonadales bacterium | reverse complement strand
GCGGCCCGAGCGGGTGGGCGTGATCGGGTTCTGTTGGGGGGGAGGCCAGAGCTTCCGCTACGCGACGAACAACCCGTCGCTGCGCGCGTTCGTGGTCTGCTACGGGCCGGGGCCGGATGCGCTGGCGATCGCGCGGCTGCGGGCCCGCGGGCTGGGTGTCTACGCCGAGAACGATGCCCGCATCAACAGCGGCCTCCCCGATCTGGCGGCCGTGATCCGGACCTACCACAAGGATTACCGCTACACGATCTACCCGGGCGTGGGACACGGCTTCCTGCGCACCCGCGAGAAGCCGGAGGTGGCGGACAGCGCGTGGCGGGACGTGGTGCGGTTCCTGAAGGAGAGTCTGGGGCGGTAGCCCTTTACCGCCCTCTACCGGCCTTCAAGTACTCCCGCGCCCGCTCCAGCGCCGGATCCGTCCCTGCCAGCACGTCGCTCACGGTGGCCGCGACGGCGACGTCCGGTTTCACTCCCGCGCCCGCGAACTCGGCGCCGTCCGGAGCCACGTGATGCGTCACGGCGAACTGCACCGTCCAGCTCTTCGGGAGCGCGAAGGCCGCCGCGTCCCCCGGGCTCCCGGACGACGGCTCGCCGATGATCGCGCCGCGTCCCATGGCGCGAAACGCCGCGAGGAAATCCTCCGCCGCGCCCGCCGTGGCGCTCGACGCCAGCACCACGATCGGGCCACCGTAGGGCGGCTGATCGGCGCGCGGCCGAACGGTGTCGGGCGGCGGCGCGTACCAGGTCATGGCGGAGTCGGGCTCGTTCCACGCCCGGAACACGGCGCGGTACTCGGGGGTTTTCCAGCGCGTGGCCGGGAATGCCCGCGCCGCGAGTCGCGCGAGAATCCGGTAGCCGAGCGGGGTGGCGCCACCCGCCGCGCGGCGCAGATCCACCACCACCCCCTGGACGCCGGAGAAGTCCGGAAAGGCGCGGTCGAACCGTCGCACGACGTCCTCGTCCGCGAACGAGTTGAGGTGCGCCACCACCACGCCGCCCGGGAGCGTGTCGACCGCGAAAGGGGGTGGGTCGAGCGGCCAGCGGTCGTTGAGCGACACGCTGCGGGTCACGCTGATGCCGCGCTGATCGCCGCCCGGGAGGCGCAGCAGGAGATGCAGCGTGGTGCCCTTCTCCCCCTGGAGCATCCACGCTACCGCGCGCTGCCAGCGATCGGCCGGTGTGGCGGCGGCGATCTCCGGCAGCACCGAGTCACGGATCCACGCTTCGGCGGCGATGCCCTGGATCGCGAGGATCTCCGCGAGGCGCTCGGGGCGCGCGACGCGCATCTCATCGTTCTCGGCGTAGTCGAGGATGAACGGCCGGCGCTCGACGCTCGCCACGAGGAGCGGCGGCCGCGCGATCCGCGAACGGAGGTTCGGGGGCGGGACGACGGCGGCCTGGCCGTCGCCCAGCACCGCGAGCAGCCGGCGCAGCCGGCGATAGAAGAGGAGATCGGGCTGGGGCTGGGCCGCGAGCCGCAGGTTGGCCGCCAGGGCGGAGTCCCAGTCGGCCCGGACGCGCTCCCAGTAGGCGAAATTGTAGCGGGCCTCCGCCCACACGATGGCCACCGCCTCGACGCGCTCCGCGGCGGTGAGCTGCTGGGCGGCGAGCGGCACCACGGGCGCCACCAGCAGACCGGCGAGGACGAGTGAGCGAGTGGCCACGCGCCTAATCTATCTGCTTCTCTTCATGGCGCCGCAGGCGCTGATCTATCTGTACCTGCGCGAGCGCCTCCCCGACCCGACGCGCCCGCGCCAGGCGCGCCGCGTGCGCGCCGGCCTCGCCGCCGTGTTCGTCGTCTTCAACCTGCCGTGGCTCGCCGTGGCGCATCGCGTGCTCTTCGACACGGTGTGGGGCGTGAGCTGGGTGCCGTTCACCGGCCCGTTCATCGCGTGGCAGCTGTTGGGGTGGGTGTTCTGCGGGATGGTGGCGGCGTACTTGGCGCTGAAGGGGATCCTCTGGCTGGTAGGACGGCTGGAACGCTGGAAGGTTGGAAGGACCGACCGGCTGGTCAGCTTTGAATTTTCCGACGTTCCGACGGTCCAACTGACCCGTCGCCAGTTCCTGGCGCGCGCGACCTACACCTACGCGGCCGCCGGCGCGGCCGTCTCCGGCTACGGCATCTGGAGCGCCTATCGTCTCCCGGAGGTCACGCGGCGCACGTTGCGCTTCCCCGACCTTCCGCCCGGCCTCGACGGGCTGCGCGTGCTCCACCTCTCCGACCTGCACGCGGGCATCCACCTCGAAGCCGACAAGATGCAAGAGGTCGTGGCCCTTGCGAACGCGCTCCGCCCCGAGTTGATCCTGCAGACGGGGGATATGATCGACATCTCCCAGTCGTACATCCCGCCGTACGTGCGCGCCTTTCGGGAGCTACGCGCCCCGCTCGGCGTCGTGACGGTACTCGGCAATCACGACTACTATACGGGCGAGGGCGAGGTGGTCCGGGGATGCCGCGACGCCGGGCAGGTGTTCGTGCGGAACGGCTGCCACGTGATCGAGCGCGGGGGCGCGGCGCTCGCGCTGCTCGGCATCGACGATCCGCGGAACTGGAAGGCGGACGACCCCCAGCCCGCCGACGTCGACGCCGCGCTACGCGCGGCGCCCCCGGAGGCGTTCAAGATCCTCCTCGCGCACCGCCCCGGCGCGTGGGACGCGGCGGCGCCGCGGGGCATCCCGCTCACCCTCGCGGGACACATCCACGGCGGCCAGTTCTACCTCCCCGTCCTGGGGTGGTCGGCGGGACGCCTGATCACCAAGTACGTGATGGGCCATTTCCAGCGCGGGAACAGCCAGTTGTACGTGAGCCGGGGCATCGGCGTCGTAGGCGTGCCGATCCGCGTGTTCGTGCCGCCGGAGATCGAGCTGTTCGAGCTACGCCGGGGCTGACGCCGCCGGGGTCTCGCTCCGCGACAAAAATACGCAGTCGCTCCGCGAGACCCCGGCGGCATCAGCGCCCGCTCGCCGCCGCGATCGCGTCCCACGCCGCGTCCAGCGCCAGCGGCACCCCGGCGTGCGTCTCGGGCCACTCGCGGCTCGACACCCGGTCGATCACGAGCGTGATCACGCTCAGCCACACTGCGGCCCAGACCTCCGCTGCGCCGGCCTTCACCGAGCCGTCCGCCTTGCCCTGGGCCACGAGACTCTCCAGGCCCAACCGGAAATCGCGCGCCGTCTTGCGGCTCTCCTCGTCGAGTAGCTCTCCGTGCCGCTGGATGAAGAACAGCCGGGCGACGGCCGGCTCGTGCGCCGCGCCCGCGACGAGGCCGCGCGCCAGCTCGGCGAGCTTCTCGCGCGGTCCCACCTTCAGGCCGTCCGCTTCCTTCACGAGCTTCGCCGCCCAGCGCGCCCCGGCGCGGTACAGCTCGTTCAGCAGGTGCTGCTTGCCGTCGAAGTGGCGGTAGATCGTGCCTTCCGCCACGCCCGCTTTCTTCGAGATCTGGGGCGTGGTGGTGTCGTGATAGCCCTGCGCGGTGAACAGCTCGAGCGCCGCGCGCACGAGGCGCTGGCGGGTGAGGTCGGCCTGGGTCATCGGGCGCGAATCTAACCGGGCGGCTCGGCCGGCGCCGTGCGCGGGTTCGGCCGGAGGGGTCCCGCTTCACGACAAAACGACGCAGTCGCTCCGCGGGACCCCTCCGACCTCACCCACGGGGCGAGCCGGGGTACCGGGAGATCGCGGGCCCCGCTAGCTTTCCGCCGCTCGTTTCCCGCCGGTTTTCTTCGGAGGTTCTTGCGCGATGCGCATGCTGGTCTTGGGGGCGGGCCTGCAAGGGTCCGCCTGCGCGTACGACTTGTTGCAGCAGCCCGGGGTGGAGCGGGTCACGATCGCCGACTTGAAGCCCGACCGCATCCCCGCCTTCCTGAAGCCGCACGTCGGCAAGCGCCTCGTGCTGCTCAAGCTGGACGTGCAGGACGGCGCCGCGTTGCGCGACGCGATCGGCGGCCACGAGGCGGTCATGAACGCCGCCCCCTACTACTTCAACCTCGAGGTGTCCCGCGCCGCCGTGGACGCCGGCGTGCCCTGCGCCGATCTGGGCGGCAACACCGAGATCGTGTTCCAGCAGCGCAAGCTCGACGAGGACGCGCGGCGACGGGAGGTCTCGGTGATCCCCGACTGCGGCCTGGCGCCCGGGATGGTGAACATCCTCGCGGCCGAGGGGATCCGGCGGGTCGGCGACGCGGACTCGGTGAAGATCTACGTCGGCGGGCTGCCGCAGCACCCCGAACCGCCGCTCAACTATCAGATCGTATACTCGCTCGAGGGCGCGCTCGACTACTACACGACGCCGTCGTGGGTGCTGCGCGGGGGCAAGCCCGCGCGCGTGGACGCGCTCTCGGAGCTCGAGTCCGTCGCCTTCCCGCCGCCGGTGGGCGAGCTCGAGGCGTTCCACACCGGCGGCGGCATCTCGACGCTGCCGTGGGCCTACGAGGGGAAGGTCCGCACGATGGAGTACAAGACGCTCCGCTACCCGGGGCACGTGGCCGTCATGCGGCCGATCCGCGAGCTCGGGCTCCTCGACCTCGCGCCGGTGAAGGTGAAGGGGAAGGAGATCGTCCCGCGCGACGCCTTCATCGCGATCGTGTCGCCCAAGCTCAACAAGCCCGAGGGACGCGACCTCGTGGCGCTGCGGGTCGAAGCGCGTGGGCGCGACGGGCGGCGCGCTGCGTGGCAGCTGCTCGACTACTACGACGAGGCGCACGGGATCAGCGCGATGATGCGGACCACCGGCTACTCGCTGGCCATCACCGGCCGCATGCAGGCGGACGGGCGCATCGGCGTCAAGGGCGTCCGCACGCCGGACGAGGCAGTGCCGTTCGGGGAGTACGTCGCGGAGCTCGCGAAGCGAGGGGTCGAGATACGGGAGATCT
>DASWDP010000015.1:0-9053 GCA_036395195.1 Gemmatimonadales bacterium | reverse complement strand
AAGTACAGGGTTACATGGTCCACACCGACATCCACCAGTGGTGGGACAATCTTCCCGCACCAGTCTGTCGATGCCTCAAGTCACTTGGGACAGGCGGCATTCAACGGTCGTTTCTTCGTCGGGTATGCAGACCTGCGCCTCAGACCGCTTGCGAAGAACACATACCTCGTTTCCGGCGCTCCAATGCGGAGCCAGCGTGGTGCCCCTTACGTGGTGAGCCTCCAATTGACCTGGTCCGCCGCTGGAGGGGCTGCTTGACGAGCCTGTTCAGAGTGCAGCGAGCTGGGCCCTAGCGGGCTTCGGTAGAGTGGGGGAACGTAGTTCGCTTCCAGGCTAACCACCGGGAAGGAACGACGTTGGGCACGGAGCTAAGAACCCCGCTCCTGTTGTGCTCTTGTCACAAACAAAACAGAGGCCGACGCGTGACACGCTAGCCCGCACGTCTGGCGGAAGACTTCGCGTCAGCGTCAGTCCGCCGGCACCGCCTCCCGCTCTCCGAGCTTCCGCTCGATCTCCCGCGTGATGTGCATCGAGCAGAACTTCGGCCCGCACATGGCGCAGAACTCGGCCGACTTGAAGTACTCGGCGGGAAGCGACTCGTCGTGCAGCTCGCGCGCGCGCGCCGGGTCGAGCGACAGACGGAACTGCTCGTTCCAGTCGAAGGCATAGCGCGCGCGCGACAGCGCGTCGTCGCGGTCACGGGCGCCCGCCCGGCCGCGCGCGATGTCGGCGGCGTGCGCCGCGATCTTGTAAGCGATCACGCCCTCGCGCACCTCCTCGGCGTTGGGGAGGCCGAGGTGCTCCTTGCGCGTCACGTAGCACAGCATGTCGGCGCCGTACCAGCCGATCATCGCCGCGCCGATCGCCGAGGTGATGTGGTCGTAGCCCGGGGCGATGTCGGTGACCAGGGGCCCGAGGGTGTAGAACGGCGCCTCGTGGCAGATCTCCTTTTCCTTCCGGACGTTGATCTCGATCAAGTGCAGCGGGATGTGCCCCGGCCCCTCGATCATCACCTGCACGTCCTTGGCCCAGGCGCGCGTCGTCAGCTCGCCAAGCGTCTCGAGCTCGGCGAACTGCGCGCGGTCGTTCGCGTCCGCGACCGAGCCGGGCCGCAGCGCGTCGCCCAGCGACAGGGTCACGTCGTACTTGCGCGCGATGTCGAGGATGCGGTCGAACCGGGTGTAGAACGGGTTCTGCTTGTCGTGATGCATCATCCAGTAGGCGTGCAGCGACCCGCCGCGCGACACGATCCCCGTCACCCGGCCGAGGGCGAGCCCCACGTACTCGCGCAGGATGCCGCAGTGCACCGTCACGTAGTCCACGCCCTGCTGCGCCTGGTGCTCCACCATGTCGAGCAGGTCGTCTTCCGTGAGATCCTCGACCCGTTTCACCTCGGTCACGGCCTGATAGATCGGCACCGTGCCGATGGGCACGGGCGAGGCCTCGAGGATCGCGCGGCGGATCGCGTCGATGTCGCCGCCGGTCGAGAGGTCCATGACCGTGTCGGCGCCGTAGTGCACCGCGTTGTGGAGCTTCTCCAGCTCCTGGTCGATGTTCGACTCGACCGCCGAGTTGCCGATGTTGGCGTTGATCTTGACGCACGCCACCTTCCCGATCGCCATCGGGTCGAGCCGCTTGGCGAGGTGGTTCACGTTCGCGGGGATGATCAGCCGCCCGCGGGCGACCTCGTCGCGCACGAGCTCCGGAGAAAGCGCCTCCCGCTCCGCGACACGCTGCATCTGGGGGGTGACGGTGCCCTGACGGGCGAAATGCATCTGGGTGTGGCAGGTCATGCGGGACTCCCTTCGCCGGTGCGAACCGGATCAGGTTCAAAGGGTGTGATCTCAGCCCCCCCCACCATACCGGGGCGGGCACCCCTGTCACCGTCAATCTAAACCGGGGGGCGCCCCCCCGTTACAAGTCACGGGGCCGCGGCTGGCCGTACCGTTCCGTCGCCTCGTGCAACTTCTCCCACTCCGATCGGAACGCGAAGGGATCGACCCCGCTCGCCCGGTCCAAGGCGAGGATCCCGTCCAGGTGGTCGATCTCGTGCTGCAACAGCTCCGCCATCGGTCCCTCGAGCTGCAGCGTCCGCTGCTTCCCCTTGGGGTCGGTGTAGCTCACCGTCACATGGTAGGCGCGCGTCACCCGCACGAGCAGGCTCGGGAACGAGAAGCAATCGTCCCACACCAGAAAGTCGTCCGGTCCGACATCGGTGATTTCCGGGTTGATCATGGTCCAGCGCTGCTTGTCGATCTGGACGAACACGATCCGCACCGGCGCGCCGATCTGGGGGGCGGCGAGCGCCCGCCCCATCTTGTACTTCGCCTTCGCGACGCGCAGCGTGTCCCGGAGGTCGTCCGCGACCAGCCGCGTCGCAGCCGACTTCGGGTTGTGGACCCGCTCGCAGCGGGTCCGGAGGCTGGGATCGCCGAGCTGGCGAATGCGTCGGACGGCCATATGGGCCGCCAATTTGGGGGTTTGCCGCCCGCCCGCAACTCGCGGTATCGTAGGCCATGTCCCTTGCCGGCGTCGTACTCGCGGCCGGACGCTCCGAGCGCATGGGCACCCCCAAGGCGCTGCTCGACTTCCGCGGCCAACCCTTCGTCGTCCGCGTCCTAGAAGCCCTGGAAGCCCTTGATTTGAAGCCACGGGTGGTGGTGCTGGGGATTGACGCCCCCCGCATCCGGCCGGTGGTCGCGGCGCACGACTGCCTCGTCCTCGAGAACCCCGATGTCGCGAGCGGCCCCATCGGCTCGCTCCGCACGGCGCTCGCGACCCTGAAGCCGCTCCGCCCCTCCGGGCTCGTCGCCTGGCCGGTGGATCTCCCGCATGTGCGCATCACCACCATCGAGCGCCTGCTCGAGGCTTACCGCCGCAGCGGGGCCCCCGCCGTCGTTCCGGCCTTCGCGGACCGGCGGGGCCACCCTGTGATCTGGGGCCGCGCCTTGTTCGAGGAGCTCGAGACCAGCGAGGCGGCGAGCCGCCACGGCGCCCGTGCCGTCCTCTCCGCTCACGAACCCGAGCTCGTGGTGGTCGCCGTCGATGACCCGGCGGTGATCGACGACCTCAACACGCCGGAGGACTATGAGCGGCTGGTGCGGGGGATCAATCGGGACATCTATTGAGGGGCTCGGGGCGAGGGGCTCGGGGGTCGGGTGTGAAGCCCGATCCCCGAGCCCCTAACCCCTAGCCCCGCGGCCAGTTCCGAATTCGCCCAAATCTCCTTTCGTTTAGTTGACAATCCCGAGTACAAGACTTAGGATTCGGCTCGTCATGACGCACGCTCACTCCCAACTCGCGGCGCACAAAGGACTTCGGGGCGACGTCCTGCTCGAGCTCAAGCGGGCGCAGCCGCTCACCGCCAGAGAGCTCGCGGACAAGCTCGGGGTGTCTCGCAACGCGATTCGGCACCACCTCAAAGAGCTCGAGGCCGCGGCGTTGATCGAGTACGGCCGGGAGCAGCGCGGCGTCGGCGCGCCCACGTTCGCGTTCCGGCTGAGCGAGGCGGGCGAGGCGCTGTTCCCGCGCGCCTACGAGGAGACGCTGACGCAGCTGCTCGCGTGGGTGGCCGAGAAGAGCGGGCGCGCCGCGGCGGTCGAGGTGTTCGAGGATCACTATCGGGAGCTGACGCGCAAGGTGCTGGCCGAGTTCGATGGGGCGGACCAGTCGGAACGCGTCGACCTGGTCGCCCGGTTGATGAACGAGCAGGGGTACATGGCGGAGTGGCAGGAAGCGGCCGGCACGTTCCGGCTTGCCGAGCACAACTGCGCGATCCGCGCGGTGGCCGAGCGTTTTCCGGAAGTGTGTGCGGCGGAGCAGCGGTTTCTCCGGGACGTCCTCGGGGCGGCGGTCGAGCGGCGCACTCACATCACCAGCGGCTGCAACGCGTGCGAGTACACCATCACCTTCGGCCCGCAGCCAGGGGGGGCGGGGGGGCCACGGGAGTCCGTATGAGCACCGGCATCGAAGCTCAGGTCCTGCAGCCGTACAAGTACGGGTTCGTCACCGACATCGAGGCCGATGTCGTGCCGCCGGGCTTGAGCGAGGACGTCATCCGCCTCATCTCGGCGAAGAAGGGAGAGCCGGAGTGGATGCTCGAGTGGCGGCTCCGGGCGTACCGCAACTGGCTCAAGATGCCCGAGCCCCACTGGCCGAACGTGACGTACGGGCCGATCGACTACCAGGCGATCAGCTACTACGCGGCGCCCAAGGCGAAGCCCAAGCTCGAGAGCCTCGAGCAGGTCGATCCCAAGCTGCTCGAGACGTTCGAGAAGCTCGGGATTCCGATCGAGGAGCGGAAGCGTCTCACCGGTGTCGCGGTGGACGCGGTCTTCGACTCGGTCTCCGTGGCCACCACGTTCCGCGAGGAGCTCGCGAAGCACGGGATCATCTTCTGCGCGATCTCCGAGGCGATCCGCGAGCACCCGGAGCTCGTGCGGCGGTACCTGGGCTCGGTCGTGCCGTACAACGACAACTTCTTCGCGGCGCTGAACTCGGCGGTGTTCACCGACGGCTCGTTCGCCTACATCCCGAAGGGCGTACGCTGCCCCCTGGAGTTGTCCACGTACTTCCGGATCAACGCCTCGGCGACGGGGCAGTTCGAGCGGACGCTCATCGTGGCCGAAGAGGGGAGCTACGTGAGCTACCTGGAGGGCTGCTCGGCGCCGATCCGCGACGAGAGCCAGCTGCACGCGGCCGTCGTGGAGCTGGTCGCGCTCGACGAGGCGATCATCAAGTACTCGACGATCCAGAACTGGTATCCGGGCGACGAGGAGGGCCGCGGCGGGATCTACAACTTCGTCACGAAGCGCGGTGCGTGCCGTGGCCGGAACTCGAAGATCTCCTGGACCCAGGTGGAGACGGGCTCGGCGATCACCTGGAAGTACCCCGGCTGCATCCTCCAGGGGGATAACTCGATCGGCGAGTTCTACTCCGTGGCCGTGACCAACCACCGCCAGCAGGCGGACACGGGCACGAAGATGATCCACATGGGGAAGAACACCCGCTCGACGATCGTCTCGAAGGGCATCTCGGCGGGTCGCGGCCAGAATACCTACCGCGGCCTCGTAAAGATCCTGAAGGGCGCGGAGCACGCGCGCAATTATTCGCAGTGCGACTCGATGCTGATCGGCGACCGCTGCGGCGCGCACACGTTCCCGTACATCGACGTGCGCAACAGCACCGCGATCATGGAGCACGAAGCATCCACGTCGAAGATCGGCGAGGACCAGATCTTCTACGCGAAGCAGCGCGGCCTGTCCGCCGAGGACGCGGTGTCGATGATCGTCAACGGCTTCTGCAAGGAAGTCTTCAAGGAGCTGCCGATGGAGTTCGCCGTCGAGGCACAGCGGCTGCTCGGCATCAGTCTCGAAGGGAGTGTCGGTTGATGCTGGAGATCAAGGACCTGCACGCGACCGTCGAAGGCCGGGAAGTCCTCAAGGGGATCGACCTGACGGTCCGCGCCGGCGAGGTACACGCGATCATGGGACCGAACGGGTCTGGCAAGAGCACGCTCGCCCAGGTGCTCGCGGGCCACCCCGCCTACACGGTCACCGCGGGCCGGGTGCTCTACGAGGGCAAGGACCTGCTCGCCATGAGCCCCGAGGAGCGGGCCCGGGACGGCGTCTTCCTCGCGTTCCAGTATCCGGTCGCGATCCGGGGCATCACCAACGCCTACTTCCTGCGCGCCGCGGTGAACGCGATCCGCAAGCACCGCGGCCAGGAGGAGCTCGGGCCCGTGGAGTTCATGGATGCGCTCGAAGAGAAGCTCCAGGCGATCGGGTGGGACGACAGCTATCTGAGCCGGCCGGTGAACGAGGGCTTCTCGGGAGGCGAGAAGAAGCGCAACGAGATCCTGCAGCTCGCCGTGCTCGAGCCGAAGCTCGCGATCCTCGACGAGACCGACTCCGGGCTCGACATCGACGCGCTCAAGACCGTGGCGCACACGGTGGACAAGCTGCGCCGCCCCGACAACGCCACGGTGCTGGTGACGCACTACTACCGGATCCTCACGCACATCCAGCCGGACGTCGTGCACGTGCTGTCCGCCGGGCGGATCGTGAAGTCGGGCGGCAAAGAGCTGGCGCTCGAGCTGGAGGAGAAGGGCTACGACTGGCTCCGCGAACCGGCGGCGGTGGCATGACGGACGTGAAGGAGCGGTACCTCGCGGACTTCGAGGCGTTCGCCGGAAACGGGGCGGCGGGCGCCCCGGCGTGGCTCGCGCAGATCCGCGAGGGCGCGATGGCGCGGTTCGCCGAGCTCGGCTTCCCGACGATGAAGCAGGAGGAGTGGCGCTTCACGAGCGTCGCCCCGATCGCCGAGACGCGGTTCGCCCTCGTACGGCCGGGCGGGCCCCCCGGGCCCCCCTCCGCCGCGCCGGCGTCCCGCGACATCGATCGGTTCGTGCCGCGAGGCGCCACTCGCCGGCGGGTGGTGTTCGTGAACGGTCGGCACGTGCCCGCGCTGTCGGCGACGGACGGGCTGCCCGGCGGCGTGCGCGCGGCGAGCTTGGCGGACGGGTGCCGGCGCGAGCCGGACCTGGTGCGCCGGCACCTGGGTCGCTATGCCGGCGACGCGCGCAACGGGTTCACCGCGCTGAACACGGCGTTCCTCGATGACGGGGCGTTCGTCCACGTCCCCGCCGGCGTCGTGCTGGACGAGCCGCTGCACCTCGTGTTCCTCGCGGCTCCCCCCCCGGGATCCGGCGCCACGCCGGTCGTTTCCCACCCCCGGAACCTCGTGGTCGTGGGCGCCGGCGCCAGCGCGACCGTGGTGGAGAGCTACGTCAGCCTTGCGGACGGCGTGTATTGGACCAACGCGGTGACGGAGCTGGTGGTGGAGGAGGGCGCGCACGCGGAGTACTTCCGGCTGCAGCGCGAGAGCCGCGACGCGTACCACGTCGCCACGACCCACGCGCACCAGGAGCGCGACAGCGTGCTTGCGCTCCACCCCGTGACGCTCGGCGGCGCGCTCGCCCGGCACGACGTCCACACCGTCCTCGCCGGGATCGGCGGGCAGCTCACCCTGAACGGCCTGTACCTGCTCGGAGGGCGCCAGCACGGGGATCACCATACGGTGATCGACCACGCGCAGCCGCACTGCGAGAGCCACGAGTATTTCAACGGCGTGCTGGACGACCAGGCCCACGGCGTGTTCAACGGGCGCATCGTCGTGCGGCCGGGCGCGCAGCGCACCGACTCGAAGCAGACGAACAACAACCTGCTGCTCTCGACGGAGGCGCGGGCCGACAGCCAGCCCCAGCTCGAGATCTACGCCGACGACGTGAAGTGCACGCACGGCTCGACCGTCGGCCCGATCGACGAGAACCAGCTCTACTACCTCCGCAGCCGCGGCCTGTCTCCGGAAACCGCGCGCGGCCTCCTCACCTACGGGTTCGGCGCCGAGATCCTGGGCCGCATGCGGGCGGCGGAGGTCCGTTCGCTGCTCGACTACCTGGTGCGCACCTGGCTCGCCCGGGGTGGGGGCGCCGAGCGGCGCCGGGCCGCGTGATGCTCGACGCCGCCCGCCTCCGCGCCGACTTCCCGCTGCTCGAGCGGCGGGAGAACGGTCACCGGCTGGTGTACCTGGACAACGCGGCCACGACGCAGAAGCCCGAGGCCGTGCTCGACGCGATCGCCGACTACTACCGCACCACCAATGCCAACGTGCATCGCGGGGCGTACGGCCTCGCGATCCGCGCCACCGAGGCGTACGAGGCGGCCCGCGTGAAGGTCGCCGGGTTCGTGAACGCCTGGGCGCCCGAGGGCGTGGTGTTCACCCGGGGCACGACCGAGGCGCTCAACCTCGTAGCGGGCGCCTACGGGCGCGCGACGGTGGGCGCCGGCGACACCGTGGTCGTGACGGCGATGGATCACCATTCGAACCTGGTGCCGTGGCAGATCCTCTGTCAGGAGAAGGGCGCCACGCTGCGGATGGTCGAGATCACCGAGGACGGGCGCATCGATCTGTCGGACTTCGGCCGGGCGCTCGAACGGCGGCCGAAGATCGTCGCCTTCCCCTACGTCTCGAACGCCCTCGGCACGGTGAACCCGGCGGCGGCGCTCGCGAAGCTCGCGCACGCGGTCGGAGCGGTCGTCGTGGTGGACGGCGCCCAGTCCACGCCGCACCTGAAGGTCGACGTGCAGGCGCTCGACTGCGACTTCTACGCGCTGTCGGGCCACAAGATGCTCGGGCCGATGGGCTCGGGCGCCCTGGTGGCCAAGCCGGCGCTGCTCGAGGCGATGCCGCCCTACCACGGCGGCGGCGAGATGATCTCGCGCGTGTGGGACGACCATTCCACCTACAACAAGATCCCCCACAAGTTCGAGGCGGGGACGCCGAACGTGGAGGGTGCGGTCGGGCTCGCCGCCGCGATCGACTACCTGGCGCGCATCGGGCCCGAGCGCATCGCCGAGCACGAGCAGGCGCTCGCCGCCGCCGCGATCGAGAAGCTGACACGGATCGAGGGTGTCACGGTGTACGGCCCTCCCCCCGGCGGCCACCGGGCGGGCGTGGTGTCGTTCACCTATGGGGACATCCACCCGCACGACATCGCCACCATCCTCGACCAGGACGGCATCTGCGTCCGCGCGGGGCACCACTGCACCCAGCCGCTCATGCGCCGCCTCAACATCGCCGCCACGGCGCGCGCCTCGTTCTACCTGTACAACGGACTCGACGACGTGGACGCCCTGGCGGAATCGCTCGTCAAGGCGGGAGCCCTGTTTGGATACGTCCCCGCCTGAGCCCAAGCTCAGCGCTCTCTACCAGGAGCTGATCCTCGACCACTACCGGCGGCCCCGCAACAAGGGGACGCTCGAGGGCGCGACGCACTCCGTCTCGCTCAACAACCCGCTGTGCGGCGACGAGATCGACCTGCAGCTGCGCGTGGACGGGGACGTGATCAAGGAGGCGCGCTTCATCGGGCGGGGGTGCTCGATCAGCCAGGCCGCGGCGTCGATGATGACCCAGCTCCTGAAGGACACGCCCGTGCCGCAGGCCCTCGCGCTCGCCGAGCGCATGAGCGCCATGATGCACGGCGACGAGGCCGC
>DASWDP010000014.1:0-17275 GCA_036395195.1 Gemmatimonadales bacterium | reverse complement strand
CAGGAATATCGGACGCGGTCACGTCGACGTTGCCACCCTGCGACTCGAGGTAGGCGATCACAGCCCAGATCTGCTCGGGCGAGAGCTGCTTCGTCATCACGGGCATAATCGGCTGGTAGCCGGAGACGACGTACGCCGTCGGGTTGTCGAGCGACTCGTACAAGTACTGCTTGCAGGTCTTTCCGGCCTCCCGCTTGCCGCAGCGGGCCCCGATCGGTCCCTGGCCCTTCTCATCGGTGAGCAGGTTCGGCGCGCGCTCCCCGAGCCCGTGGCAGGTGGTGCAGCCGCCGATCCCGGTGTAGACCTTCTCCCCTGCGGCGACGAGCTGCTCCGGCGTGACGTTGGCGCCGAGGGTGAGCGCCTGCGGCACCTCGGACTGCACCTGCGGGATTTTGTTGGCGATGAGGGTATAGAGCGCCAGCGTCCCGAGGACGATCCCGACGATCTTCGCGTTAGTGGCCCACATGCCGGGCCCCCTTCTCACCTTCGCCCGTCGCGACGAAGGTGGACTTCTCGGCGAGCCCGCCGAGCCAGAACACGAACGCGACGAGCGAGAGGAAGATCAGCACGCACAGGCTGATCATCTTCGAGGCGTAGCCGAGCGCGGGGGTGGCGGCGTACTTGCTCGTGTCTTGCATGACCTGCCACACGTGCCAGTACTGACGGATCCCGGAGCGCGCGAACCCCATCAGGCCCATCAGCCAGGTGAATGTGACGGCCAGGATGAACAACGCGTACTGGGACCGGGGCGGCATTTTCCCCCACCGGATCGCGCCCAGCGATTGCGCGCCGCGCGCCATGAGGATGTCGATCACCGTGACGAAGACGATGCACGAGAGCACCGCCAGGACCTGATAGACGCTGAACCCGATCCGCACGATCGCTTCGACGAAGTAGCCCCGGATGCCGTAGAACAGCACGACCCCCGCCGCGACGGCGAACATCGCCCCCTGAATGACGGTCCCGGGGCGCGCCCACGGCACCACCGGGCGTGTGTTGGCGCGGCGGTACAGGAGGAACGACAAGAACGTGGTGAGGATCATCAGGTTCACCGCGGTATTCTTGGCGCTCATCACGCCGAGGGCGCCCAAGAACGGGTGGTGCGAGCCGCCCATCGCGGCGAGTTCCTTCGAGTCCGCGATCATGGTGTGGGGCGTGCCCCACACGATGGCGCCGAGCACCAGTACGATCAGCAGGTACTTAGTGTAAGGCCGGAACCGCTCTGCGCCGGGAATGCGGCCCATGCCGATCCACAGATAGTAGTTCCCCGTGAGGAACAGCACGGCGATCAGGAACGCCTGGATCACCCACAGCCAGCTCATGAACCCGCCCATCATGGTGATCCCCATCGACTGGTCGTACTGGTAGATCTCGCGTCCCAGCCAGTAGCCGGCGAACGGCAGCACGATGAGCGCCGACATCGCGATGAAGTTCCCGACGTAGCCCATCCAGTCGTAATGGGCCCGCTCCTCGTCGGTGCGGGCCGCGAGGAAGCGGTAGCTCGCGTACGCGCCGACGATCGCCCCGCCGAACACCACGTTCGCGATCACCCGGTGCACGTTGATCGGCATCCAGGTCGCGTTGGCGATCGCATGCCACAGCTTGATCGTGGTCGGGTCGGTGGTCGGCGTGATGTCCCGCGGCGGCGACATCATGTACGTGAGCCACGCGTTCGCGATGAACATCACGATCGTGCCCCAGACGTTGAGGAGGATGCCGAGCGTCCAGTGGCCGAGCTTCGCCCGCCCCTTTTTCCAGCGGTCCCAGCCGTAGTAATAGAGGTACAGCGTGAACGACTCGATGAAGAACAACCCCGCGTACACCCACATCGACGGCGCGAAGATCGTGGTGAGGTAGGCCCAAAAGCGGGGATAGAGGGTCGAGAGGCCGAACACCAGCATCGCGCCCCAGATCGCCGTCGCGCTGTACGCCACGAGCAGCAGCCGGGTGAACTCCTTGCTCAGCCGGTCGTAGCGCTCGTCGCCGCCGAAGATGCCGATCGCCTCGGTGACCACGGCGAACATCGGCACACCGAGCACGAACGCCGCGAACATCAGGTGCACCTCGGCCGTGATCCATACGAACGCCCGCGCGCCGATCACGGGGAACTCGCCGTAGGCGCGAGTCGTGTCGGCGGCGGCTTGCAGCAGCAGCAGGGCGCTGTCAGTCATCCGCTGTCAGCCACGAAGAAAGGCCGCTTCTTCGAAAAGTCGATCGGCATGGCGTTGCGCACTTCCGCGAGCAGCTCCGGGGTCACTTCCCGGCGCCCCTGGCGCCGCGCCCACTCCTCCACCCGCTGCATCACCACCCCCCGGACGAAGGAAGGAATCCGCTGCATGCGCTCGCGCGCCGCGTCCGCCCACACGAGCGCCGGCGTGAAGTCGTCGCCATACGCGATCGCCCGCGCGGGCTCGATGGGGGCCGTGTCGCCCGTCGGCTCGTACACGCACGACGGATCGGCGGCGAGCACGTCTCCCGTCAGGGCGAAGGCCCGCGCGCGGCACCCGCCGCACAGCCGGCGGTATTCGCACCGCCCGCACTTGCCGCCCAAGGCGCCCTCGCGGAGCTGCCGGAACAGGGGCGCCGAGCGCCAGATCTCGCCGAAGCTCTGCGCGCGCAGATCGCCGGCGACTTCGGGCAGGTAGGGGCAGGGCGTCAACTTCCCGTCGGGCGTGATGCGGCAGTACTGCGTGCCGCAGGGACAGCGCGTCTCGTAATTGAGGATGGGCGAATCGGGATCGACGCGGTGCACGTGCCGCATGAAGTGCGGCGCGCACTTCGCGCGCACCAGCATCCGGCCGCGGTACTCCCCCTGCCACCGCGCCAGGTCGGCGAGCACCGCTTCATAGTCCGCCGGCGCCAGGTCGGTGAGGGACGCCCCGCGCCCCGTCGAGACGAGGAAGTAGCAGTTGAAGGACACGGCCCCTTGGTCCGCCGACCACGCGGCCAGGGCCCCGAGCTCCGCGCGGTTTCCCTTCGTGACCGTAGTCTGGATGATGAAGTCGAGCCGCGCGGCGGAGAGCCTCCCCAGGGCGGCCTGCACATCCGCGAGGGCGCCGCGACCATGCCGGAAGTTGTCGTGGTAGGAGGGGCGCAGCGAATCCACGCTCACCGCCACGCCGCGCACGCCGGCCCCCAGGAGCGCCGCGATTCGCTCGTCGGTGAGGAGCGTGCCGTTCGTCCCGACCACCACCGTCGCTCCCTTGGTGGAGGCGTGGTGGGCGATCTCGGTCAGGTCCCGCCGCAACAGCGGCTCGCCGCCGGAGAGGATGAGCATCGGCGCCGGATTCACGGCGAGCAGCTGATCCACGATGGCGAGGCATGCGTCCGTGTCGAGCTCGGCGGCGGCGCTCTCGTGCGGCCCCGCCGCGATGTAACAGTGCGCGCACTCGAGGTTGCAGCGCCGCGTCAGGTTCCAGGCGACCACGTGGGGGACGTAGTCCACGTCAGTCCCCGGCTTGCTCGGCCAGCAGCCGCTCCATCGCCGCCTTCGCATCCTCCGGCTTCATGGTCTTCAGGTCCACGGGGCACTTCCCCATCTGGGCCTCGATGTCCCGGATGGGGCAGCGCGTGATCCCCTGCGCCTTGGCTTCCTCGATGAACGCCCGCATCTCGGGAGACAGCGAGTCCCGGCCCCCCCCCTCGGCTTCGGCGCGGATCTGCTTGGCGCGGAGCTCCTGGAACATGACCATCATCGTGTCGACGTCGAACTCGTCGGCGGCGATCATCGCCTGCTTGTTCTCGTCCATCACCCGCGTCGTCACGCGCCAGATCTCGTGACCGCGCGCGAACCGCTCCACCGTGTTGCGGGCCAGCGGCCGGGCGATGAGTGGCACCAGCTGCAGCCGCTGCCACGCCTCCTCCGTCCATACGATCGGGTCGGCCGCCGTGCGGGGCCGGCGGCTCACGGCGCCCGTCACCGGGCACTTTACCTCGACTTCGGCGTCCGCAGGCTCGGGATCCTCGTCCCGCCCCTGGACCTTGGTCGCCTTCATCTGCTCCTGCGCCTTCACCTCGGCGAGCGCGATCTCCTCGGCGGTCCCGATCCCCATGATGAGCTGCATGTGGGTCGGCAAGAGCTTCCGGATCGCTTCGTCCAGCCACCGGTTCGTCACCGTCGCCCCCCCCGGCGCGCCGTGGGTCTGCTCGAGCACGTATTCCTCGACGGCCCGGCGCGCGATCCCCTGCGCGAACGGCGGCACCCGGAGAATCCGCACCTCGGCCTCCGGCGCCCAGGGCAATCCCGCCACGCCGTCTTCTTCGATCCAGGGGATGTCCTCGGGCCTCACCCCACCCGTCCCCGCGAGAAGCACGTTGCACGTCGCAAGTCGCACGAGATTCTCGGCCTGACTCCCGAGCTGCGTGCCTTCGATGCGGTGCGCCCCGTGCCGCGCGAGCACCAGCAGCGACGGCTTGATCTCCTCGGCCCACTGCATGATCACCTGGAACGGCTTGCCGACGAGGATCTGGGTCTTGAGCGGGACGTCGGGGAACTCCTGGGCCATCACTTCCGCCCGCTTCAAGTTCGCCTGGCACAGCTTCAGGAGTCCCTTGTCGATGATGTTGTTGTGCAGCTCCTCCTGCTCCTCGAACTTGAAGACCTTGGAGGCCTGGTAGGACAGCACGTCCTTGATGTTGTGGAACACGACGTGGTGGTACTCGACGTCGAACGCGCTGCACGCGTACAGCGACCCACCGAACGCCTGCGCCAGCTCGAGCGCGGCGCGCATCGCGCGGTAGCTGTACGACGAGCCGTCCACGCATACGAGGAACCGTCCGCCCTCGAACGGCCGGTCGTCCCTGACGAGCAGCACGTCCCGCTCGATCCCGCGCAACACCCGCGACACCACTCCGCCGAGCTGCGAGTACGGCTGGCGGCCGAGCCCGTGCGCCCCGATCGCCAGCAGGTCGTACTGCCGGCCCGAGGAACCCGCGAGCCGCGCCGCCGTGTCTTCGTCTTCGGCGATCAACCGGCCGTTGTCGGCGACCTTCACGTCCGACCGGACCTTGTCGCCGCCGTCGTAGCCCGACGCGCGATCGGGGTCGAAGCCGATCAGCCCCGGCAGCCGCCCGGCGCCGCGGTTCACCTCGTTCACGATCTCTTCGTAGTTGATCCCCTCGAGCAGCTGGCGGGTGAGCCGCACCCCCGCCGCCTCGCACCGCTTCCCGAGTTGATCGAGGAAGCTGTCGGCGATCAGTTGCAGCCCCTTCTCGATCAGCTTGTCGTGGATCTTGCGCTGTTTCTTGATCTCGTCGGGCGTCTGGAAGCGGGCGGGGAGCCCGGTCTCGAGCTGGCGGAAGCGGACGTCGTGCAGGCGGGCGGCGTAGACGTGGTTGCCGGTGATGCGGCCATCGGACCTGCGACACAACTCGATGGCCCGGTCGACGGCCCAATCCGAGTGCGCTGAGTTGTCGACCGGGACGAAGATCTCGCGATACACCGGCACCTCCCCCTCCTTCGTGCGGGGCCGGGCCGGGCATGCACTCCCCCTCTCGCCGGGCCCGGGATCAACCGCCGGGATCGGTGCAGGGATGCGCAGACAAGGCGTGAGTGTATGTCCGACCGTCATGGCGGACCGGAGCCCGCCAGAGTAACCAGTGCTGTGTGCCGCTTGGTGCGGCGAGTATGCGCCGCACCGCTGGGGCTGTCAAGTCGGGTCCGGAACGATCTGCTGGCCCGATTCGTCGTACACGGTGATCGCATCCACCGGGCACGCGTCGCACGCGCGCAGCAGGCGCTCGCGTTCCACCGCATCCGGCGTGACGAACACCGCCACGGTGTCCTCGTCCAGTTTGAAACCCTCCGGCGCCTCCTTCACGCAGTCCCCGAACCCCACGCACTGGTCGCGGTCGATCACGACCCGCAACCCGTGCACCATGCGCTCGTCGAGCCGGCTCACATGCCCTCGAGCCCCAGCTCGCTCCGCGCCGTGTCCATCACGGCGGGCGTGATCTCGGCGATGCCTCGGTCCTTGGCGTAATCGAGGTAAATCCTCTTGACCATCCCGCGCACGAACCCGGGGACCCGGGCCAAGCGCTCCTGAGCTTCCACTGACCAGATGGGACCGCTCCCCGCTCCCCGCTCCCGGCCGTCGTCGAAGGCGTCGTCTCTCCCCGTCGTCACCATGCCCCGCACGGTCTCGAGCGGCTGCGGTGCGATCGTGCTTCCGCCGATCTTCACCCCCAGCGACGCGACCAGCTGGGTCTCCATCGGGTTCGTGAGCAGCGCCACAACGCGGCCGCACGTGGGGCATCGGAACGCTGCCGCGAGCGTGCCGTCCCCTGGAAGCCGGCGCTCCTCGAACTGCATCTGCCGGTCGCATTCGACGCAGAGAAACTTCATATGCGCGTGGCGAGCAGGTCCCAGGTGTCAGGTGTCGGGTGCCAGGGGATGCGAGCGAGCACGGGAACGCCGAACTCGGCGGAAAGCTCGTCCGCGGCGCTCCCGGCGAACGGGCCGCCCACCATGTTCTCGACGACGCCGAGCGGCGTGGCGTTCCGCTCGATGGCGGCGCGAAGCGCCCGCCGCACCGCATCGCGTGACTCAGGCGTCGGGATGGTCACAGCGAGCGCGGCAGGCGGTGCGGGCATGAGCTCGGTGAGCTCCTGGAAGCGCTGCACGCCGGGCGGGAGATCCACGAGCAGCTGGTCCAGGGCGCCCCAGGCGACGTCCGCCAGGAACTCGCGCAGCGCCGCGGCCTCGAGTGTCTCCCGCCAAACGTGGCCCTCGGTCTCCGGCCCGCGGAAGGCGAGCGGTCGGCCGTCCTCGAGGAGCAGCGCCATGGAGAAGCATCGGACCCCTTCCGGGCTCACCACCGGCTCGATGACGTCGTCGTGCAACGTGCAACTGGCAACGGGGAGGCGGAGCAGGTGAGGGGCGGTCGGCCCGTTGAAGTCCGCGTCGAGGACTCCCGTGGCCCGCCCGGACCGCGCCAGTGCCCGGGCGAGCCCGGCGGTCACGTAGCTCTTCCCGACGCCGCCCTTGCCGCTCATCACCGCCACCACGCGCCGGACGGGGGCGAGGCGCTCCGCCACCCGGCGCCGCTGGGCGCCGATTTGCTCCACCAGCCCGGAGCGGTCGGGTTCCGTCAAGTCGTGGTAGGTACGGATGCGCATAGGGCAAAGATGGCGGTTAGGCGGTTAGGCGGTTAGGCGGTTAGATCTCATCCGTGTAGTCTAACCGTCTAACCGTCTAACCGCCTAGATTTGTCCCTCTATGCTCGATGAACTCAAGCACAAGCTCCAGGCCGAGGTCGAGCGGCTGAATCACGAGCTCAACTTCGTCCTGCCGAAGGAGATCGAGCGGGCGCGCGCCCACGGCGATCTGCGGGAGAACTCCGAGTACAAGGCGGCGCTCGAGCGCCAGCAGTTCGTCACCTCGCGCCTGAGCCACCTGCGCCTGCGCCTCTCGAAATTGTCGGGCGTCCAGGAGTCGGACATCCCGCGCGACCGCGTGGGATTCGGCTCCCGGGTCACCGTGCACGACCTCGACACGAAGAAGCGGGAGACGTACGCACTGACGCTCGGCGAGTTCATCGAGGGGGATGACGACGGCGAGGAGATGCCGGTCTCCATGGCCTCTCCCCTCGGGAAGGCGCTGCTCGGCGCCAAGGTGGGGCAGGCGGTCACGATCGGGCTGCCGATAGGAACGCGGCGGCTGAAGGTCGTGGAGCTCGAGACCGTCCACGACCTGGCGAAGTAGGGGCACGGCATGCCGTGCCCCAACACGGCATGCCGTGCCCCTACAGCACCAGATGGAACACCATCGGCCCGCTGGGCGCCGCCGACCCGGCCCGCGGCTCGATGCTCATCGCCGCCCCCACCACCGGCCCGCCTTCCGGCGGCATCTCGAGCCCCATCACCATCGGCTGGTCCCCGTCCATCGGCATCAGCGCGGCGCTCCGCATCCCGTCCCTCGTGATGAACCAGAGCTGGTATGCCTGGTCGGGCGCGTTCGGCGCCAGACCGTCGCACCGCACCAGCCAGCGGCGCCGGACGCTGTCGGCGAAGATCGTCACGGAGCCCACCCGGCCGCCGGTCGCGACCGGGATCTGGATCAGTCGCGTGGCGGGACCGTGGATGAACGTCGCCACGGTGTCCTGAAGGGCGTCTACCTGCACGGCGAGCCGGTCCCGCTCAGCGCGCAGCGCGCCGATCGTGCGATAGGCCCAGGCCCCGGCCGCTCCGACCGCGAGCGCGAGCGCGGCCGCCGCCGCGAGCCTCCACGGCCGCCGGCGCGACGCGCGGGCGCGCGCGAGCACCCGCGCCTTGAGCTCCGGGCGCGGGGCCCTCGGGGACGCCGCCATCCCCAGCCAGTCCGTCATACGAGCCAGTCCTTCACGTGCGCCAACGCCTCCGTCAACTTCGCGTGCGCAATCCGCAGCCGCGTCTTCACCGTCCCGAGCGGCTGGTCGAGCCGCCGCGCGATCTCGCTGTGCGTGAGGCCCTCGAAATACGCCAGCAATACCACCCGCCGCTGCTCTTCCGGCAGCGTCCCGAGCGCCGCATGTATCTCGCGATGCAGCGGCCATCCCGGCACCGCAGCCTCCTGTGGCGCGGACGCCACGATATCGTCCGCCTCGTCCGACCGGGCCTGCTCCGAGCGCTCCGCCTTGCGCCACCAGCGCCGCCGCCGCCGCAACGCATCGAGCGACCGGTTGCGTGCGATCGACAGAATCCAGGGCACGAGCGGACCGCGTCGGGCGTCGTGCTGGTCGATCCGGCGCCACACTTGCACGAAGACGTCCCCTACCACCTCTTCGGCCTCGTCCTCATCTTGCAGGATGCGAAAGGCGAGGCCCAACACCCACGGGGCGAGGACGTCGTACAATTCGGCGAGCGCCCGCTCGTCGCGCGCCCGCAGACGCCGGATCAGGGAGCGCTCCGCCTCTTGACTAAGACGTTTTGGATGGGTCACTTAGATTCGTATAGTAGCGTCGATCAGGGGCGAATCCAGCCCCGGCCGTGTATCTTGTGGACTCGGAACGATGCATCCCACCCGCTACGTGCGCCCCGGCGCTGGGAATCGACAGGCACTAGAACGCGGGAGGTCGGATGGGTGTTCACGTGGAGGGTGACGAAGAGCGGTTTTCGTTCGAAGCGTTCACCCGGCATCCGTTCTTCACGGAAGTCAACCGCTGGATCGTCGAGCGGGTCATCTGCCCCGGGCGCCGGAAGATCGTGGACCTGGGATGCGGGCCGGGGGCCGTCACCAAGCTGATCCTCGAGCGGATCGACGACACCCGTAACGCCGAGGTGATCGGGATCGATCCCTCCGCCACGGCGCTCCAGAAGGCGCGCGACGCGATCCACTCCAAGGTGGTCAGGTTCATCGAAGGCAGCGCGGAGTGGGTCTCGCGCCTCGTCAATTCGGCCGATGCCGTGGTCTTCCTCAATGCCATCCACTTGGTTCCCGATAAAGCGCAGGTGATCTCCGAGATCCGCAAGGTCCTGAAGAAGGACGGCGTGTTCGCCTTCAACACGACGTTCTTCAACGGCGCCTACGTCGAGGGGACATCCGGGTTCTGGCGGCGTTGGATCGTGCGGGCGGTGCAGGTGCTGCGGGAGCGCGGGCTCGAGGTGCGGCACAGCGCGCACGCGGTCGCCAGGGAGTTCCTCACCCCGGAGGCCTACTCCGAGCTCTGCGTCCACGCGGGATTCTCCCCGCCGTCCATCGACCTGGTCCGCATCGAGATGACACCCGAGAGCATCCGCGACATCGGCCGGTTCTCGCTGTTCATCGAAGGGGCGCTGCCGGGTGTGCCCCTCGAAGAAGGCTCCGCGGCGCTGGAAAAGGGACTCGATCGGGCGATGGACGAGACCGGCGTCTGCACGGTCCCGCGCAACTGGCTCGAGTGCGTCGCGACGGCGGACTAAGGTCAGGCCGCAGGATCCAGCAGGAACTCCAGTCGGGCATGGGCGTCGCGGAGCGCCCGTTCCACCGCGTCCGGCGTCGGCCCCCGCGCGAAGATGAACCCCGGGTAGCGCGACCCTTCGGGCCACGGCACCAGCGTCTGGCCCGGGTGCGCGGTGATCATGACGTCCTCCACCAGCGGCACCGCGCGCGCCTCGTCCACACCCCGCACTTCGCGTAGCGCCCCCGCCCGGGGCACGGGGATCATCATCACGCCGGAAGCGCGCCGCTCCCGCTCGAGCGTCGGCAACTCCATGCCAAGCGCGTGACGGATGATGAGCTCTTCCAGCGAAACCCCAGCCCCCAGCCCCGAGCCCCCAGTCCCGAATCTCAGCGCCCCGCTGCACCGCCCCCCGATCGGCCGCGCCGCGAGCTCGATCAGCCACGGCCCTCGCTCGTTGTAGCGGAGCTCGGCGTGTACCGGTCCTTCCCGCAGCCCGAGGGCCGTGGCGGCCGCCTGGGCGCACGCCGCGATCTCCCGACGGGCCTCGTCCGGCAGCCGGGACGGCGTGAGATAGATCGTCTCCTCGAAGAACGGGCCGTCCAGCGGGTCGGGCTTGTCGAACAGGGCGAGGACGTGGAGCCGCCCCGCGACGAGCAGGCCCTCGAGGGCGAACTCGGGTCCGGGGACGTACTCCTCGACGAGGAAACGGCGCGCGGACTCGCCGCACGCGGCGGCGTCGGGCTGGCGCAGAATGGCGACGAGGCGGCGCACCGCGGCGACGAACTGGTCCGGCGTGTCCGCCCGCATGACGCCCCGGCTGGCCGAGAGCCGCAGCGGCTTGAGCACGCAGGGATAGCCGGCGCCCGCCGCGAGGGCTGCGGGATCCTCATCCACGCCGTGCGCGGCGAACGGGGGCACCGGTACGCCGGCCGCCGAGAGCCGGACGCGCTGCTCGTGCTTATCGCGGGCGGCAAGCGCGGCGGGCACGGGGTTGCCCCGCAGCCCGAGCGCCGCGGCAATCGCGGCGGCGGCCACCGCGGTGTCGTCGTCCACGCCCACGACGCCCTGCAGCGGATGCTCGCGCGCGAACGCCGCGGCCTTCGCGGCGGCGCGGTCCGGATCGGACAGCTCCAGGGTGAGCAGACCCGCAGGGTTCGCCGCTTCGAACGTGCTGGGTCGCTCGGAGGCGACCGTCAGCTCGACGCCGAGCCGGCGGGCCGCCTCCACGAACGCGGCCGTCCGGTACGTGGCAGTGGGTAAGAGCAGCAGCAGCCGAGGCATGGAGGGGCACGGCATTGCCGCGCCCTTACTTCTTGGCGGCGGCGAAGTAGGGGTTCGAGCCGGCGGCGTGGTCGGTGATGTCGACGATCCCCCTCACCTCGGGGACGTGCTGTTGGAGCATCGTCTCGATGCCCTGGCGCAGGGTCACGTCCGCCATCCCGCAACCCTGACACCCACCCGCCATGCGCAGCATCACCACGGCGTCCTGCACATCGATCAGCTCCACCCGGCCGCCGTGGCGGGCGACCATTGGATTCACCTGATTCTCGAACAGGTCGGCGACCCGCTCGTACAGCGCATCGTCGTCCACGCCGGGCGTGGCGGTCGCGGGCCGCGCCGCCACCGCCGGCCGGCCGCTCGCAAGGGCGGCGCGGATCGCCTGCCCGACCGCCTTGCCCACGACCTGCCACGGCGCTGGACTGCGCTTCGCCACCGTGACCAAGTTCCCCGACACGATCACCTCAGCGACGTCCGCGTCCGGGATCGCGAAGATGGCTTCCGCCAGCGGCGAGCCCCGCGCTTCCTCTGGCGAAGCGAACCGGCGCACCCCGCCCGCGTGCACCGGCTCGCTGACGAGAAACTTGCAGCGGCCGACGTCGACCGGTTCGGCGCTGATCCGGATCTCGGCGGTGGTCATAAGGGGAACCTAACCCCGGGCGCAAGCCCGGGAAACCCGGGGCTCACACGCGGTCAGCCGCGGCCGACGCGGGCGTGGGGCGGAGCTGGCGCGCCGCCTGCACCAGGTTCCGGAGCGCCGGCAGCGTCTCTTCCCAGCCGCGGGTCTTGAGGCCGCAGTCGGGGTTCACCCAGATCTGGCGGTTGTCCAGCACCTCCTGCATGCGCCGCAGCGCCTGGACGATCTCGGTCGTGCTGGGGACCCGGGGCGAGTGGATGTCGTAGACGCCCGGCCCGATCTCGTTCGGGTACTTGTATTCCTTGAACGCGTCGAGCAGCTCCGAGCCCGAGCGGGCGTTCTCGATCGAGATGACGTCGGCGTCCATCTTCTCGATCACCCGGATGACGTCGTTGAACTCGCTGTAACACATGTGGGTGTGGATCTGGGTCGCGTCCGACACGCCGGCCGTCGCGAGCCGGAAGACGTTCACCGCCCACTCGAGATACGCCGGCCACTCGGCCCGCCGTAACGGCAGCCCCTCTCGCAGGGCCGGCTCGTCGATCTGGATCACCCGGATTCCCGCCGCCTCCAGATCCTTGACTTCATCGCGGATCGCGAGCGCCAGCTGCTTCGCCGTTTCGGCCCGGGGTTGATCGTCCCGCACGAACGACCACTGCAGGATGGTGACCGGTCCGGTGAGCATCCCCTTCACCGGCCGCGCGGTCTTGGACTGTGCGAACGTGCTCCAGCGCACCGTCATCGGCCTGGGGCGCGACACGTCGCCGTAGATGATCGGCGGCTTCACGTAGCGTGTCCCGTACGACTGCACCCAGCCGTGCGCGGTGAATGCGAAGCCGTCGAGCTGCTCGCCGAAATACTCCACCATGTCGTTGCGCTCGAACTCCCCGTGCACCAGCACATCGAGACCCAGCTCCTCCTGCAGCTTGAGCGTGCGCGTGATCTGGTCGGCGATGAACGCTTCGTACTCCGCGGGCGTCAGCTTGCCGTCGTGCAGCTTGCGCCGCGCGGCGCGTACCTCCGCGGTCTGCGGAAACGAGCCGATCGTGGTCGTGGGGAACACGGGGAGCCGCAGCTGCGTCTTGCGCCGCACGGGGTAGGGCGACGTGCGCCGCATCTCGCGCTCGGTCACGCCGCGGGCCCGCTGCCTCACCGCCGGGTTGTGGATGCGGCGCGAGGCGCGCCGTCCCGCGAGGAGCCGCGCGTTGGCCTCGAGCTCCGCGCCCACGCTCTCGCGCCCGTCGCGCAGCGCGCGCGTCAGGATGACCACCTCCGCGAGCTTCTGCTTCGCGAACGCCAGCCAACCCTTGAGCTCCGAGTCCAGGCTGGTCTCGAGCTCGAGGTCGATCGGCACATGCAGCAGCGAGCACGAGGGTGCCACCCACAGCTGCGCCGCCCCCGCGCGCTCCAGGCCGTCCTCGAGCTGCCGCAGCACGGCGCCGAGATCGGCCTTCCAGATATTGCGCCCGTCGATCACGCCGAGGGACAGCACCTTTCCCTCACGCCCGCCCCCCGCCGGCCACCCCTCGAGCAGGGCGTCGAGCCGCCCCGCGGCGCGCGTCACGTCGACGTGCAACCCCGCCACCGGCAGTTCCACCGCCGTCGGCAGATTGTCGTCAAGCCCCGCGAAGTACGTCGCAACCAGGATCTTCACCTTGGGGGCGCGCTCGGCCAGGAACCGGTAGGCGCGCCCGAACGCCTCGCGTTCCACCGGCGTGCGGTCGAGGGCCAGGCAGGGTTCGTCGAGCTGCACCCACGTCGCCCCCGCCGTCGCGAGCCGCGACAGCGCCTCCGCGTAGACCGGCAGCAGCGCGTCGAGCAGCGTGAGCCGGTCGAAGCGCGCCGTGCGGGTCTTGCCCAGCAGCAGGAAAGTCACGGGCCCGATCAGCACGGGCTTCGTGTGGATCCCGAGCGCCTTCGCTTCCTGGAACTCGTCCACCGGCTTCGACGACGACAGCCGGAACGTCTGTCCGGGCTCGAACTCGGGGACGATGTAGTGGTAGTTCGTGTCGAACCACTTCGTCATTTCCATCGCGGTGACGTCCCGCCCGCCCGTCTGCACGCCCCGCGCCATCGCGAAGTACGTGTCCACGTCCACCGGCCCGCCCGGCCAGCCGTAACGTTTGGGAACCGCTCCCACGAGCGCGCAGGTGTCGAGCACCCGGTCGTAGTACGAGAAGTCGTTTGAGGGGACGACGTCGAGTCCGGCCTGCTGCTGCAGCCGCCAGTGGCGCGCGCGCAGCTCGGCGCCGACCTTGAGCAGGCCCTCGTGCGAGAGTTTGCCGCTCCAATAGCCCTCGGTGGCGCGCTTCAGCTCGCGCCCGGCTCCGAGGGGAGGAAAGCCGAGATTGTGGGCGATAGGCATAGGCAGAGGAATCTACCTAGGGAAGGGAGCGCGGGGAGTAGGCGGGGGACCGGGGGGATGGGGGAAAACGACTGCGCCGGATCGACGGCGTCGACCCGGCGCTCAAGGCTACTGTGACGTCCGGAGGGAGCGCGCCGTCAGGGCTTGTGCGGGTTCGACTGCCCCGGCGGCGGCTCGCGAGGCGGACGGCCGCCCGGCGCGTGCGCCGCCGCGCGGCCCAGACCGCTGGCGGCCTGCGCCGGTGTGGCGCCACGCGCCACGCTCGCCTGAACCTGGCTCGGAAGACTCAGGAGATCGGCGGGCGCGCGGCCGGCAGCGATGGTCGCCTCCACCAGCTCGACGGCCTGCTGCGGGGGGACTCCAAGCGCGGCCAGGGTGGCCGCCACGCGCAGCGTAACCGCCGGGTCGTACGGGGCCCGGCTCGCATGCACGAGGTCGCGCACCTGGTCCGCACTGAGCCCGGCGTTGAGCGCGTCCGCACCACCTTCCACCACGTCCGCCTCCGGCGTGGCGATGCCGCCGTCGTGCAACGCGGCGGCCGCCTGGTCGAGCCGGGCGGCGAGGGTGCGCACGGCCGCGATCACGCGGTCCGGCGAGACGTGCTTCGCTCCCCCTTCGATCGCCTTCTGGATCAGCGGATCGACCGGCAGGCCCCGCGCGGCGGTGGCGGCGGCGATGTCCCGCACCGCTCGCACCACCTGCGGCGGGACCCGGCCCTCGAGACGCGCGGCGACGTCCGCCTGCGCACCGAGCGCCAGCGGCTGCGCCGCCAGGACGAGGACCGCGAGACCGAGCGCCCTCACAGCGTGCGCGCGCCCTGCGCGGTCACGGCGACCATGCTGTTGCGGCGGCCCCCCCCGAAGCCGTCGTCGACCGCGGGCTGCGCGGGGTCGATCACCCAACGGCGACCGTCCACGACGAAGGCGTACTGATGCTGGCCCAGGGGGACCGCGAGCGTCGTGGTCCAGACCCCTTTCGATCCCGCCGACACGAGCGGCGCGGCGTTCTGGTCCCATTCATTGAAGGTGCCGGCGACCGTGACGCGTCTCGCGCCGGGGGCGAACAACACGAAGCGAACGTACACGCGGTCGCGCGGGACGATGCGAGCCTGCGGCGTGGAAGGCTCCGGGGCACGGCTGACGAGCAGCGCGAGGGCCGCCGCCGCCGCGAGCGCACCCGCCCACAGGCTCCACGGCCGCACCCGGACGCGCAGCTCCAGCTCCCTCGGGGTCGCGAGCCAGCGCCAGGCGCGCCGCGCGGGCGACGCGGCGTGGCGGCGTACCGTTTCCATCACGCGGGCCTCGAGCGCCGCCGGCAGCGTCACCGGTGCGCGGTCGACGGCGCCGACCAGGCGCAGCGCTTCCTCGCCTTCTACCTGCAGTTCCGGGGGCAGCTCCGCGAGCGACAGCTCGCCGTCGAGCAGCCGTTTCACCAGTGGATGGTACCCTGTGGTCATACGTGCTCCTTCAGCAGCTCGCGTAACCGGTCGTAGGCGCGATGCATCCGCATTTTGAGCGACGCCACCGTCGCGCCGGTGAGCCGCGAGATCTCCTCGTACGGCAACCCTTCTACGTGTTTCAGCACGAACACCTCACGTTGCTCCGGCGTCAGGTCCCCGAGCGCCCGTTCGAGCGCGCGCATCCGCTCCGCCTGCTCCACGGTCCCGTCCGGCCGCTCGGGCCCGGCGAACGCCTCGTCATGTGCTTCCAGCGGCCTGCCCTCGCGCGTCCGGCGGCGCTGCTCCGCGAAGCAACGATTCCGCAGGATGAGGAACAGCCATCCTGCAAAATTGTCCGGCTCGCGGCAGTCCGCCAGATGATCGAACGCCCGCACGAAGGCATCCTGCACGGCGTCCTCAGCCGCGTCGCGCGACCCGAGCATCCGCGCCGCGTAGCGTGCGTACCGGTCACGGTAGCGCCGCACCAGTACCGCGTATCGCTCGCGGTCGCCCGCGAGAACCGCTCGCACGATCTCGCCGTCCGTCGCCTCGTCCCGCAAGCCCACCCAGCCTCCCGCCGCCGGTCTGTGCACAGGACGCTAGACGCGGCCCCCGGCCGGGGCAACGGCTCCTCCCGGTTAAAGAGTCACGGATCGCAGCGCCGGTAACGCACTGTGCCACCGCAGCTTCCGGGAAAGGCGTTACCCGGGGCGTGTGCCGCGACTCTTCAAAGCGAACCCGGAGGGTGACGCCCTATGAAGTCCCAGACTCTCCCGGCGCCCGACAGAAGCCTCGTCACCGGCATGGCGAAGGGAGATGCCAACGCTCTGCGCGAATTGATCCGGCGTCACGGCCACACCGTGTACGCCCTCGCGTACGGTATCCTCGTGGATACCGCGGATGCCGAGGAAGTGGTCGCCGAGACGTTCGAGTACGCGTGGCGTACGGCGGCTCGGTTCGTCGAAACGGCGTCGGACACCGTGTTCAGCTGGCTCAAGACGATAGCCCGCAGCCGCGCCCGTGGCTTGGTGTTGGCACGGGAGTGGTCGGGCCGACGCGTCCCCGCGCGGGGACCGGCATTGTTCTCATGAAGGAGGGTTTCATGATTCGCAAACTTTTCGTGCTCGCAGGGGCGCTCGCCCTGCCCGCGATCGTGGCGGCGCAGACGCCGCAGATCCCCAACGAGCACGCGTCCGACACCGCCCAGGTCAAGGTCGCGCGGCACCGCCAGAACCCGCAGGTGCCTGCGGTCGAGTCGTCGGATATCGCCAAGCAGAAAGTGGCCGAGCACCGGGCGACGCGGCGACGCGGCGAGGTGGTGAGAAGTGCGGCGCAGCCGCCCACCTGGATCCTGCCCAATGGTCCAGCCAAGCCGGCGGTGACGCAACCGGGCGTGGGAGTCGTGACCCCCGCGGCGCCGGCCATGCCGGTCACGCCGGCTTCACCCCCTGGGAAGCCGTCGAGTCCGGGGCAGTCCGGCAGTCACCGGCCGTAATTTCTCAGCGGAAGCATTCGCGCGAGACGGTGTAGGGGCACGGCAATGCCGTGCCCCTACTCATTATTCGCGCCTATTGCAGGTCTCAACCGTCGCCTACCTTCCCCCCGGTGAATCGGGCCATCATCGCGCTGCTGGTCGTGGCGACCGCGCGTGCCGCACCGGTCGCGTCTCAAACGGACGCGTCGGTCGGTTTCGGGGTCGG
>DASWDP010000013.1:0-2785 GCA_036395195.1 Gemmatimonadales bacterium | reverse complement strand
TTCGAGCAGATCGGGAAGAAGATCGACGAGCTCAAGACGCTGGGCGGCGTCCAGATCCTCATCCAGGGCGGCCACAACCCGTACATCCCGTTCGCGTGGTACCTGGATCTGATGCGCTACATCAAGCGCCACCACCCGATTCACATCCACGGGTTCTCGCCCTCCGAGGTCGATTTCTTCGCCGGGCGCTTCGGCATGACGATCGAAGCGGTCATCCGCGAGCTCGTCGCCGCGGGGCTCGACTCCATCCCCGGCGGCGGCGGCGAGATCCTGGTGCAGGAGGTGCGCGACCGGGTCGCCCGCAAGAAGGCCGGCGCCGACCGCTGGCTCGAGGTGATGGAGATCGCCCACCGGCTGGGGCTGAAGACGTCGGTCACGATGATGTACGGCCTGGGCGAGACGCTCGCCGACCGCGTCGAGCACCTGTTTCGGGTGCGGGACGTGCAAGCCAAGAGCGGCGGCTTCACCGCGTTCATCTGCTGGCCGCTGCAGCCCGAGCACACCGAGCTCGAGCACCTGCCCAAGACCGACGCCGTCACCTATCTGCGCACCCAGGCGATCGCCCGGATCGTGCTCGACAACGTGCCGAACATCCAGGCGTCGTGGGTCACGATGGGACCGAAGATCGGCCAGGTGGCCCTCCGCTTCGGCGCCAACGATTTCGGCTCCCTGATGATGGAGGAGAACGTCGTATCGGCCGCCGGCACGACGTGGCGGATGACGCTCCCCGAGATGCAGCGGCTCATCGCCGACGCGGGCTACGTGCCCCGCAAGCGGCGGCAGGACTATTCCGTCATCGACGAGGCGGCCTGACGTGGCCGACGTGCTGATCCTCGTCGGCTCCGAAAACGACAAGTCCCGCATCGAGCCCGCGTTCGAAGTGCTGAGCAAAGCGGGCGTTTCGTACGAGTTCCGCGTCTCCTCCGCCCACCGGCAACCCGATCAAACCGCGGATCTCGTGAAAAACGCCCGCAAGCAGGGGTTCAAGGTGGTCATCGCCGGAGCGGGTCTGTCGGCCGCGCTCCCGGGGTTTGCCGCTTCGCTGACGGATCTCCCCGTGATCGGCGTGCCGTTCGCCGTGGGTCCCCTCAACGGACTCGACGCGCTGCTCGCCACGGCGCAGGTGCCGAGCGGGGTCCCCGTCGCGTGCGTCGGGATCGACAACGCGCAGAACGCCGCCCATCTCGCCGTACGGATCGTGAAGATCTGACATGCGCGTCGGCATCGGGTACGACTCGCACCGATTCGCCGACCGTCGCAAGCTGATTCTGGGCGGCGTAATCATTCCCCACCTCCAGGGACTCACGGGGCACTCCGACGCCGATGCCGTGTCCCACGCTCTCACCGATGCCATCTTGGGCGCGGCCGGGCTCGGCGACATCGGCACGATGTTTCCTCCGACCGACCCCCACTGGCGCGACGCCGTCTCGCTCGAGCTGCTCAAGCAGGCCTACCTGCGTGTGGTGGAAGCGGGGCTCAACTTCGTGAGCGCGGACATCGCCGTCATCCTCGAGCGACCCAGACTCGCCCCATACGTCGACGCGATGCGGGAGAAACTCGCCGGAGCGCTCGCGACGACGCCGTCGAGCCTGTCGGTCAAGGCGAAGACGAATGAAGGGATGGGGTGGATCGGACGCGGAGAGGGAGTGGCCGTGATCGCCGTGGCGCTGCTCGAGTAGAGCGGTTCTCTGAGCGATCTGCTCCGCAGCCTCGAGGCCCTGCCCCCCGGAACGCTGTACGCGCTCATCGGCCTCCTCGCCGCCATCGAAAACTTCCTTCCGCCGGTCCCCGCCGACACCGCCGTCGCGCTCGGCGCGTTCCTCGCGGGCCGGGGCGTGCTCGACCCCTGGGCCGTCTTCGGCATCGGCTGGGCGGCGAACGCCGGCGCGGCGACGGCCGTGTATTGGCTCGCGCGCCGCTACGGGCGCCCGTTCTTCGCGGGACGCATCGGCCGCCGGCTCCTCCCGGAGGGCGTGCTGGCGCACATCGCGGCGCAGTACCACCGCCACGGCACGTACGGGATCTTCCTGTCGCGCCTCCTGCCGGTGTGGCGCGCCGTCGTGGCGCCGTTCGCCGGGATCGCCGGTCTCCCGCCCGCCCGCACGCTGCTGCCGCTGGCCCTCGCCTCGGCGCTGTGGTACGGCGCGCTCACGTTCCTCGTCACCACGCTGGGTGCGAACTTCGACGAGGTGGTGCGCGTCCTCCACCGCGTGAACGCGGTCCTGGCGGTCGTCGCGGCGGTCGCCGTCGGCGTGGCCGCGCTCACGATCCGCCGGCGGCTGCGGCGCTAGCGGGCGGCCCCGCCGTTGACGGCCGGCCGCCGATCGCCACTTTTGATTCTGTGGACCCGTCCTCCCAGGATACCTCGGACGTCCGATTCCCGCCGCCGCTCATCTACGCGGGCGGGTTCGTCGTGGGCTACGCGGTGCACCAGTTCGTCCCGGCGCACCTCCGCCCCGAGCTGTCGACCCCCCAGCGCATCACCGCCTGGTGTCTCGTGGCGGCCGCCGTGCTGCTCGCGGGGAGCGCGGTGTTCCTGTTCCGTCGTGCGGGCACGACGCCGAATCCCACCAAGCCGACCACGGCGCTCGTGCTGCACGGCCCATACCGGTTCACCCGCAACCCCATCTACCTCGGCTTCGCGGCGCTCTATCTCGGCCTCGCGCTGCTCGTGAACTCGCTGTGGCCGCTGTTGCTGCTGCCGGCCGTGATCGCGCTCGTGCAGACTCACGTGATCGCGCGTGAAGAAGCGTACCTCGAGGCGAAATTCGGCGAGGAGTACCGG
>DASWDP010000012.1:0-3139 GCA_036395195.1 Gemmatimonadales bacterium | reverse complement strand
CGGCCGCGGCCGGGGCACGCAGATTTGGCGGGCTCCCTCAAGTACGACCGGCAGGACGCCCGGGACATCCTCGAGCGGGCGAGCGCGCGCGAGACGGTCGCGCGGGTCGCCTGCGGCGCCGTCTGCAAGCTGTTGCTCGAGCAGTTCGGCATCGAGATTGGGTCCCACGTCGTGGAATTGGGTGGGGTGGTGACCCAGCCCCCAGTCCCGATCCCCCAACCCCTGAACGCCGCCGCCGACGCCAGCCCCGTTCGCTGCCTCGATCCTGCCGCCGAGCACGACATGGTCGCCCGCATCGACGCCGCCAAGGCCGCGGGGGATACCCTCGGCGGAGTGGTCGAGGTGCTCGCCCTCGGCGTGCCGGTGGGCCTCGGCTCGCACGTCTCCTGGGACCGCAAGCTCGACGGGCGGCTCGCCCAGGCGCTCATGTCCATCCCGGCGGTGAAGGGCGTCGAGCTCGGCCTCGGCTTCGAGGCGGCGCGTCGGAAGGGCTCCGAGGTGCACGACGAGATCCTCCCGGGGCTCGCCCGCGCCACGAACCGCGCGGGCGGCACCGAGGGCGGCATGACGACCGGCGAACCGCTGGTGGCGCGCGTCGCGATGAAGCCGATCTCGACGCTCATGTCGCCGCTCCGCACGGTCGATCTCAAGACGGGCGACCCGGCGCAGGCGCAGTCGGAGCGGTCCGACGTGACCGCGGTGCCGGCGATGGGGGTCATCGCCGAAGCGATGCTGGCGCTGGTGCTCGCGCAGGCGCTGCTCGAGAAGTTCGGCGGCGACGCGCTGAACGAGACGAAGCGGAATTTCGAGGGGTACCTCGCGCAGGTGCGCGCGCGCATCCCCAAGGGGGCGGCGTCGTGAAAAAGCACATCGTGCTGATCGGCCTCCCGGGCTCGGGGAAGACCACGGTGGGCCGCCTGGTGGCGGAGCAGCTGCACGCGGGGTTCGTGGACATCGACGCGATCCTCGCGCGCCGCGAGGGGAAGCCGATCAACCTGATCTTCGCCGAGAAGGGGGAAGGAGCGTTCCGCGAGATGGAGCGCAAGGAGATGGAGACCACGCTCGCGAGCCAGCCCGCCGTGATCGCGCCGGGCGGCGGCTGGGCGGCGCAGCCCGGCGCCATCGCCGCCGCGAAGCTGCACGCGCTCGTGATCTATCTCCGCACGCGACCCGAGACCGCGGCGCAGCACGCGGCCCCCGAGGGAACCCGCCCGATGTTAATAGGTGAGGACCCGGTGGCGCGGATGCGCCAGCTGCAGAAGGAGCGCGAGCCGTTCTTCCGGGAAGCGCACGCGCAGGTGGACACCGATCGCAAATCGCCGCCGCAGGTGGCGAACGAGGTCGTCAGGCTTGCGCAAAGCAGTGCGGGATGGTAAAGATGCCCTCTCGCGTTTCGTTTGACGAAGGGTTGACGCGTGGCTGCTAAGAAGAGCGAAGTGAAAGACCGAAAGCCGACGACTCGCCGACGCAAGTCGCGCGCGGCTGACCCCGGGGCGGCGCCCCGGGGTGAGGGTAAAGGTGCGCTCGTGATCGTCGAGTCGCCCACCAAGGCGAAGACGATCGGGAAGTACCTGGGGGCCGGCTATACGGTGAAGGCGACCGTGGGCCACCTGCGCGACCTGCCGCAGCGCGAGCTGGGCGTGGACGTGGAGCACGGCTTCACGCCGAAGTACGTCACCATCAAGGAGAAGGCGAAGACCCTCGCCGAAATCAAGAAGGCCGCCAAGACGTCGGAGCGAGTGCTCCTCGCCACCGACCCGGACCGTGAGGGCGAAGCCATCGCGTGGCACGTGGCGAGCCAGCTCGGCAACGGCGGCAAGGTGAGCCGGGTGCTGTTCCACGAGATCACCAAGGACGCCGTCGCCCAGGCCCTCGCGAACCCCCTCGACATCGATCAGCGCAAGGTGGACGCCCAGCAGGCCCGGCGGGTGCTCGACCGGCTGGTGGGCTACAAGACGTCGCCGCTGCTCTGGAAGAGCATCAAGACCGGCCTCTCGGCGGGGCGGGTGCAGACCGTCGCCCTGCGGCTGATCTGCGAGCGCGAGGAGGAAATCCGCAAGTTCGTGCCGCAGGAATACTGGACCGTCGAGGCCGACCTCGAGAAGGACGGCCAGGCGTTCCAGGCACGGCTGCACAAGCTCGACGGCAAGAAGCCCGAGATCAAGGACGAGGCGAGCGCCCGGGCGATCGTCGCGGACGCGCTCAAGCTGCCGTTCAAGGTCACGTCGGTCGAGAAGGGCGAGCGGCGGCGCCCCGCGCCCCCGCCGTTCCGCACCAGCACGCTGCAGCAGGAGGCCGCGAAGCAACTGGGCTTCTCGGCGGCGGTGACGATGCGGATCGCCCAGCAGCTGTACGAAGGCGTGGAGCTGGGCGCCGAGGGTCCCGCCGGTCTGATTACGTACATGCGCACCGACTCGGTGCGCGTGGCGGACGCGGGCCTAGCCCAGGCGCGCGACTACATCGGCAAGGAGTTCGGCAAACGCTACCTCCCGGCCGAGCCCGTGGTCCACAAGGGCGGCAAGAGCAACGCGCGCGTCCAGGACGCCCACGAAGCCATCCGGCCCACCGACGTATTGCGGCGCCCCGACGACCTGAAGAAGCACCTCGACGCCAGGCAGTTCAAGCTGTACCAGCTGATCTGGCGACGCTTCGTCGCGTCCCAGATGACTCCGGCGGTGTTCGAGACCACCAAAGTCGACTTCGATCTGGGCCGTTTCGTGTTCCGGGCCACCGGATCGCGGGTGCTGTTCGACGGCTATCACGTGCTGTACCACGAGGCGCACGAGCCCGAGGAAGGGAAGACCCTCGAGGATCTGCCGCCGATCCCACCGCTCGCGCAGGGCGACGTGGTGACGGTGAAGCAGATCACGCCGAGCCAGCACTTCACCGAGCCGCCGCCGCGCTTCAGCGAGGCCAGCTTGGTGAAGGAGCTCGAGCGGCTGGGGATCGGCCGCCCCTCCACGTACGCGAGCATCATCTCCACCCTCAAGACGCGGTGGTACGCCACCGCCAAGGACCGCCGCTTCGCGCCGACGCCGCTGGGGGAGACGGTGTGGCAGGTGATGAAGCGCTCGTTCCCCGATGTGTTCGAGGTCGGCTTCACGGCGCAGATGGAGGACGAGCTCGACAAGGTGGAGGA
>DASWDP010000011.1:0-2120 GCA_036395195.1 Gemmatimonadales bacterium | reverse complement strand
CCCGGCCCCGGCAGCGTGTTCCTGAGCCAGAACTGGAAGTTCACGGCGCCGGTGTACATCGGCGACACGATCACCGCCGAGGCGGAGGTGGTGAGCGTGCACGAGACGAAGCCGGTGTGTCAACTGAGGATCAGGGTGACGCGGCAGACGGGAGAGACGGTGCTCGAAGGCGAGGCATGGTGTTATACGCTCGCGCCTAGCGATACCCCGCCGCCTGGAGGCTGAACAGCTCCGCGTACAGCCCGCCTCGCGCCACCAGCTCCTCGTGCGTGCCCTGGTCGATCAGCTCGCCGCCCTGGAGCACGAGGATCCGGTCCGCCATCCGCACCGTCGAGAAGCGGTGCGAGATCAGCACCGCCATCCGCCCTTTGGTAAGCTCGGCGAACCGCAGGAAGACCTCGTACTCGGCGCGCGCGTCGAGCGACGCCGTCGGCTCGTCGAGGATCAGCACCTGGGCGTCCCGCATGTAGGCGCGCCCCAGCGCCACCTTCTGCCACTCCCCCCCCGACAGATCCACGCCGCCGTCGAAGCGCCGGCCCAGCATCTGGTCGTAGCCCCGCTCGAACCGGGTGGCCACCGAGTCGGCGAGACTGCGCCGCGCCGCCTCGCGGATGCGCGCGTCGTCGTCCAGCTCCTCGACCTGCGCGACCCCGATGTTCTCCCTCAGGATGAAGTCGTAGCGCACGAAATCCTGGAAGATCACACCGATGTTCTTCCGCAGGCTGGCCAGGTCGTAGTCGCGCAGGTCCACGCCGTCGAGCAGGATCTGCCCCTCGTCCGGGTCGTACAGCCGCGCCAGCAGCTTTACGAGCGTCGTCTTTCCCGCCCCGTTCTCGCCCACCAGCGCGATCCGCTCCCCCGGCTCGAACTTGAACGTGAGGTGCCGCACGGCCCACTTCTCGGAGCCCGGATAGCGGAAGCCCACGTCCTGGAACTCGAACCCCCGGCGGATCGGCACGGGCACGGGACGCGCGCCCGGTCGCGACGTCACCCGCGGCTGCACGTCGAAGAAGGTGAACAGGTCGGACAGATACAGGCTCTGCTCGAACACCTGAGAGAGCGAGAGCAGGATGCGCTGGATCAGGTCCCGGCTCTGGCGGAACGAGCCCGCGAGGAACGTGAGCGCGCCGATGGAGAACCGGCCCAGCACGGTCAGGTAGATCGTCACGGCGTAGGCGCCGTAGTACCCGAGCGTGCCCACCGTGACGAACAGCGTCGAGACGAGATTGCGCTTGATCGCGAGCCGCTTGTTCGCATCGTAGAACTCGTCGGACAGCTTGGCGTACCGGCCCACCAGGAAGTCCGAGAGGTTGAAGAGCTTCACCTCTTTCGCCATCTCGTCGGACGCGCCCACGTAGCGCAGGTAGTCGAGCAGCCGCCGCTCGGGGGTCCACTGGAACAAGAGCGAGTAGCCGAGCGCCGCGTAATGCGTCTCGCCGAGGAACGAGGGCAGCACCGCGACCACGAGCAGCAGCAGCAGCCACGGCAACTGCACGAGCAGCACGCCCGCGAGCGAGGCGAGCGTGATGAGGTCCTGCGCCGTGGAGAGGAGCAGGGCGATCAACCCGATGCGCCCGACCGTCTGGCGGCGGGCGCGCTCCAGATGGTCGTACGTCTCGGCGTCCTCGTACTGCGCCAGGTCGAGCGTCGCGGCGTGCTGCATCAGCCGCACGCTGATGCGGTTCGAGAACAGGTCGCCGAGCAGGCTCTCGAGCAGGGACGACGCCCGCGCCAGGCCTTCGCCGGCGACCGCGACGCCGAGCTCGAGCCCCAGCAGCTCGCCCAGATGCCACCAGTCCACCGGGCCCCCGCCTGCCCGCGCCCCCACCCCCGCGATCACGCCGTCGATGATCAGCTTCCCGATCCACAGTACCGCGAGTGGCACGAACGACCGGATCGCCCGCAAGGCGAGGATCGCGATCGTGTACCCGCGATGGGTCTCGTACACCAGCTTCAGGAGCGGCGGGACGTACTTGAGCGCCTGGAGCCGCTCGCCCCAGGAGGGCGGCTTGCCGTCCGAGCCTGAGAGCAGGCTCCTGGGCCGCGGCAGAATGCCGTGGAAAACGAAGCGCGGGACGGTCACAACTTTGACTTCTCCAAGGGGCTGTGCGTGAATATAA
>DASWDP010000010.1:0-7284 GCA_036395195.1 Gemmatimonadales bacterium | reverse complement strand
GCGGTCATCTTCTTCACGGTGCTGATCGACCTGATCGGCTTCGGCATCATCATCCCGATCCTGCCGTATTACGCGCAGCGCCTCGGCGCCGGCGGGCTCGGCCTGGGCGCGCTGCTCGGCGTGTACTCGGCGATGCAGTTCGTGGCCACGGCGTTCCTGGGCCGGACGTCCGACCGCGTGGGCCGCCGGCCGATCCTGCTCGCCACCATGCTCTGCAACGCCCTCGGTTATGTGCTGTTCGCGGCGGCGCACTCCTATCCCGTCTTGTTCGTCGCGCGGGTCGTTTCCGGATTCGCGGGGGGCAACATCTCCGCGGCGCAGGCCTACATCGCCGACATCACGACCCCGGCGGAGCGGTCGCGCGGCATGGGGATCATCGGCGCGGCGTTCGGGCTCGGTTTCATCATCGGGCCGGCCGTGGGCGGGCTCGCGGCGCATTACTTCGGGCCCGCGGCGCCGGGGCTCGTGGCGGCGGGATTGTCGCTCGTGAACTTCGTGTCCGCCTACCTCGTCCTTCCCGAGTCGCTCAAGGCGGAGCACCGCACCGCGCGGGAGACGTGGGACTTCTCCCACATCGGCGACGCGCTCCGCAGTCCGCGGCTCGCGCCGCTGATGCTCGCGTGGGCGCTCGCGCCGTTCGCCTTCTCGGGCTACACCGTGGCGCTGCCGCTCTGGGCCGGCCACACGCTGGGCTGGCGCGAGCAGCAGCTCGGCTGGTTCTTCACGGTCATCGGCGCGACGGCCGCCGTGGTGCAGGGGTATCTCTTCGGCAAGCTCGCGGCCCGCTTCGGCGACCGCGCGCTGCTCATCGCCGGCGGGTTCGGTATGGCGCTCGGCATCGCGGTCGTCCCCTCGCTCCACTCGAGCGGCGCGCTGTACGGCTGGACGGTGGTGCTGGCGTTCGCGAACAGCATCTTCGGGCCCGCCGCGACCGGTCTCGTGTCGGTCTTCGCCGACCCCGCCGAGCAAGGCACGGTGCTGGGCGCGGCGCAGGCACTCAGCGCGCTCGGCCGCCTGCTCGGGCCGGTGGTGATGGGGAAGGTGTACGACGGGTCGCCGACGGCGGCGTTCCTGGTGGCGGGGGTGGTGATGGCCGTGGGTGGACTGGTGTGCCTCCGGGTGCCGAGGAGTGCAGACGCCGAGGCGGTCACGCAGACGCCGAGACGCCTAGGCGTCTAGGCGTCTGCCTAGCCGTCTCACTCCCCGCCGGTTCATATTTTCCCTACCCCCTGCCGGAGTTGCCTGCGCCATGCGCGTGTATAAGACACCCGAGATCCGCAACGTGGCGGTGGTGGGCCACGGCGCGAGCGGCAAGACCTCCCTGGTCGACGCCCTCGCGTTCGTGGCCGGCACGAGCAAGCGCCACGGGTCCGTGAAGGACGGCACCGCCCTCACCGATTACACCCCCGACGAAATCGAACGCAAATACTCGATCAACCTCGCCCTGGCCGTCGCCGAGTGGATGGACGTGAAGCTCAACCTGATCGACACCCCCGGGTATCTCGACTTCACCGGCGAGGCGCTGGCAGGCGTGTACGCCGCGGACGGAGCGGTGGTCGTGGTCTCGGCGACGGGCGGCGTGGAGGTCGGCACCGAGAAGGTGTGGGACTACTGCGAGGAGCGCGACATCCCCCGCCTGTTCTTCGTGTCCCTGATGGACAAGGAGCACGCCGACTTCGAGAGGGTGTACCGCCAGATCAAGGACCGGCTCACGCCGAAGGTGATCCCGGTGGAGATCCCCGTCGGGGAGGGCCCCGAGTTCCACGGGATCATCAATCTCTTCTCGAAGAAGTGCCACATGTACAAGAAGGGCACGAAGGCGGGCGAGTACGAGGAGGTGGACGTCCCCGCGGAGTACCGGGAGCGGTTCGAGCGGTACTCGAAGGAGCTGATCGAGCGCATCGCGGAGACGGACGACACGCTGCTCGAGCGCTACCTCGGGGGCGAAGAGATCGGACGGGACGAGGCGATCGCGGCGATGAAGGCGGGGATGCTGCAGGGCGCGCTGTTCCCGCTGTTCTGCGGCGCCGCCGAGCTGACCTACGGGACGCGGGCGCTCCTCTCGAAGATGGTGGAGCTGTTCCCGGCGCCGCACGAGCGGCCGCCGGTCGAGGCGCAGAAGTGGGGGAGCGCCGAGCGGGTCACCCTCAAGGCGGAGGACGGCGGTCCGTTCGGGGCGCAGGTCTTCAAGACGATCTCCGAGCCCCACGTGGGCGACGTGAGCTTCTTCCGGGTGTACTCGGGGCTCGTGCGGAACGGCCAGGACGCCTACAACGCGCCGCGCGAGGCGGCGGAGAAGCTGAACCACCTGTGCGTCGCGGTCGGGAAGGACCGCTTCGAGATCGCCGAGCTGCACGCGGGGGACATCGGCGTCGTGGCGAAGCTGCGCGACACGCACACCAACGACACGCTGTCCACGATGGAGACGTCGATCGTCCTCCGCAAGATCCCGTTCCCCGAGCCGGTCATCACCGAGGCGATCGAGGTGAAGCAGCGGGGCGAGGAGGAAAAGCTCTCGAACGGGCTGCACAAGTTGCACGAGGAAGACCCGACGTTCCAGCACGAGTACAACGGCGAGCTGGGGCAGACGCTGATCCGCGGGCTGGGTGAGCGTCACCTCGAAATCATCGTCGGGCGGCTGGCCCGGAAGTTCGGGGTGCACGCGCAGATCACGAAACCGAAGGTCGCGTACCGCGAAACGTTCAAGGGCAAGGCCGAGGGGCAGGGAAAGCACAAGAAGCAGACCGGCGGCCGCGGCCAGTACGGCGACTGCTGGATCCGGATCGCGCCGCTGCCGCGGGGGTCCGGCTTCCAGTTCGTGGACGAGATCGTGGGCGGCGTGATCCCGCGGCAGTACATCCCGGCGGTCGAGCGCGGCATCCACGAGGCGGCGGCACGCGGGCCGGTGGCGGGCTATCCCGTCGTGGACTTCAAGGTAGAGCTGTACGACGGGTCCTACCACGACGTGGACTCGAACGAGCAGTCGTTCAAGATGGCCGGGATCCTCGCCTTCCGGAACGTGAGCCCGAACGCGCGGCCGACGCTGCTCGAGCCGATTCTGGAGCTCGAGGTGTGGACGCCGGACGAATACCAGGGAGCCGTGATGGGCGACCTCTCGTCGCGCCGCGGCCAGATCCTCGGCACCGAGAAGGACGGCCGGCTCACGAAGGTGAAGGCCCTCGTTCCCGAGGCGGAGCTCGACAAGTACGCGACCGTGCTGCACTCGCTGACCCACGGGCGCGGCACCTACCGGCAGAAATTCCACGTGTACCAGGAGGTCCCGCCCGACGTGGCGCACAAGGTCGTGGACGTGCGCAAGAAGGAGCTGGAGGAGGCGCGGGCGTCGTGACGGAGCCCCCTGGTTGAGCCGCCACCTGCGCCTGTGGTTCGGGTTCTCGGAACGCGTGGACCGGCGCACGTACGTGGTGAACGGCGCCGCCCTCCTGCTGTTCAAGTACGCCGTCGACGCCGGCGTCATCTGGTCATACACCGGCCGGCTGTGGAGCCCCGTCAACTACCTCACCTCGGTGTCGTTGGTGCAGGAGCGCGCGCTGCGCGGGGTACCGAGCGGCGTGCTGCTCGGCCTCGCGTTGTGGACGCTGCCGTTCCTGTGGATCGGCTTCGGCATGTCGGTGCGCCGCGCCGCGGACGCGGGCAAGTCCGCGTGGTTGGCGCTGCTGTTCTTCGTCCCCGTCCTGAGCTACCTGCTCATGCTCGCGCTCAGCCTGCTGCCGAGCGCGGCCGCCCCGACATGGCGGCGGAGCGCTCTCGCGCCGGTCATGAGCGACCGCCTGCGGAGCGGGCTGCTGGGCGTGGCCGCGTCGCTCGCGATCACGATCCCGACGGTGCTGATCGGCGTCTATTTCAAGAAGAGTTATTCGGCCGGGCTCTTTCTGGGCACACCCTTCACCATCGGCTACATCGGCGCCCACGTGTTCAACCATCGGCACCCGCGCACCGTGGGGCAGACGATCGAAGTGGTGCTGCTCGCCCTCGGGCTCGCGATGGCCGCGATGCTCTTCTTCGCGGCGGAGGGAGCGTTCTGTCTCGCGCTCGCGTTCCCCCTCGTAGCGTTGGTGGGGGTCTGCGGCGGGGTGTTCGGCCGGGCGATCGCGCTGTGGGGTGTGGAGCCGCCGTCCCGCACCGGCATGGCCGCCCTGTTCGCGCCGCTCCTCGTGCTGGCCGAGCCCCGCGCCACGGCGCTGCCGCGCGAAGTCGTCACCACCGTCGAGATCGATGCCCCGCCGGCTGTGGTGTGGCGGCATGTGGTCGCGTTCCCGCCGCTGCCGCCGGCGCGCGAGTGGTTGTTCCGCGTCGGCGTCGCGTCCCCGGTCGGCGCGCGCATGGAGGGAGCGGGCGTCGGGGCGACCCGGTACTGCGACTTCACCACCGGCAGCTTCGTGGAGCCGATCACCGCCTGGGAGGAGAACCGCTTGCTGGCGTTCGACATCGCCCGGCAGGCGCCGCCGATGCGCGAGTGGAGCCCCTACCGCGAGGTGAACCCGCCGCACCTCGACGGGTACTTCCGAGCGACCCACGGCGAGTTCCGGCTCACGCCGTTGCCGGGCGGGCGTACGCTGCTCGAGGCGCGGACGGCCTACGTCGTGGATATGTTCCCGCAGCGCTACTGGACGCTGCCCGCCGGCCGCATCGTCGCGGCGATCCACGGGCGGGTGCTGCGACACATCAAGACCTTGGCCGAGGAGGAAGAGCACCCATGAGAGTGACGATCCTCTGCGCCGCCCTCGCTGCCGCCTGCGTGCCGGTGGACAGGACACGCCGGGGCGCGTCCGATACGACCACGGTGTCCGAGAGCACCGCGGCGGCGCCCGCCGCGCCGGCGCCCGGCATGCCCGCCGCACCGGCCGGTCCGGTCGGTCCCGCCCCCACCAAGGTGACCGTGGTGGCGGGCTTCCTGACGCCCGAGTCCGTGCTGCACGACCCGGCGCAGGACATCTACTTCGTCTCTAACATCAACGGCAGCCCGACGGCGAAGGACAACAACGGCTTCATCAGCCGCGTGCGGCCGGACGGCGCGGTCGAGAATCTCAAGTTCATCGAGGGCGGGCGCGAGGGCGTCGTGCTCAACGCCCCCAAGGGGTTGGCGCTGTCGGGCGACACGTTGTGGGTCGCCGACATCGACGCCGTGCGGGCCTTCAACGCGAGGACGGGCGTCCCCATCGACAGCGTGACTCTCGCGAAGCTGGGGGCGGTCTTTCTGAACGACGTGGCGATCGCCCCGACCGGCGCGCTCTACATCACCGACACCGGCATCCGGTTCGACGACGTCGGCAACGTGCTGCACCCCGGGCCCGACCGGATTTTCCGCATCGGACCGGACCGCCAGGTGACGGTCGCGTTGCGGGGCGACACCCTGGGCCGGCCGAACGGGATCACGCTGGACTCGGTCGGCAAGCGCTTCATCGTGGTGTCGTTCGGCGCGCGCTCCGTGCTCGCGTGGAAACCGCTGGACAAGGCGCCGAGCGTCATCGCCAAAGGCCCCGGCGGGTTCGACGGCGTCGAGATCGCGGGCGGCAGGATCCTCGTCTCGAGCTGGAGCGACTCGACCGTATCGAGCTACGAGACCGGACAGGAAGTGAAGCTCATCACCGGCGTGCCCAGCCCGGCCGACATCGGCTACGACGCCAAGCGCAACCGCGTGCTGATCCCGATCTTCAGCGGGAATCGGGTGGAGGTGTGGCAGCTGCCGTGAGGTAGCCGCAGAGCAGCGGCAGCAGCGGCTCCTCGCGGCGGCAGGCGAGGTAATTGGGGCCGACGAAATCCTCGTCCCCGAGATCGTAGGCGCGCACCTCGACGTAGTCGGGATAGATCTTCCCCACGACGTAGCCGTGCCGCGTGAACAGGTCGTAGAAGTCCTTGAGCAGGAACCCGGTCAGGATGTTCACCCGGCCGTACTCGAACTGCACGAACCGCAGCCGTCGCTGCGCCAGCGCTCCGGCAAACCCTTGCAACACGAGGTGCTCGGCTCCTTCGACATCGATCTTCACGAAATCGGCGGCCGCGAGGCCGCGCGCCTCGAGAAACGCATCGCCCGTCGTCACGTCGCAGTCGATCGTTTCGCCGGACCAGCCGTGCGGATAATCCGTGTAGGTAGCGTGCGCGCTCGAGGCGGGGTGGTAGCGGATCTGGAGATGTCCGGTGTGGTCGGCGAGGCCGACCTTCACGGGACGGACCCGCTCGAGCCCGGCCATCTCGGTGCGCAGGCGCTCGAACGTGGCCGGCACGATCTCGAGCGCGTAGACCGTGGCGTTTGGGAACGCCGCCGCGGCGAGCCGTGCCCACTTGCCGACGTTGGCGCCGACGTCGATGACGGTACCGAGATCCGCGGAGCGGAGCCGCTCGAGCACCCAGCGCTCCCCGTTCTTTTCGGGCTTGTAGCTCGCGTTGCCGTACCACTTGAGGTACTGGCGGCACAGCCGCGCCATGGTCCGGAAGAACGGGTTACGCCGGACCCGTGCCGTGGGACGTCGCACGGGCAGAAAGCTAGCCGCGGCCAGTCCGCCCGTCGACGTCCAGCACCGCCGCCCCCCGGACTCTTCCGGCCCTCAGGTTCTCCAGCGCCTCGTTGGCGCGCTCGAGCGGGTACGGCTCCACCTGCGTCCGGACCGGCACCTTCGGCGCCAGCGCGAGAAACTCCTCCCCATCGTTCCGAGTCAGATTCGCCACCGACCGGATCACCCGCTCGCCCCAGAGGATGTCGTAGGGAAACGCGGGGATGTCGCTCATGTGGATCCCCGCGCACACCACTGTCCCGCCCTTCGCGACGGCGCGCAGCGCCACTGGGACGAGCGCGCCCGCCGGCGCGAAGATGATCGCGGCGTCCAGCGGCTCGGGCGGCGGGACGTCCGAGGCCCCCACCCACTCGGCGCCGAGCTCGAGCGCGAACTGCTGCGCTGCGGCGTCGCCCGGGCGGGTGAAGGCGAATACACGCCGGCCCTGGTGGCGCGCCACCTGGGCGACGATGTGCGCGGCCGCGCCGAAGCCGTACAGGCCGAGCCGCTCCGCGTCGCCCGCGGCGACAAGCGAGCGGTAGCCGATGAGTCCCGCGCATAGGAGCGGGGCGGCGTGGAGATCGGAGTAGGCGTCGGGAATGGGAAAGCAGAAGCGGGCGTCCGCGACGGTGTGCTCCGCGTAGCCGCCGTCGATCTGGTAGCCGGTGAAGCGCGCCCGGTCGCACAGGTTCTCGCGCCCCGCGCGGCAGTAGCGGCACGCGCCGCAGCTCCAGCCCAGCCACGGCACGCCCACGCGCTGCCCCGTCCGGAA
>DASWDP010000009.1:0-45192 GCA_036395195.1 Gemmatimonadales bacterium | reverse complement strand
GGAACCGCATCCTCGCGTCCCAGGAGCGCCGGCGGCCGTCCTTTCCGTAATCCGTCATCCGTAATCCGTCATCCGTAGTTGCGGATAACGGACGACGGACGACGGATGACGCTACTTCACCACCCCCGCATCCCACACCGCCTTTCCCCCCACCAGCGTCAGCACGCTTTCCGTCCTCGGCAGATCACCCACGGGAACGCTGAAGACGTCCTGCGACAGCACCGCGAGATCCGCGAGCATTCCCGGACCGAGTGTGCCGAGGTCGCGCTCGGCGCGCTCCGCGTAGGCCGAGCCGCGTGTGTATGCCGTCACCGCCTGCACGCGCGTGAGCGCCTCGGCAGGATTGGTCGGGTGCGTGACGGCGAGCATGATGCCCAGATACGGGTTCATGGGGCCGTCCGAGCCGAGCGCGACGGGAATTCCGGCCGAAAGGAGCGAGTGCAACGGCTGCGCCGTCGCGGCGAGCGCCGGCCCGAAGCGCCGGCGCAGGAGATCGGGGATGGTGAAGTGCACCGGGTTTTGAACGACCACCGCCCCGAGTTCCCGCGCGAGTGGGACGAGGTCGGCGGACAGGAAGTCGGCGTGCTCGATGCGCGGGCGCAGCGCGCGCCAGGTCGAGTCCGGCGCCGCCCGGCGCAGCGTCACGAGCACCAGGCTCACCGCGCTGTCGCCCACGGCGTGGACCAGCAGCTGGTCCCGCGAGGCGAGCGCCTCCGCCACGATCGCGCCCACCGTGTCGGGCGGGAAGTTCAGCTCGCCGCGCCAGCCGGGGCGGTCGGCGTAGGGCCGCCGCATCAGGGCCCCGCGCTCGACCGGGGTGCCGTCGAGGATGTACTTCGTGCCCGAGACGTCGAGCGCGGCGCCGGGCCGGCCGCGGCGCTCGCGGGTGTCGGCGAGGTCGCGCGCCCCGGGGCGCGTCATGGGAAACCGGATCAGGCGCCAGCGGATCGGCAGGTCGGCCGCGCGGACGAGGGCGACGGCGCGCGCCGTGCTGAGGGCGTTGTTCATGTCCTGGAGCGAGGTGATCCCGAGGCGCGCCGCCGTGGCGGCGTACGCCCGGAAATCGGCGCGACTTGCGGAGTCGGCGCGCGCGCTCGCCAGCCGGCGGCGCGCCGCCCACCAGGCGTACTCGGAGAGGCGGCCGTCGAGGTTGCCCGAGCCTCGGGCGCGTCCCAAACGGCCGCCGAGCGGATCGGGCGTGTCGTGCCCGAGGCCGAGGGCGGCGAGCGCGGCGCTGTTCAGAATCGCTTCGTGGCCCGACCAGCTCTCCAGCACCGTGGGGTCGTCCGGGAGGACGCTGTCGAGGAAAAAGCGGTTGGCGCGTGGGTCGTCGAGCACGCGGTCGCCGATGCTCGCGAGCAGCCACGCGCCGCGCGAGTAGCGGCGGCTCACGGCGGCGAGCGAGTCGATCAGCTCGCGCAGCCCGGCCTGGGGCGGCGTCCGCACGGCGATGCCGCGCGTGACGGGGGCGACGTGCGCGTGCGCGTCGTTGATGCCGGGGATCACGGTCCGGCCGCCCAGGTCACGGACGCGGGTGCGCGGGCCCGCCAGCGCGCGCACCGAGTCGCCCGGCCCGGCGGCGACGATCCGCTCCCCCCGGATCGCGAGGGCCTGCACCCAGGGGCGGGTGGGGTCGGCGGTGAAGATCCGGCCGCCGACGAGGATCAGGTCGGGCGCGCCGCCTCCCCCGCAGGCGCTGACCGAGAACGCCAGGGCGATGGCGACGGGCGCCCGGCGCACCTCAGGCGGGTTGGGGCTTGAGGGCGGGCGGCACGGACTCGGCGGCGGCCGCGGGCGCGCGCAGCCGCTGCATGACGTAGAGTCCGACGAGCACGAGCAGCACGCTCGTCACCTGCGCCAGGCTGATGGGGCCGAACAGCCGGTCGTCCTTCGCCCGCACGAACTCGACGAGGAACCGCTCCGCGCCGGCGAGCACGAGGTACACGCCGAACAGCCACCCGGTGCCGTGCCGATGCTCCCGCAGCCGCCACAGCCACCAGAACGCCAGCATCATCAAGGCCGTCTCGTAGAGCTGCGTGGGATGCACGGCGACGACCTCCGCCGGATTCGCGTTCGGCGGGAACGGCACGTGCATCAGCTCGAGGTTCGCAACGGTGGTGGGGGGCAGTCCCTCGGGGAACGTCATCGCCCACGGGAGACTGGACGGTATCCCGTAGTCGTCGTTCACGAGGAAGCAGCCGACGCGCCCCAGCGCGTACCCGAGGGCGAGGGGGGCGGCGGTGAGCTCCATCGTCCAGCGCGGCGGGACGCGCTTGCGCCAGCCGTTGAGCAGCACGCCCGCGACGCCGCCGAGGAAACCCCCGTACCAGACGAACCCGCCGCGCCGGAACAGCGTGTCCCATTCCCCGGTGAGCAGCACGTACCACACCTTGGCGCCGACGATGCCGCCGATCACGGCGGCGAACACGACGTCGGCGGCGTAGTCCTCGTTCATGCCGCGGCGGCGCAGATCCATCTGGATCGCCCACCCCGCCATGAGGAACGCCACCATCATCATCAGGCCGTAGCCGGTGATGGTCAGGGGGCCGAGCTGGAAGACGAGGGGATAGATGGTCATTGGGATTTCGGATTGTGGATTGCGGATTGCGGAATGACCAGTGGCTCGAGGCCTGGGAGCGGAAGGTCGGCCCGCGCGTCGAGCGTCCAGTCGCTCCGTTCGCCGAGGCCGAGGCGGTACCAGCCGGCGCGTGCGATCATCGCGGCGTTGTCGGCGTTGAGCCGCGGGCTCGCGACGGCGACGCGCGCCAGCGCCCCCCCCTTCCCCGCCAGCCGCTCGGCGGCGAGGGCGGCGAGCGTGCGGCTGCACGCCACGCCGCCGCCGAGCACGGCGGTGCGATAGCCGGTGGCGCGCACGGCGCGCTCCAGCTTGGTCACGAGCACGTCGAGGACGGCATCCTGGAACGCGCGGGCGAGATGAGGCCGGTCGCGCTCGAGATCGTCGCTGGCGCGGACGGCGCGCAGCACCGCGGTCTTGAGCCCGGAGAACGAGAACTCGAATCCCTCGTCGCGCATCGGGCGCGGGAAGCTGAAGCGCGCCGGATCGCCCTCCCGGGCAAGGCGCTCGATCGCGGGCCCGCCGGGATACCCGAGCCCGAGCAGCGTCGCCACCTTGTCGAACGCTTCGCCGGCGGCGTCGTCGCGCGTCTGACCCAGGAGCCGGTAGCGGCCCCAGGCGGGGACGTCGAGCAGCAGCGTGTGCCCGCCCGACACGAGCAGCGCGACGAACGGGGGCGCGAGCTCGGGATCCTCGACGGCCGGGGCGAACAGGTGTCCCTCCATGTGGTGCACGCCGATCAGCTCCCGGCCGCCCGCGTAGGCGAGCGCCTTCGCGTACACGACGCCGACGAGCAGGGCGCCCACGAGCCCGGGCCCCTGGGTGACGGCGACCGCGTCCACCGCGCTCCAGGAGAGCCCCGCCTCGGCGAGCGCACGGTCCACCACCGCGGGCAGCGCGGTGAGGTGCGCGCGGCTCGCGAGCTCCGGCACCACGCCGCCGAACACCCGGTGCACGTCCTGCGACAGGATCACGAGGCCCGCGAGCTCGGGGCGCGCGCGCTCGCCGACGAGCACGGCGGCGGACGTCTCGTCGCACGACGTCTCGATCCCCAGCACGACCTCAGCCACGGCCGGTCTTGCGCTTCAACGCGACGGAGTCGGGCACCACGCGCGCGACGATCCCCGGCGGCGCGGTGACGGTGAGCCGCGCGTAGCCCCCCGACCCCGCCTTCCCGACGAGGTGGGCGACGACGCGCAGGCTGTCCCTGGTGAGGGCGTTGACCTTCGACTCGGGCCCGCGCACCGACACCACCACGCGCTCCGGCGACAGCAGGAAGCCCGTGAAGCCCGAGGCCGCGGTCGTGATCGGAACGCCCGGGATCGAGCGCTCGATGATGGCCGCAACCTCGCCGGCCACCCGGACCTCCTTCGGCGCGATGCGCACGAGGCCGAGCGGAGTCGTGTCGATCGGCACGGTGCGGAAGAACGGGCCGTTGACGCTCGACACGACCGCCGGCAGCGTCGTGACCGACTCGATGCGCGCGAGGCTCTTTTCCGGCCCCACCAGGTGCGCCACGCTCGGCACGATCGAGATGCCCCGCAGCACGTACCCGGACTCGGCCTCGACCTTCACCAGGGGAACGATCTTCACGTCCTTCCGGGCCGCCGTGTCCATGACGACGTCGATGTCGCGTGGGACGATGTCCGCGACCAACACGTCCGTTCCCTTCGGCACGTCCACGTCGGATGGCTGCAGGTGCAGGTGCCACACCGACGCGGAGAAGGTGTCCGGGACGACCTTGCGGATCACGCGCGGAAAGGAGCGGAGCTTCAGGATCTCAGTCCCCTTGCCGGTGACCACGACGGTCACTCCCGCCGGCTGCTGCTTGACGCTCCGGCCGGGCGGGATCGCGATGGCCAGCCGCATGGGGAAGGTCTGTGTCAGCGGCTGTTGCGCCGCGACCGCCACGTACAGCATGACCGCGAAGAACAGGGCCGCGAGCTTGATCGGCCAGTTGCGCACGACCAGCTGCCCGATGCTACTCGCCACCGGAACGCTCCGCCAGCAGCCGCCGGATAAGGGTTTCGTGCACCGGGCCGTCCCACTCCGACGGGCCGATGATCTTCTTGACGATCACGCCGTCCCGGTCGATCACCCAGCTCTCGGGCACCCCCGTAGCCTGGTAGGTCTGCTTGATGGTTCCGGCCTGATCGTGCAGGACGTCGAAGGAGAGCCCGAGCTCCGTGGCGAACGCCATGACCACCGAATCGCCCTGCTCGTCGATGCTCACCGCGACCACCTTGAAGTCGGTCCCACCCAGGCGGTGGTGCAGGCGCTCCATCGACGGCATTTCGACGCGGCACGGCTGGCACCACGTCGCCCACACGTTCAGCAGGACCACCTTGCCGCGGTAGTCGGCGCGGGCGACGGGGCGGCCGGTGCGCACGTCCGTGGCCCGGAACTCCGGGGCCCGCGAGCCGACGCCGATGAGATCCATCTGCGGCCGGATCTTGATCGCCAGCGCCGCGCCGAACACGAGCGCCGTCACGATGCCGATCGCGACCGACCACCGCTGGCTCATACCGTCACCAGACACCGGCGCCGCAGCTCCTGCACCTCGCGGGCGGGGTCAGCGCTCGCGAACACCGCGTTGCCGGCGACGAAGGTGTCCGCGCCGGCGGCGTGCGCCGCGGCGATGGTCTGTGGCGTGATGCCGCCGTCCACCTCCAGGAACGCGCGCGAGCCGCGCGCCGCCAGGAGCTGCCGCGCCCGCCGGATCTTGTCGTCCGAGGCGGGCAGGTACGTCTGCCCACCGAAGCCGGGGTTCACCGTCATGATCAGCAGCAGGTCCACGTCCGCCACCACTTCCTCGGCGAGCGCGAGCGGCGAGCCCGGGTTGAGCGCGAGGCCGGCCAGCATCCCGCGCTGGCGGGCGGCGGCGAGCTGCCGTTGGACGTGCAGCGTCGCTTCGGGGTGGAACGTGAACACCGACGCTCCCGCGGCCGCGAACGGCTCGAGGTAGCGCTCCGGCTCGACCACCATCAGGTGCACGTCGATCGGCTTGTCCGTGAGCGTGCGCAGCGCTTCGATCATGTTGGCCCCGAAGGTGAGGTTCGGCACAAAGCGGCCGTCCATCACGTCCACGTGCAGCCAGTCCGCGCCCGCCGCCAGCACTTGGCGCACTTGCTCGCCGAGCTTCGTCAGGTCCGCCGACAGGACGCTGGGCGCGATGCGGATGCCTTCCCCGTTCTTGATCATGGGCTCCGGGCCACGACGATGTCCACGACGGTGCCGGGCGCCGCGAGCGTCCCGGCGCCGGGACGCTGCGCCACCACCGTGCCCGGGTTCGCGTCGGACGTGCGCCGCCGCGTCACCGTGCCGAGCTCCAGGCCGTCGAGCTCGAGCCGGGTGCGGGCGTCCGCCTGCGACATCCCGAGCAGATCGGGCACCGGGATGGTCGGCGCACCCCGGCTCACCACCACGGTCACGGGCGCCCCGGGCGCGAGCACGCTCGTCGCGGGCGGCCGCGTCACCATGGCGATGCCGCGCGGCGCGGCGGCCTGCACCGATTCCACCTGTGACACCGTCAGCCCCGCCGCCGCGATCAGCCGCCCCGCCAGGTCCCCGTCGAGGCCCGCCACGTCCGGTACCGGAATCTTGGGCGGGCCCTCGCTCGACACCAGGGTCACCCGGAGCCCTGCCGGGGCGCTCACCCCGGGCGGCGGGTCCTGCCAGATGATCGTCCCCTGCGGCGCCGTGGGATGCGCTTCCGAGCCCCCGTCCTGGACTTCGAGGCCCCCCTCCCGGATCTGCGCCGCCGCTTCCTGCAGCGTCAGCCCGAGCACGCGCGGGACGACCTGGTGCCCGCGGAGGATCGGCGCCGGGAAGAGCAGGAGGTACGCCGTGAGGTAACCGGCGAGCACCGCCCCTCCGAGCGCGAAGCCCCAGCGCCGCGCGTCGTGCGGACCCCCTAGTCCTGGGATCTGCCACGCGGCGAGCGGTGCGTAGTGCCGGCGAATCCGCATCACCGGCTCCGCACGAGGCGGGCCGCGTAGGCGCCGCCCGTCCCGTGGCGCTGCGGCAGCGCCTGGAAGTCGCCCTCCGCCGTCAGCAGCTCCGCGGGCACCGCGCCGGGGGCCTCGGGGGGAGGGGCGGGGTCGCGGGCGAACTCGGGATGGCGCGCCAGGAACTCGTTCACGATGTCGCCGTTCTCCTCGGGCTCGAGCGAGCAGGTCGCGTAGATTAGGTGACCGCCGCGCGTGACGAGCCGCGCGGCCGCAGTGATCAGCGCGCGCTGCCGCTCGGCGGCCCGCGCGATCGTTCGCGCCGTCACGCGCCAACGGGCATCCGGATGCCGCGCCATAGTGCCGGTCGCCGAGCACGGGGCGTCGACGAGGACGGCGTCCAGGGCGCCCGCCGCGAATGGCGCCGACAGAAGATCGGTGAGGGCGACACGAATCGCCACTCCCGCGCGGCGCGCCGTCGCGACCAGCCGGGCGAGCCGCTCGCGCCGCGTGTCCCCGGCCACCACGCGGGCCCCGAGCCGCTCGAGCATCACCGCCTTACCGCCCGGGGCGGCGCAGGCGTCGTACACGAGGGCTCCCGGCGGCACCGCGGCGTACCGGCATACCAGTGCGTGGGCGGGGTCCTGGACGATGAAGGCGCCCTCCTCGAAGCCCGGCAGCTGCGAGGGGCTCGGGACTCGGGACTCGGGGCTCGGGTTCACACGCAACCCCGCCCCAAACGGCGCTTCTGTTACACCGAAGCCCGCCTCTTGGAGCCGGGCCCCGAGCTCGGCTGCGCTCCAGCGAACGGGTTGCAGGGTGAGCGGCGATTTCCTGTCGTTCCACGCGATGAGCCCTTCGGTTCCCTCGAGCCCGAACTGGCGACGCCATCGCTCGAGGAGCCAGCGGGGGTGAGTAGTGCCCGAATCCCGAGCCCCGATCCCCGAGCCCCGCTGCAGCTTCCGCAGCGCCTGGTTGACGAACCGCGCCGCGGACTCTCCCTCTGTCTCCCGCGCGAGCGCGACGCTCGTGGACACGGCGGCGTACGCCGGAACGCGTGTGAGCGCGCGCAGCTGGTAGGCGCCGAGGCGCAGGACATCGTGGAGTCGGGGGTCGGTGGTACGGAGCGCGAGCGCCCGGTCGAGCTCCGCCTGCCGGCGCAGCACGCCGGCGGCGAGCTCGTAGGCGAGCCGGCGGTCGCGCTCGGCCAGGTCGCCGAGGACGCGGTCGCGCGCCGCCTGGAACGTGGCGCCGTCGCGCACCGCGTGGAGGATCTGCAATGCCGCGCGCCGGGCGGCGGTCGCGTCCTTAATCCAGCATCCCTTCGAGCGGCGAGGAGGGGACGGCCACCTCGCGCCGCGGCATCCGGCCGGCGAGATAGGCGGCCCGTCCGGCCTCGACCGCGAGCCGCATCGCGTGCGCCATGGCCACGGGGTCCCGCGCGGCGGCGACCGCCGTGTTCATCAGGATGCCGTCCACGCCCTGCTCCAGCGTGAGGCACGCATCGGACGCGGTGCCCACCCCAGCGTCCACCACCACGGGCACCTTCAGGCGGTGCTTGATCGTCCGCACGCTGTAGGGGTTGAGGAGCCCCAGCCCGCTGCCGATGGGCGACGCGAGCGGCATCACCGCCGCGCAGCCGGCGTCTTCGAGACGCAACGCGGTCACGAGGTCCTCGTTCGTGTAGGCGAGCACCCTGAAGCCTTCCCGCACGAGCGTCTGCGCCGCCGCGAGCAACCCCTGGACGTCGGGGAGCAGCGTCTCTTCGTCGCCGATCACCTCAAGCTTGATGAACTCGTTGAACCCCGCCTCGCGCGCGAGACGCGCGTAGCGCACGGCGTCGTCCGCGGTGTGGCAGCCCGCCGTGTTGGCGAGCAGGAAGTACCTCTTCGGATCGAGATGGTACAGGATCCCGGACTCTTTGCGGCGGTCCAGGTCCACGCGCCGCACCGCCACCGTCACGATGTCGGCACCGGAGGCCTCGATGGCGCGGACCATCGTGTCGTTGTCGCGGTACTTCCCGGTCCCGATCATGAGGCGCGACTGGAACGTGCGCCCGCCGACAGTGAACGGCGTGTCGCGGACCGTCTCAACGGCCGTCGTCATCCTTCAACCCCCTCCGACGAAATGCACCAGCTCGATCGCGTCGCCCGGGCCGACGGTCACGTCGCCCAGCTGCGGGCGGCGCACGATCGCGCGGTTGTGCTCCACGACCACGGCGCGCGGGTCGAGCTCGAGCGAACGCAGCAGCTCGAGCAGCGTGGCGCCGCGCACCACCGCGCGCCGCTCCCCGTTCACGACGATGTCGATCGTTTCGGTCATGTCTCCAGCTCCCCCACCATCCGCCGCGCGGCGGCACCGGGGTCGCCCGCGTCCCACAGGGCGCGGATGGCGGCCACGCCGTACGCACCGGCGGCCCTGAGCTCCGGCACCCGCTCGGGCGTCACCCCCCCGATGGCGATCACCGGGAGCCCCAGGCGGACGATCGCCGCGAGCCCCCCCCCCGCCACGCCCAGCGGCTCGCCCTGCGGGTGTGTGGCGGTGGGATACATGGGGCCTACCAAAAGATAGTCGGCGCCCGCGTCTCGTGCGGCCGTCGCCTCGCGCAGCCCGTGGACCGACATGCCGATCCACCAGTTCGTGTCGAGGCGCCGCGCGTCGGCCGGATCGAGGCTCGTGTGGGTGAGCTGCACGCCCGCGGCGCCCGCGGCGAGGGCGACGTCCAGGCGGTCGTTGACAAATAGACGGGTAGGCGGATAGGCGGATAGACGGGTAGCGAGTTCGTAGTGCTCCAGACCGGTGAGCGACCGGCCGCGCGCGTGGACGGCGATCTCGGCTCCGCCGCCCGCCGCGAGCTCGCGGGCGACGTCGTCCAGGTCCGCCCGCCGGGCGATCCGCTCGTCGGTGATCGCGTGCAGGCGCGGCAGCGGTAGCCTCACGTGAACCGCTGACCCTCCCGCACCCCGCGTCCGCGGATCCAGTCCGCGGCGGGTATGCGCGACTTTCCGGCGGGCTGGACTTCGTCCACCGCCACCGCTCCGCGCCCCGTCGTGATCCGTAGTTCTTTGTCCGTCGTCCGTATGTCGCCCGGTGCTCCGTCGGCCTCCACCACGCGCGGGTCGAACAGCTTCACCTCGCGGCCGTCCAGCTCGGTCCACGCCCCCGGCTTCGGGTCGAGCCCGCGGATCGCGCGCGCGATCTTGTCGGCCGGATCGGTCCAGCGAATCCGCGCGGTCTCGCGCGTGAGCTTGGGGGCGTACGTGGCGCGGCTCGAGTCCTGGGGCCGCGCCTTCAGCCCGTCCTGCTCGAGCAGCGCCAGGGCCTCGACCAGCGCCTGGGCGCCCATCTCGGCGAGATGCTCCGACAGCTCGCCCGCCGTGACCTCCGGGTCGATGTGGTGGGGCAGTTGGTGCAGGATCGGACCCGTGTCCATGCCGGCGTCCATCTGCATGATGGTGACGCCCGTCTTCTCGAGACCGTTGATGATCGCCCACTCGATCGGGGCGGCGCCGCGCAAATCGGGGAGGAGCGAGGGGTGCACGTTGATCATGCCCCGCCGCGGGATCGCGAGCAGCTCGGGCTTGAGGATATGGCCGTACGCCACCACGACGCCGACGTCGGGCGCGAGGGCGCGCAGCTGCTCGAGGAACCGCGGGTCATTCGGGCTGGCGGGCTGGAGCACCGGCACGTCCTCCGCCGCGGCGGCCACCTTGACGGGCGGCGGGACGGCGGTGGAGCGGGAGCGGCCCTGCGGCTTGTCGGGCTGGGTGACGGCGGCGAGCACGTCGAACCCTTCGCCGAGCAGGGCTTCGAGCGACGGGACCGCGAACCCGGGCGTGCCGAAGAAGACGACGCGCACCTACAGCTCGCCCGCCGGCTCCGGCGTGACCTCTTTGACGTAGCCGGACTTCCCCTTGCGGGACTTCTTCCACTTCGCCACCAGCAGCCCCCGCTTCACCGCGCTCAGGTGGTCGAGGAACAGCACGCCGTCGAGGTGGTCGATCTCGTGCTGCACGGCGCGGGCCTTGAACCCCGCGACCTCGACGCGGTACGGCCGGCCGTCGCGGTCGAGCGCCTCCACCGTCACGGCGAGCGGCCGCTCGACCTCCCCGTAGATGTCGGGGATCGAGAGGCAGCCTTCCTCGGCGGTCTCGGTGACGTCGCTCGCGTGGACGATGCGGGGATTGATGAGCACGAGCGGCGGCGGGTCGTCCTCGCCGACGTCGACCACGGCCACGCGGCGTGCCACGCCGACCTGATTCGCCGCGAGCCCCACCCCTTTCGCCGCCCGCATCGTCTCGAACAGGTCGTCCACCAGCTGCCGCACGGCGTCGTCCACGGCGCCGACGGGGGTCGCGCGCTGCCGCAGCACGGGGGAGCCGAGCAGGTGGAGCTTCCGGATCGTCACTGCGGCTTGGCTTCGACCGAGCGGTTGAGGATGTTCGCGATGTTCGCGCGCAGCACGACGAAGCGCGACTCGCCGCTCTTCACGGTGACCTCGTCGTCCTTGAGGTGGACCACCTCGCCGACGATCCCGCCCGAGGTCACGACGCGATCCCCGCGCTGCAGCGAGGCCAGCAGCTGGCGGTGCCGCTCTTGCTGCCGGCGCTGCGGGCGGATCAGCATGAAGTAGAAGATCGCGATCAGGGCCGCGATCTGGATCATGAAAACGGCGAGCCCGCCCCCGGCGTTCTGGCCCGACGGGGCGAACCACAAGGCGTACAGTCCGTGCGCGGTCATGCGGATCTCGGTTGCAGGTAGCGGCGGCGCCACTCCTCGGCCCATGCGCCGAAGGCGTTCCGCCGGATCGCGGCCCGCATGGCTGCGGCGAGCCGGATCAGGTAGCGGACGTTGTGCAACGACAGGAGCCGGAGTCCCAGCAGCTCCTCTGCCATGAACAGGTGGCGGAGATAGCCGCGCGAGAACGTGGTGCACGTCTCGCAGTCGCAGGCCTCGTCGAGCGGCCGGGCGTCCTCACGATGCTCGGCGTTGCGGATGTTCACCGGGCCGTCGGGCGTGAACGCGGAGCCGTTGCGCCCGTTGCGCGTCGGCGCAACGCAGTCGAACAGGTCCACCCCGCGCTCCACCGCCGCCACCAGGTCCTCGGGGAACCCGACACCCATAAGATAACGCGGCAGCGGCGCGGGAAGCCCGGGCTCCAGCCGCTCGAGCATCTCATACATCACCGGCTTGGGCTCGCCGACGGAGAGCCCGCCGATGGCGAGGCCGGTCCAGGAGCCGAGCTCGAGGATGCGGCGGAGACCCTCGGTCCGAAGCTGGAGATGGGTGCCGCCTTGCAGGATGGGCCAGAGAGTCTGGGGGAAGGTTGGAAGGTTGGAAGGTTGGACGGAACCGCCTTCCAACGTTCCAACCTTCCGACCTTCCATCAGCCCCCGATGCCTCTTGGCGCACCGCTCCAGCCACCGCAGCGTCCGCTCCAGGGCGTCGCGTGCGGTGCCTTCATCCGCGCCCCCCGGCGCCACGTGATCGAACGCCATCGCGATGTCGGCGCCCAGGGTCCACTGGATCTCCGTGGCCCGCTCCGGCGTGAGCGTGCGGCGGCTCCCGTCCACATGGCTCTGGAACTCGACGCCGTCCTCGTCCACCCGCCGCAACCCCGCGAGCGAGAACACCTGGAAGCCGCCCGAATCGGTGAGCAGGGGGCGGTCCCAGCCCATGAACCGGTGCAGCCGCCCGAGCTTCTCGACCACCTGCTCGCCCGGGCGCACGTGCAGGTGGTAGGTGTTCGCGAGCACCAGCTCCGCGCCCGCCGCGCGCAGGTCGCCGGGCGAGAGCGCGCGCACGGTCCCCTGCGTGCCCACCGGCATGAACACCGGCGTCTCGACGGTGCCGTGGGGCAGAGTGAGGGTGCCGGTGCGGGCCGCGCCGGACGTCGCTTCGATGGTGAACTCGAACACGGGCGCTATTGCGGATTGCGGATTTCGGATTGCGGATTCGAAGGTCGACCTGCCAATCCGCAATCCACAATCCGCAATCCGAAATCAGATGATCGCCATCGCATCGCCATACGAATAGAACCGGTATCCGTCCGCAATCGCCTCCCGATACGCCCCCATCACGTGCTCATATCCCCCGAAGGCGCACACCAACATTAGCAGCGTCGAGCGCGGCAGGTGAAAATTGGTGAGCAGGCGGTCGAGGGCGCGGAACGGGTACGGCGGATAAATGAACGCCCGCGTCTCCCCGGCGCCCGCGCGGATCCGGCCGCGCTCGTCGGCGCACGTCTCGAGCGTCCGCACCACCGTGGTCCCCACCGCCCAGACGCGGCCTCCCGCTTCCCGTCTCGCGTTAATGAGTGCCGCCGCGTCCTCGCCCACCGCGTACGCTTCGGCGTGCATCGTGTGGTGCGCCAGGTCGTCCGTTTCCACGGGCTTGAAGGTGCCCGGGCCGACGTGGAGATCGAGCTCGGCCGTCGCCGCGCCCGTCGCGCGGAGCCGGGCGAGCAGCTCGGGGGTGAAATGCAGCCCCGCCGTCGGCGCGGCGACGCTGCCGTCGTGCGCGGCGTACACCGTCTGGTAGCGCTCGCGGTCCTCGGGTCGGGGGGCGCGGCGGATATACGGGGGCAGCGGGACCGCGCCGTACGTGGCGAGCGTCGCCCGGGCATCGAGCGGCCCGACGAAACGCACCCGTCGCAGCCCGCCGCCCAGCATCTCGACGATCTCCACCGCGCTGTCGTCGCCGAAGGTCACGCGCCGTCCAGGCTTGAGTTTCCCGCCGGGGCGCCCCATCGCGAGCCAGCTCCCGTCGGGCAGCTCGCGGACGAGCAGGATCTCCGCCGCGGCTCCCGTCTCCCGTCTCCCGTGCAGTCGCGCCGGGATTACCCGCGACACGTTGAGGACGAGTACGTCTTGCGGCGCGATCAGCTCGAGGAGGTCCGGGAAGCGCGCGTGGCGGACGCGCCCGTTCGCCCGCTCGAGGACGAGCAGGCGGCTCGCCGCGCGGTCGGGGAGCGGTTCCTGAGCAATCAGCTCGGCTGGCAGGGTGTAGTCGAAGTCTGCGGTTCGGTAGCGCACGCGGAGAATTGCGGATTGTGGATTTCGGATTGCGGATTCGACGGTCGCGCCTTCAATCCGCAATCCGCAATCCGAGATCCGCAATTGGCTAGCTGTCAAACATCGTCGGCTGTTCAGCGCTCTTAGGGGGAGTAAACCCGAAATGCCGGTACGCGGACCCCGTGGCGCAGCGGCCGCGGGCGGTGCGCGCGAGGAAGCCCTGCTGCATGAGGAACGGCTCGTACACCTCCTCGAGCGTCCCCGGGTCTTCGCCCACGGCCGCCGCGATGGTGCCGAGTCCCACGGGGCCGCCGTCGAACTGCTCGATGATGGTCTTCAGGATGCGCCCGTCCATGTCGTCGAGCCCGAATTCGTCCACGTCGAGCCGCTTGAGCGCTTCGCCCGCCACCTGGGCGGTGATCTTGCCGCCGGCGCGGACCTGAGCGTAGTCGCGCACCCGTTTGAGCAGCCGGTTGGCGACGCGCGGCGTGCCCCGGCTGCGGCGCGCGAGCTCCGCGATCCCCGCCGCGTCGGCCGGCACGTCGAGGATGCCGGCCGAGCGGGCCAGGATCTGCGCGAGGTCGTCGGGCGGGTAGTAAGAGAGCCGCTCGACCAGCCCGAAGCGCGCGCGCATGGGCGGCGTGAGGAGGCCGAACCGCGTGGTCGCCCCGATCAACGTGAAGCGCTCGAGCGCCATCGGGATCGTCTGGCCGTGCGGGCCCTCGGCGATGCGCACGTCCACCCGGTACTCCTCCATCGCGGGGTAGAGAAACTCCTCGAGCGCGGGCCGGAGCCGGTGCACCTCGTCGATGAAGAGGATGTCGCCCGCCTTGAGCGACGTGAGCATGCCCACCAGGTCGCCGGGGCGCTCGAGCACGGGCCCGGACGTGGTCCGGATGCCGACGCCCAGCTCCTTCGCCATGAGCAGGGCGAGCGTGGTCTTGCCGAGGCCCGGGGGGCCGAAGAACAGCGCGTGGTCGAGGGGCTCGCCGCGCTGCTTCGCCGCGTCGATGGCGATCTGGAGCGACTCTTTCACCTTCGCCTGGCCGACGAACTCGTCGAGCCGGGAGGGGCGGAGCGCCGCGTCGGCGCTGCGCTCTTCGGGCAGGGCTTCGGGGGTGGTGATCTGCGTGCGGGCCCGCGTCACGTCCCCACCCTGAAGGGTGGGCTCGGCGAAACACTGTCCTTAAGGACAGTGCCGTGCCGAGCCCAGGCTTTAGCCTGGGAAGTGGCGCGCCACCGCACCGGCCGCGCATCGACCTCGAGCGCGTGCCGCGTGTGGCAGGTGAGGCACTCGTCCGCCGCCCGCGTCGCGCCGTCCGGCACGAGGATCCGGTTGGTCGACCCGCAGCGGGTGCAGATCCACTCAGCGGTCGTCATCGTCATCCGTGGGTGAGAAGTTGCAGCGCCCGGCGGACCAGGGTCTCGGGGTCTCCGCCTCTCCCACTCTCCCCGCCGTCGGCCGCGAGCACCTGGCGCAGCGCCCGGTCCGCCTCCGCCGTCCCGTACCCGAGCTGCTCCAGCGCCCGGAGCGCCGCTTCCGCGGCGCCGTCGGCCGGTGTCGCGGCGCCGGCGGCAGCTTCAAACTCGCCCAGCTTATCGGCCAGTTCAAGCGCCAGCCGCTCGGCGGTCTTCTTGCCGATGCCGCTCACCGAAGCGAGCAGCCCGATGTTGCGCTCCTTGAGCGCCCGCGCGCCGCGTTCCGCGCCGAGCGCCGATAGTAGCGCGATCGCGATCTTCGGGCCTACGCCGCTCACGCCGATCAGGCGCTGGAACAAGCGCCGCTCCGCCTCCTCGGTGAATCCGTAGAGCGCCCAGCCGTCCTCGCGCACGACGAGCTCGGTGGCGAGGCTCACCGCCTCGCCGACCGGCGGGAGGCGCCCCATCACGCCCAGCGGCACGACGATCTCGTAGCCGACGCCGCCCGCGGTCTGGACCATCACGCGATCGCCCTGCTTCGCCGTCAGGCGGCCCGAGACCTGGGCGATCACGTGCGGAGGATGTACGTGAGCGCCACGGCCACGCCGTCGGCGGCATCCGCCGGCGTCGGCGCGTGCGTGAGCTTGAGCAGCCGCGCCACGACGGCGCCGACCTGGGCCTTGGGGGCGCCGCCCGCGCCGGTCACCGTCTTCTTCACGGTGGCGGGGGGATACTCCGCGATCTCGAGGCCCGCCTGCTGGGCCGCGAGCAGCACTACGCCGCGCGCGTGGCCCAGCACGAGCGTCGTGCGCGCGTTCTTGTGGTAGAAGGCGTTTTCCAGGGCGAGCGCGGAGGGATGGTGGCGGGCGATGAGATCGGCGATGTGCGCGTGCAGCTCGTGCAGGCGCCGGGGGAGGGCGCTGCCGCGCTCGAACCGGATGACGCCGCACTCGATCAACCGGCCCATCCCGGGCGTCCCCACTCCGTTCCCGGTGTCGATCACGCCGTAGCCGGTGACCGCCGTGCCCGGGTCGACGCCCAGCACCTTCACGCTATGCCGTCGCCGCCGCCAACGCCTCGGCGTCGATGTCGAAGTTCGAGGATACCTTCGCGACGTCGTCCATCTCTTCCAGCGCTTCGATCAGGGCGAGCAGGTGCTTCGCGTCCTTCCCGTCTACCTTCACCGTGCTCTTGGGGATCAGGGCGATCTCGGCCGTCTGGACCGCGATCTTCTTGGCCTTCAGCCGCTCGGTGATCTGATGCAGCTGGCCCGCGGGTCCGGTGATCAGAAAGACGTCGCCGTCGCGCGCCATATCGTCCGCTCCGGCATCGAGCGCCGCCTCCATGACGGTGTCCTCGTCGGCACGGGTCGCGTCCACGGTGATCTGGGCCTTGCGGTCGAACATCCACACCACGGAGTTCGCGGCGCCGAGGTTGCCGCCGTGGCGCTGGAAGACGTGGCGAATCTCCGCGACGGTGCGGTTCGGGTTGTCGGTAGTCGCTTCGATGAGGAGGGCCGCGCCGCCGGGCCCGTACGCCTCGTAGGTGACTTCTTCGTACGTCACGCCCGCCAGCTCGCCCGTCCCCTTCTTGATGGCGCGCTCGATGTTGTCGAGCGGCATGTTCTCCGCCTTGGCGGCGTCGATGGCGGTGCGGAGCCGGGCGTTGCCCGCGGGATCGCCGCCGCCCTGCTTGGCGGCGATCGTGATCTCGCGGATCAGCTTGGTGAACAGCGCGCCGCGCCGCGCGTCGGTGACGGCCTTCTTCCGCTTGATCTGCTTCCATTTACTGTGGCCGGCCATGGGCACCTCGGATCGGTCCCAAGTTACAACTTGACCTCAGCGCGGCGCCACAGGTAGGATACGGCCCCATGAGACTCCGCCTCGGCGCGCTCCTGACAATGGTGACCGTGGTCGCGGCGTGCGAGCGTCCGGCCGAGGGCGCGGCGCAACGCGAGCTGGCGGCCCAGGCGTTGAAGGGGGTCCTCGCCTACCCGCACTCGACCGTGGTGAGCGTAACGGCGGGTGAGGAGGCGGCGCAGGCCGTGTTCACCACCCCCGCCCCCGCGGAGGCCGTCGCAACCTGGTATCGGCAGGAGTTACGCCTCAACGGGTGGGAGCTGCAGGCCGACGGCGTCCTGCGCGACGGGTCGATCTCCATCTACGCCGACAGCGCCAAGCGGTCGCTCTGGATCACCCTCAAGCCCAACGTTGGCGGGGCGGGGACGACCTACACTCTCGTCGGCACCATCCCCGGCCTCGACTCGACCGCCGCTCAGCGGTCCGGGTCGAGCATGTCCTCGAAGCGCATCCAGCGGCGGTAGAAGTACAGGTCGACGAACCCCGTCGGCCCGTTGCGGTTCTTCAGCACGATCAGTTCGGTCGCGCCCTCCACCCCGTACCCGGGGTTGTACATCTCCTCGCGGTAGATCCCGAGCGTCACGTCGGCGTGCTGTTTGATCGCGCCCAGGTGGCCGAAGTCGTCGAGGCTGGGTCGGGGATTGGGGCGCTTGGCGTCGAACTTGGGCAGCTGCGACACGACGAGCAGCGCCACCTGCCGCTCGAGCGCGAGCGCCTTGAGCCGCTGCAACGCGAGCGCCAGGTCCTCGTCCTGCGTCGAGCGCGCCACGCCCGCCGGCGAGGGAACGAGCTGCAGGTAGTCCACCACGACGAGCCCGAGCTGGCGCAGCGGGTCGAGCCGTCCCGCCGCCGTTTCCCAGTCCGGCGCGGCGAGCGACAGGATGGTGAGCGGCAGCCCCCGGAGCCGGACCGCCGCGCCGCCGATCCCCGCGCGCGTCTGCTCGTTGAGCTTGGCGCCGCGGAGCTCGTCGATGGCCACGCGGCCCTCGATCGCGAGCGCGCGCTCCATCAGGCGCTCTTCGTCCATCTCCCCCGAGAAGAACGCCACGCCCACGTTGTGCTGCGCGACGCGCAGCGCCACGCCGAGCGCGAGCGCCGACTTCCCCGCGCCGACGTCCCCGCCGAGCACGATCAGGTCGCGCCGGCGCAGGCCGCCGCCCAGGAGCCGGTCGATGGAGGGGAAGCCGGTGGGGACCGTGTCCCCGGGGACGTCCCCCGGGCGCTGCTGATCCACCCGTTCGACGAGCGATTCCGGCGAAGGGGAGGGGCGCTTGGGGAAGCGACGGCTCGTCATGAAAGCTGCTCCTGGGCGTCTCGCCTTATAGATGTATGCGGGCGGAGCGGGCGGCAACGACCACGGCGTCCCCCGCCTCGGGGCCGAGCACGTCCCGGGCCGGAGCCACGAGCTGGGAGAGCACCAGGGCGGCCGCAGCGGGCGTCCCGGCCTCGAGGTGCTGCCGCGCCGCGGCGACGGCGCGCTTGAGGGGGGCGGGGAGCGCGAGGCTCGCGAGCCGCGCCTCCAGCGCCTGGAGGCGGCGGCGGTGATTCTTGCCCGATACCGGCCGCGGCGGGAGCAGCGCCTCCGCGACGCGCACCACGAGCCACAGGGCGAACAGCCCGTCGCGTACGGGCCCCCGGGCTGCCTCGGCGGCGAGCGCGATGAGCCGCTCCTCGGCGGGCGTGGTGGCCCCCCCCGCCCCCACCCGGGTCACGCGACCAGCCGTTCCACGGCGGCGGCGACGTCGGCGGGCGCGACGTCCGCCAGGCAGCGGTGATGGCCCAGCGGGCAAGTGGCGGTCCCCGTCGCCGAGCAGGGGCGGCAGTCGAGGGCGCGCTGCAGCACGACGGCGCGGGCGCGGTACGGGAAGAAGCCGAACTGCTCGACGGTGGGGCCGAACAGCGCCACTACCGGCGCGCCGACGCCCGTGGCCATGTGCATGACGCCGGTGTCGCCCGACACGACGACCCGGGAGCGCGCGAGCAGCGCGCCCGTTTCCTGGAGCGAGAACTCGCCGGCGGCGCTCGCGGCGGCGCCGGCCGTCACGAGCTGCTGGGCGAGCCCGCGGTCCTCGGGCCCGCCCACGACGACGGTGCGGTAGCCCGCCGCGCGCAGGTGCTCCGCGAGCGCGCTCCAGTGCGCCACGGGCCAGCGCTTCGTCGCGTGCGCGGCGCCGGGGGCGAGCGCCGCGAGCCGCGCGTCCGCGAGGCCGCGCGCGCCGAGCCACTGCGCCACGCGCTCCGTCGCGCCGCGGCCCAGGGCGAACTCCGGGGGGCCCCCGTCGGGCCGCGCGTCGAGCCGGCGCGCGGCCTCGAAGTAGCGCTCCGCCACAGGAAGCCGGCGGCCGTACAGGTCGAGCTTGGTGGAGATGAGCAGCGTGCGGGCGAGCTTGCGCTTCCGGTATCCCGACCAGCGGCAGGGCACGAGCAGCCGCAGCGCCGCGCTCCGGACGCTGCCATGCAGGTCGAGCCCGTGGGTCGGTCCCAGGGCGCGCAGCCGGCGGGCGAGGTGGAGCAGCGGCTCGTCGGGGTCGAGCGTCACGACGGCGCTCAGGTGCGGATTGTCAGCGACCAGCGGCGCCATCGCGCGCTTCGTCACGTAGACGAGCTTCGCCTCGGGGTGGCGGCGCGCGAGCGCGCGCACGAGCGGCGTGGTGAGCAGGATGTCGCCGATGGAGCTGAAGCGCACCAGCAGGACGCACAACACGCGGCGAAGTTACCGTCGCGTTGCCCGGGTTCGCCAGTCGTCATTAGCTTTCGCCCTATGCCGCGCCCGAAGAGCATCCTCTGGGTGGACGACGAGGTCGAGGGGCTCGCCGCCCATCGCCGCTTCCTCGAGGCCCAGGGGTTCACGGTGGCCTCGGCGGTCCACGGGGACGACGCGCTCGCGCTGCTGCGTCGCCAGCCCTACAGCGTCGTCCTGCTCGACGAGCAAATGCCCGGGCGACGCGGCCTCGAGCTGATCGGCGAGATCCGCCTGATCGATCCCGCGATGCCGGTCGTCATGGTCACCCAGAGCGAGGACGAGGGGACGCTGCGGGATGCCATCGGCATCGAGGTGGACGACTACCTGGTGAAGCCGGTGCACCCCCGCCAGGTCCTTTCGGTGGTCACACGGCTGCTCGAGGGCGACCGCATCCGCCAGCAGCGCCTCGCGCGCGACTTCGTGAGCCGGTTCCGCGAGCTCGAGGGCCGGCGCGGGTCGGCGCTCGCCTGGCGCGAGTGGATCGAGCTGGTGGTGGAGCTGGCGCGCTGGGAGGTGCGGCTCGCCGCGTCCAACGAGCCGGGGCTCTCGGAGGCGCTGCGCAGCGTGCAGCGCAGCCTCCGCAAGGACTTCGCCGAGTACGTCGCGCGCCAGTACCCGCGCTGGCTCGCCAGCCCCGAGGGGGACCGGCCGCCCCTCTCGGTGGACGTGGGCGCGGAGTTCCTGGTGCCGGTGCTGCAGTCGGCGGGGCGGGCGCTGTTCGTGGTGATCGACTGCCTGCGGCTCGACCAGTGGGAGGTGCTGCGCGAGCTCGTGACGCCGCTGTTCGAGGTGGAGGAGTCCCACTACTACAGCATCGTCCCCACCGCCACGCCGTTCGCCCGCAACGCGATCTTCTCCGGGATGTTCCCGATGGAGATCGCCGCGCGCCATCCCGACTGGTGGGGCCAGCCGTCGGACGAGGAGAGCCTCAACGCGCACGAAGGCGAGCTCCTGGCGGAGCAGCTGCGGGAGGTGGTGGGCCGGCCCGTCGCGGTGCGCTACGAGAAGCTGTTCGGCTCGGGCGAGGGCGAGCTGCTGCGCCGCCTCCCCGCGCACCTCGCGCAGGACGGCGTGACCGCGCTGGTGTTCAACTTCGTCGATCAGCTGACCCACGGGCGCTCGGAGAGCGCGATCCTGTACGAGGTGGCGCGCGACGAGGCGGCGTTGCGGAGCCTCACCCGCACCTGGTTCGAGCGCTCGCCGGTGCTGGCGGCGCTGCAGGAGGCGGAGCGGCGCGGCGTGTCGGTCCTCCTCACCACCGACCACGGCTCCATTCACTGCGAGACGCCGGCGACGGTGTACGCCAAGCGCGACGCGACGGCGAACCTGCGCTACAAGTTCGGCGAGGATCTCCGCAGCGAGGACCCGGAGGCGGCGATCCTCGTAGAGGACCTGAAGTCCTTCGGCCTGCCGGGGATGGGGCTCGGGGTGCGGTTGCTGCTCGCCACCTCGGACCGGTTCTTCGTGTATCCCACCAAGCTGCGTGAGTACCAGGCGCGCTACCGCGGCTCGTTCCTGCACGGCGGCGTGACGCCCGAGGAGATGATCCTGCCCGTCGCGCTGCTCACGCCGCGCGGGCGCGGCGCGCGCAGCGGGGGAGTCCGCTGAATGGGCCGCAGCGGTCGCCTGTTCCTGCTGCTGCGTCCCTACACGCTGCTGTTCGCCGCCAACATCGCCGCCACGATCGTGGCTTCGGTCATGGACGGCGCCACGTTCGTGCTGTTGATCCCGTTCCTGCGGGCGCTGTTCGGCCAGCAAGCCCTGCCGGCGGCGGGTGGGTCGACGGTGGAGCGCGTCCTCGCGGCGGTGGCCGGCCCGCTGTTCGCGACGGGGTCGCCGCAGGCGGCGCTGCGCAACGTGGTCCTGGTGCTCGTCGGCACGCTGGTGCTCAAGAACGCGCTCACCTACGCCAGCGCGGTCTCGATGGTGGCGATCCAGGAGGGGGTCGTGCGCGACCTGCGGGTCCGCTTGTTCGGGCACCTGCAGACCCTGCCCCTGGGCTTCTTCCAGCGCACCCGCGGCGGGCAGCTGCTCGCCCGGGTCATCAACGACACCGACCAGGTGAAGACGGCGGTCACCGCCTCCCTCGCCTCGCTGCTGCAGAACGTGAGCCTCATCCTGGTCTACGTCGCGATCCTCGTCGGCCTGTCGTGGCGGTTGACGCTGATCGCGCTCGTGTGCGCGCCCCTGCTCGTGGTCATCGTCCGGCCGGTGGTCGCGAAGGTCCGGCGGCGTTCGCGGGAGCAGGCAGACCAGCGCGGCGAGCTCACCAGTCTGGTGAGCGAGCTGGTCGGCTCGATCAAACTGGTTCGGGCGTACGTGGCCGAAGCCTTCGAGGCGGAGCGATTCCGGGTGCTGGCTGACCGCTACCGCCGGGGCGTCATGCGCGCGCAGCGCTATTCCTCGCTCACGAGCCCGCTGAGCGAGGTGTTCGCCGGGATCGTGATCGTCCTGATCTTTTCGGTCGGCACGCGGCTGGCGCTGGGTGAGGCCGCGACGCTCCGGCCCGAGGTCTTCATCGCGTTCATCGCGGTGGCGCTGCGGCTCATGTCGCCGGTCAAGGCCGTCGCCAACTACCCCGCCACGATGGCCGGCGCGCTGGCCGCGGCGGACCGCGTGTTCGAGGTGCTCGACCTCGCCGCCGACGAGGGGAACCGGCCGGGCGAGGAGCCCGCGCGATTCGAGCAGAGGATCGAGTACCGCGGGGTGTCGTTCTCCTACAACGGCGAGGCGCCCGTGCTCGCGGGGATCGACCTCGAGATCCGCCGCGGGCACGTCGTGGCGGTCGTGGGCCCATCGGGGGCCGGGAAGACGACGCTCGTGGACCTGCTGCCGCGCTTCTACGAGCCGACGGGCGGCGCCATCCTGCTCGACGGCGTGCCGATCGCGCGGTTCACCCGCACGAGCCTGCGGGGGTTGATGGGGATCGTGTCGCAGGAGACCGTCCTGCTCAACGACACGGTGTTCGCGAACATCGCCTACGGCCGGCGGGACTTCACGCTCGAGCAGGTGCAGGTGGCCGCGCGGGCGGCGAACGCGCATGAGTTCGTCTCGCAACTCCCGGACGGCTACCGGACGCTGCTGGGCGAGCGCGGTATGAGGCTTTCCGGCGGCGAGCGCCAGCGCATCGCGATCGCGCGCGCGCTGCTGCGCGATCCGCCGATTCTGATCCTCGACGAAGCGACGAGCGCCCTGGACATGGAGTCCGAGCGCCTCGTCCAGGAGGCGATCGACCGGTTGATGGCGCACCGCACCGTGTTGGTCATCGCGCATCGGCTCGCCACCGTGCGAGACGCGAACCTCATCGTGGTGCTCGCCGACGGGCGGATCGTCGAGCGCGGCACGCACGACGCGCTGTTCGCGGCGGGGGGATTGTACCGCCGCCTCTACGATATGCAATTTCGGAGCTGACATGCTCTCCGGCTTCACCATCGTCCGGAACGCCGTCAAGCTGGATTTCCCGATCGTCCCCGCGATCCGTTCGATCCTCGGCATCTGCGACGAGGTCGTCGTGAACGTGGGGAAGTCGGAGGACGGTACGCGCGACCTGGTCACCTCGATCGGCGACCCGCGCGTCCGGATCCTTGACACGGAATGGGACTTCACGAAGAAGAATCTCATGCTGTCGACCGAAACGCGGCGCGCGATGGATGCCTGCCGGGGTTCGTGGGGCGTCTACATCCAGGCGGACGAGGTGCTCCACGAGCGGGGCGCGCGCATCCTCAAGGAGCAGGTGGCCGAGTGGGACCGGGATGAGCGGGTGGAGGGGCTGCTCGTGCGGTACTACCACTTTTACGGCGGGTTCGACACGATCGCGACGAACCGGCACTGGTACCGCCGCGAGGTGCGCTGCGTCCGGCTCGGCGGGGATGTCCGGCCGTACCAGGGTGCCCAGGGGTTCCGCGTGGGCCCCGCGCACCGGAAGATCCGCGCGCGGCTCACGGACGCCGAGATGTTCCACTACGGCTGGGCCCGCTCCGCGCGGGCGATCCACGAGAAGCACGAGATCTCGAAGAGGATCTACCCGTGGAGCGCCGAGCGATCGGCGGCGGAGCAGGCCCGCGGCTCGCTGGGCTGGACGCCGCTCTTGCGCCGGTTCACCGGGACGCATCCCGCCGTGGCGCGGGAGTGGATCGCGGCGCGGGCGCAGGACAGCATCCCCGTAGCGGGGTCGCGTCACTTCCGGCTGAGTTACCTCCGGTACTATCTCTCCGACTGGATCGAGCAGCTGACGGGCGCGCGCCTCTTCGAGTTCCGGAACTACGTGGAGGTATGACCGCGCGGCCGTTCGCCGGGCTGCGGGTGGTGCTCGTCGCGGCGTTCAACGCCCGCTACCACCGGAGCGGGTTGGCGCTCGCCGCGGGGCTCGAGGCGCTGGGGTGCGAGGTGCGCTGCTGCGAGGAGCGACGGCGCGGGCTGAACGCGATCTTGCGCCGCCCGCTCGTGGACCGGCTCGACCGGCTGCTCCGGCGCGGGCCCACGGACCTGGTGCTCGTCTTCAAAGGGTCGAGGCTCGAGCCCGCGGCGGTCGCCCGCCTGCGCTCGCGCGGCGGCGCCCGCTGGGCCAACTGGTTCCCGGACGCCCCCCACAACCTGGAGCACTCGATCCGGCTCGCCCCGGCGTACGACTGGTTCTTCACCCACGACAGCTCGAGCCTCGAGGCGCACCGCGGCGCCGGGGCGCGCGCCTACTACCTCGCGTTCGGGTGCGACCCGGCCTACCACCGGCCGCTGGACGGCGGCGCGCGCTGGCGCGCCCCGCTCGCGTTCGTGGGGTCGCGCGACCCGGCGCGCGAGCGCGTGCTCGGCGCGCTCGCGGACCTCGGGCTCGTGGTGCGGGGCCCGGGGTGGCCGCGCGGGCCGGTGTACGGGGACGACTTCGTGCGTGCGCTCTCGAGCGCGACGGTGGGCCTGAACGTGCACCAGCACTTCGGCCAGACGGGCGATCCGGCGCGCTACGGTACGGGCGCCAACATGCGCGTCTTCGAGCTCGCCGCCATCGGCACGCCGCAGCTCTCGGACGCGAAGGGCGACATCGCGCGCCACTTCACCCCGGGGCGCGAGATCGTGCTCTACCGCAGCGTCGCCGAGCTGCGCGAGGCCGCCCGCACGCTGCTCGCCGATGCGGTGGCGCGCCGCGCGCTCGGCGATGCGGCGCGCGAGCGGGCGCTGCGCGAGCACACCTGGATCCACCGGCTGGCGGAGCTCCTCACCGTGGCGCTGCGCTAGGAGGGGGCGGGGGGGGCGGGGGGGGCGCGAACGGCGTGGGCCGGCCGGGCGGCAGCCGCCCGGTCTCGAGCAGGGACCGGTACATCCGCACGTACTCCTCCGCCATCACGAGGTGGGTGAAGTAGCGCTCGGCGTGGGCGCGGCAGGCCTCGGGACTCCGGGTGTGGATCGTCTCCGCCGCGGCGACCATCTCGTCCAGCGAGTCGCAGAGCGCGCCCACCTCGGCGCTGATCACCTCGGGCAGCGCGCCCCGGCGCGTGCCCAGGACGGGCGTTCCGGAGAACAAAGCCTCGATCGTCGTCAGGCCGAACGGCTCGTCCCACAGCGCTGGCATCCAGAGACAGCGGGCGCCCGCCAGAAGCTCCGCCTTCTTGCGGCCGTCGACCGTGCCGACGTAGCGGATCCTGCGGCGCAAGCTCGGGCGCCAGCCCCCGGCGATCAGCAACCGCCGGCCGCTCCGCTTCGCGCCTTCGATCGCCCACCGGTAGCCCTTCACGCTGTGCAGCCGGCCGAGGAACAGGTCGTACTGGTCCTTCTCGGATCGAAACAGATAGTCTCCCGGATCGAGGCCGTTGTAGACGAAGACCTCACTCCCGTAGCGGTGGGCATGGTTGCGGGAAACGAAGATGGTGTCGGGAGACGCGGCGACGCCCGCCCGGAGATTCCCTTCGAGCGTCCGGACGAACGGGCGGGAGGGTGTACGGCGCACGGCGAAGAAGGCATGGACGACGTCCGCGTCCGACGGGAGGAGCGTGGCGAGGTCGACGGTGGGATCCAGGATGCGGGCCGGCGGCGCCTCGACGACCGCTGCCTCGGCGACCCGCGTGCCGGGCGCGGCGAGCAGCGTCACGCGGTGGCCGAGCGCGTCAAGCCCCCGCGCGAGCGCCACGACCACGCGCTCCGTCCCGCCGTACCCCTGCACCGGCAACCGGTGGTGCGAGACGAGCGCCACGTGCAGCGGCATCAGGTGGCGCCGGCCTGCAGCACCCGGCGATAGACCTGCACGTAACCCTCGGCCATCGTCAGATGCGTGAACCGGCGCTCGGCGTGCGCGCGGCAGGCCTGGGGGCTCCGCGTGTGGATCGTGTCGGCCGCCGCGATCATCTCCTCCATCGTGTCGCACAGCGCGCCCACCTCGGGCGCGATCAGCTCCGGCAGCGCGCCGCGGCGCGTGCCCAGCACCGGCGTGCCCGAGAGCAACGCCTCGACGGTGACGAGGCCGAACGGCTCGTCCCACTCGGCGGGGTTCCACAGGCAGCGGGCGCGGGCGAGCAGCGCCGCCTTCGCGCCGCCGTCCACCTCGCCCACGTACTGGATCGACCCCGTGAAGCTCGGCCGCCAGCCGCCCGCCACGATCAAGGGGTGCCCCGTGCGCTTCGCCGCCTCGACCGCCCAGTGGTAGCCCTTGGCGCTGTGCAGCTTGCCGAGGAACAGATCGTACTGCTCGTGCCGCTTGGGGAAGCGGCGGAAGAAATACTGCGCCGGGTCGAGCCCGTTGTAGACGAACGTTTCGCTCCCGTGGCGGCGCGCATGGTCGCGGGAGAGGAAGATCGTGTTGGGGTCGAGCGGGCTGCCGGGCTTCAAGTTGCGGTGGATGGTCTGCACGAACGGGATCTGGCCGGGCCCGCGCTTCAGCGGGAAGTGCGCGTGCAGGATGTCGCCGTCGCGCGGGATGTAAGGCGCGAGCGTCGCCGGGTCGCCGAACTTGCGCGGCGGGACCTCGACCAGCTTCGCTTCCGGGACGCGCGTGCCGGGGGGCGCGAGCAGCGTGACGCGGTGGCCGAGTGCCGCGAGGCCGCGCACCAGTGCGACCACCACGCGCTGCGGGCCGCCGTAGCCCTTCGCCGGCAGTTGCTGGTGGGAGGCGACGACGACGTGCATGGGCGAGATAGTATAACTAAGTTGTGACCCCATGCCTCAGGCCTTCGTCGCGCGCGCCATCGTCGCGGCCATTCGCGCGCTCCCCGGTTATCCGTCCCTGCGCGTCCTCGACTTGAGCTGCGGGAGGGGAGAGATCATCCGCGAGCTGGCACGTGATGGTGGCGACGTGCGGGGCACGCATTTCCGGAGCGACGATTACAAGCTGCGCGACGCGCCGCAGCGGCTGCTCGAGGGTCTCGTTATCGATCAGGGCGTCGATCTCCTGCAGCCGTTGCCCTACGACGCCGACGCGTTTGACGTCGTGGTGCTGAGCGAGGTGGCGGAGCACCTGTTCACGTACATCCCGGTGGTGCACGAGGCCGGCCGGATCCTGCGGCCGGGCGGCCACCTGGTCCTCAGCTCGCCGAACGTCGCGCGGTTGCACTCCCGACTCCACTTTTTCTTCACCGGCACGCACAAGCTCATTCGGCGGCGCGTCGGCTGGGACCTGCGGCCCGAGCAGCTGTACGCCTACCACATTAACCCGGTGGACTTTCCGCTGCTGCACACGCTCCTGTTCCAGTCGGGCCTGCGCGTGCAACAGTTGCGGTTCACTCGATTCAAGCCGCTGCACGCGTGGCTCCTGCTGCTGTACCCCCTGTTCTGGCTGTTCACGCGGCTGGCGACGAAGCGGCACGTGGCTCCCGGGCCGCGGCGGGAAGGCGAGGACGACCTGTTCCGCTGGATGGTGCACCCGGCGATGCTGGCGAGCGAGCAGCTGCTCGTGGTTGCGAAAAAGCTCTAGCTCCGCGCGATGAGCGAGCGGCCCCTCACCATCCTGCAGCTCACGCACCAGGGCGGCCCCGCGGGGTCGACGCAGTCCATCTTCGGCTTGAGCGAGCGGCTCGCCCGTCGCGGACATCGCCTGCTCGTGGGGTGTCGCGCGGACGTGCTGCTGGCGCGGCTCGCGCGCGAGGCGGGGCTGTCGGTCGTGCCGCTCGCCTTCGCCCGGCTGGACGTTCTGGCGGGCGCACTCGGGGAGCTGATCGCGCGGGAGCGCGTGGACGTGGTCAACGCGCACGCCACCCGCGACCGCCGCGCGCTGACGTGGTTGCGGTGGCGCGGGCGCCTGCCGCAGGCCTTCGTGGTCACGCGCCGCACGATGCCGCTCACGTCTCCCCTCGAGCTCGTGCCGGTGGGGCTGACGGCGGACCGCACCATCGCGGTGAGCGCGGCGGTGGCGCGGGCCCTGCGGCGGCGCCTGCACCCGGGGGGCCGACTGCGCGTCGTGCCCAACGGGATCGCGCTCGAGCGCGTGGACGCACCCGTGCCCGAGCGGGAGCTCGCCGCCGCCCGCGCGGCCGTCGGGGGGGGCGACACGCGGGGCCGGCCCGTCGTCGCCGTCGTCTCGCGGCGCAAGGATCAGCACGTCCTACTGCAGGCCCTGCCGCTGGTCCGACCGCCCGTCGTCCTCGCCTTCGTGGGCATCGAGCCGGACGAGCGCCTGCGCGCGCTCGCCCGCGCGGCGCCCGAACGCCACGCGGTGGCGTTCGTGCCGCGCACCGAGCGCCCGCTCGCGTTCTATCATCTCGCGGCCGCGGCGGCCCTGCCGTCGCGCATCGAAGGGTTGTCGCAGGCGCTGCTCGAGGCGATGGCGCTGGGGCTGCCGGTGGTCGCGTCGGACTCCGGCGGCAACCCCGATCTCGTCAGGTCGGGCGAGACCGGCGTGCTCGTCCCGCCGCTCGACCCGGCGGGTTGGGCGCGGGCCCTCGAGCGGGTGCTCGGCGACGGCGATTTCTCCCGCCGGGTGGCGCGCGCGGGGCGGGAGCTGGTGCGGCGCGACTTCACGTTGGAGCGCACCGCCGAGCGCACCGAGGCGGTGTATCGCGAAGCGCTCGCGCGGCGGCGATTGCTCGCCGGCGATGCGTCTGGTTAGCATTCAGCGAAGGTCATGACCGCGCCCCCCCCCGCTCCCCTTACCTTCGTCATCCCCACGCGGAACGAAGCAGCGAACATCGGTGAGTGCGTGCGGGGGCTGACCTCCGCCGGCGAGGTGATCGTGGTGGACAACGCCTCGACCGACGGCACCGCCGAGCTCGCCCGGCAGGCGGGCGCGCGGGTATTGGGCCACCCCGGCCCCGGGACCGCGCAGCGCAACGCGGGGATCGCCGCGGCTGCGCACGAGTGGGTGTTCACTCTCGACGCCGACGAGCGGGTCGGGCCGGCGCTCGCGCGGGAGCTCGCGGCGACGGTCGCGGCGCCGGCGCACGAGGCCTACGAGGTGCGCCGCAGCAACGTGTTCCTCGGCAGGCTGGTCCGGCACGGGGGGTGGGGAAACGATTGGGTGGTGCGGCTGTTCCGGCGCAACCGCCGCTTCGGCGAGCGCAAGGTGCACGGGTCGCTCGAGCCGGTGGCGGACGTGGGCCGCCTCCGCGCTCCGCTCGAGCACGTGCCCTATCGCGATCTCAAGCACTACCTGCAGAAGCTCGATCGCTCCACGGGGTTCGCGGCGGAGGAGCTCGCGGGCCGCGGGCGCCGGCCGCGCGTCACGGATCTCCTGCTCCGCCCGCCCGTGCGTTTCGTCCGCATGTATTTCCTGCAGCTCGGCATTCTCGACGGATGGCACGGTGTCGTGTTGTGCGGGCTCGCCGCCGTGAGTGTGTTCCTGAAGTACGCCCGCCTTTGGGAGCGCTCGCGATGACGACGCTGCTGCTCGCGCAGGACTTTCCCCCGATGGGCGGGGGTATCGCCCGCCTGCACGGCGAGATGGCGAAGCGCTACGCGCCCGGCGAGCTGATCGTTTCGACGCCCCAGGATCGCGATGCGGCGGACTTCGACGCCCACCTCGACGGCGTCGTGGACCGCCTGCCGGTGAGCCGCCGGCTCACGAAGACCCTGCCGGGGCTGCTGCTCTGGTCGCGGCGGGCGGCGGCGCTCGCGCGCCGCCACCACGTGCGCTTCGTGCACTGCGGCAACGTCAAGCCTGCCGGCTACCCCGCGCGCTGGGTGCTGGAGCGCTGCCGCGTGCCCTACGGGATCTACTTTCACGGGGGCGACCTGCTGACCGAGCAGCACAAGTCCCGCCAGTCCCGCTTCAAGCGGCGCTCCGCGCGCGCGATCCTGGGCGGTGCCGCGGTGCTCATGGCGAACAGCGCCTGGACCCGCGACCTCGCCCTCAGCGTCCTCGGCGAGCTGGGGCTCGACGGCCACGGCCAGCGGCTGCGCGTGGTGCACCTCGGCACCGATCCCGATCGCTTCAGGCCCGGCGTGGATCCGGCGGAGCTGCGCCAGCGCTTCGGCCTACCGGACGGCGGCGTCCGCTGGCTGCTCACCGTGGCGCGGCTCACGCCGCACAAGGGCATGGACACGGTGTTGCAGGCGCTCCCCGCCATCCTCGAGCGGGCGCCTGACGTGCGCTACGTCGTGGCCGGCAGCGGCCCGGGGGGGGCGCGCGAGCAGCTGGAGGAGCTGGCGCGCCATGTCGGCGTGGCGGACCGGGTGACGTTCCTCGGCGCGATCGACGACCGGGACCTGCCCGCGTTGTACAACCTCGCCTCGGTGTACGTGGGGGCGTCACGCCGCGCCGAGCGGGTCGGCGTCGAGGGATTCGGGATCTCGCTCGTCGAGGCGTCGGCGTGCGGGCTGCCGGTCGTGGGCGGCAACTCCGGCGGGATTCCGGACGCCGTGCGCGACGGCGAGACGGGCTTCCTGGTGCCGCCCGAGGATCCGGCGGCGCTCGGGGACGCGGTCTCGCGCCTCCTCGCCGACGGCGGGCTCGCCCGGCGCATCGGCGCGGCTGGACGACGGGCGGTCGAGACGTACTACAACTGGGACCGCGTCGTCCGCGACCTCCGTGCGATCGAAGCGGAAGTGGTGGGGCAGTTCCCCGCTTGAGCACCACGCTTCTCCTCGCGTACAACTTCCCGCCCCACGAGGGCGGCATCGCCCGCATGATGGGAGAGCTGACCCGGCACTTTCCTCCCGGAGCACTCGTCGTTTCCACCGGCACGTATCCTGGCAGCGAAGCCGTCGACCGGGCGATCCCGCAGACCGTCGACCGGGTCGGCGTGCCGGCGCGGCGCCTTCGGACGATCAACGGGCTGGCGGCCTGGACGTGGCGTGCGAGCAGCCTCGCTCGTCGCTTGCGTCCGGGATTCGCCTGGTGCGGTGAGCTGAAACCGGCGGCCTATCCCGCACGATGGCTGTCCGCCCGCTACGGACTCCCCTACGGCATCGTCGTGCACAACAGTACGGAACTCCTTCTCTTGCAGGAGAAGAGCCGCCGCTCGCGGTTCAAGCGCCGCATGGCGCGCCTCCTGTTGGATCCGGCCTCGGTCGTGGTGGCGGTGAGTCACTGGACGGCGGACCTGGCCCGCAGCGTCCTCGAGGAGCACGGCGCGCTGCGGCTCGCGCAGACAGTGCGAGTGGTCCAGCTAGGTGCGGATCCGAAGCATTTCCGCCCCGGGGTCGATCCGCAAGGCGTGCGGACGAAGTTCGGCCTCGATGGCGGACCATGGCTGCTCACCGCTGCCCGCATCCAGCGGGTCAAAGGAATCGACACCGTCATCAAGGCCCTCCCCGCGGTGCGGGCGGCCTTCCCGGGCACGCGCTACGCAGTCGCCGGCGCCGGGCCGTACCGCGCGGAGTTCGAGCAGCTGGCCGCCCGGTTGGGCGTGGCCGACGCAGTCCGATTCCTCGGCCCGGTGGCGAACGACGACCTGCCGGGTCTTTACAATGCGGCCACGCTGTATGTGGGAGCGTCGCGGCGGGTACACGATCTGAACGAGGGCTTCCCGCTCGCGTTCATCGAAGCGTCGGCCTGCGGACTTGCGATCGTTGGCGGGCGCACGGGTGGCGTACCGGAGGCCGTGCGCGACGGGGAATCGGGGATCCTCGTGAACTCCGAGGATCCCGAGGCCGTCGCCGCGGGCGTGAAGCGGCTGCTCGGGGACGACGGCCTGCGTCGCCAAATGGGCGCGGCCGGCCGCCGCAGGGTCGAGACCTACTACAACTGGGACCGGGTGGCGCGGGACCTCATCCGGATTGACGCCGAGTTTCGGCGGCAGAGGCCGCCGGTCGCGCGCTGATCGCGTACGTCGGGCAGTGGCGGATGAACTCGCCGTCGATCGGCGACCACTCCTGGTCGGGACGCGTCACCACCGCCTTCCCCTGGGCGTCGAGCACGAACATCCCCGGCGGCGCCTGTACGAGGCACGCGCCGCAGCCGATGCAGCGCTCGCGCTGGACGCGCACGGTGACGGCGCGGCGCGGGTACATCCCCGCATCCCCCGGGCCGGGCCATTCGGCCGGCCGTTCGAGCGCGGCGACCGTGGAGCGATAGCCTTCCTCCACCAGCTCGCGCAGGTGGTCGAACGAGAACGCGGAGATGTGCTCGACGCGCGGGTGGACGTAATAGATCGGCGGGGTCGTCCAGTCGCGCAGTCGCTGCTCCAGCAGCGACTGCATTGCGATCTCCGTCGCGCGCGCGAACACGGCGGCGAAGCCTTCCTCCTGCGTGTCGGCGCGGAACGCGTTCGACGCGGACACGTCCACGGCGAGGATCAGGTCCGCGCCGAGAATGCGCGCCGTGCCCACCGGCAGGTTATCCACCGTGGCGCCGTCCACGTAGAACCGCCCGCGGATCTCGCGCGGCGGCAGGTAACCCGGCAGCGCGCACGATGCGAACACGGCGTCCCGCACCGGGACCTCGTCGAGCCCGTCGAGCCCCCAGAACATCTGCATCCCGGAGTTGATGTCCACGGTGTTCACGATCAGCGGGTGCCGCAGCTCCTGAAACGTGACGTCGCCCACCAGGCGCTGGATCAGGAGGTCGAGCGGCTCGCGGCGGAACAGGGCGGGGGAGCGCATTCGTTTGAACGCCATGTCCGCGTGCGCGACGGCGAACACGTCCTTGCGCCGCAGCCCGATCGCCACCTCGCGCAGCTCGGCGATGCTCTTCCCGGCCGACCACCCGGCGCCCACCAGCGCGCCCACGCTCGAGCCGACGATCTGCGCCGGCACGAGCCCGCGCTCGGTGAGCGCTTGCAGCACGCCCACGTGCGCGACGCCTTTCATGCCGCCGCCGCCCAGCACGAGGGTGAACCGGGTTTGATTGTTCACGTGATCCGCCGCTTGCCCGGAAGGTGAGCCTCCGAGTAACGTAGTCGTGGCCCCCAGCCTCGCGCTACTCATGCGTCATCGCGTCCTCCGAAGTCGCTGGACCATCACCGGGCTCGCCGTTGTGGCGACGCTCGTCCTCGTCGCGCTCGCCGCGCCGTGGCTGGCGCCGGGAGACCCCTACCACGGGAACCTCTCCGCCGCCCTGCGAGGGCCGTCGGCGGCGTACTGGTTCGGCACCGACGCGCAGGGGCGGGACGTGTTGAGCCGCGTCCTGTTCGGTGCCCGGCTGTCGCTCGCCGTCGGGCTCGCGAGCCAGGTGATCGCCCTCGGCGTGGGGCTCGCCCTCGGGCTCGCCGCCGGCTATTACGGCCGCTGGGTCGATACGCTCGTGATGCGCGTCGCGGACGTGACGCTCGCCTTTCCCTCGCTGCTCCTCCTGATCGCGATCGCGGCCGCCGTGCGGCCCTCCCTGCCGGTCGTCTGCGTGGTGATCGGGCTCGTGGGCTGGGCGGGGATGGCTCGGCTCGTGCGCGGCCAGGTGCTGGTGGTGCGGCAGCTCGATTACGTGCAGGCGGCGCGGGCGCTCGGCGCGCCGGACGCGCGCCTCGTGACCCGGCACGTGCTGCCGAACGTGCTCGGCCCGGTGATCGTGGCGGCCACGCTCGGCGTCGGCGGAGCGATCATGGCCGAGGCGGCGCTGTCCTTCGTGGGGCTCGGCGCCCAGCCTCCCACTCCCTCGTGGGGCGCGATGGTCGCGGAGGGTCGCGACCTGCTGCGGGTCGCCCCCTGGGTGTCGCTGTTCCCGGGGCTCGGGATCGGTCTGACAGTGCTGGGGGTGAACCTCGTGGGCGACGGGTTGCGCGACGCGCTGGACGTCCGAGCATGACCGACATCGCCTACCACCCGACGCGCCTGAGGGCGCTGCGCGACCAGTTCCGCGCGCTCCGCGCCGCCGAGTTCCCCTGGACCGCGGACACGGTGTACCTGAACAACGCCTCGATCGGCCCTATCCCCGAGCGTACCCGCCGCGCCCTCGACGAGTTCACCGCCAAGCGCACCGCGCCGCACCTCCTGCCCGACCGCGAGCTGCAGGCGGGTCTGGGGGACGCGCGCGCGGCGGTCGCCCGATTCGTGAACGCCGAGCCGGCGGAGATCGCCCTCGCCACGAACACGAGCCACGGCTTGAACCTCGCGGCGCGGGCGCTGCCGCTGCAGGCGGGAGACGTGGTGCTCGTGTCGGACCGCGAGTTCCCGGCGAACGTGTACCCGTGGCTGCTCCTCAAGAACGAGGGTGTCGAGGTCGAGCTCGCCCCCTGCGGGCCCGAGGGCTGGCCCGACGAGGACTACCTGGTCGAGCGCCTGCACGACCCGCGCGTGCGCGTCCTCGCCGTGTCGTTCGTCCAGTTCTCGAACGGCTACCGCGCGGACCTGGGCCGGCTCGGCGTCGCCTGCCGCGCCAACGGCACGTTCCTCGTGGTGGACGGGATTCAGGGCGTGGGGAACTCGGTGCTCGACCTGCGCGACACGCCGGTGGACATCCTGGCGTGCGGCGGGCAGAAGTGGCTGCTCTCGCCCTGGGGCTCCGGGTTCGTGTACGTGCGCCGCGAGCTGATCGCGGCGCTCGAGCCCGCGGTCACCGGGTGGATGGCGTTCGAGGGGACCGACGATTTTTCCCGCCTCACCGAGTACAACCCCACCTTCCGCGCCGACGCCCGCCGCTTCGAGATGGTCACGCTCCCCTTCCAGGACTTCTACGGCATGACGGCGTCGGTGGGGATGCTGGCCCAGCTGGGGATCGGCGACATCGCGCAGTACGCCCGCACGCTGCACGAGCCGGTGCTCAAGTGGGCGGACGAGAACGGCGTCCGCGTCGTGTCACCGCGCGACGAGGCGCACCGTTCGGCGATCATCTGTCTCGCGCCGGAGCACCCCGCCGAGGCCTACCACGCGCTCAAGCGCGCCCACGTCGTGTGCTCGCTGCGCGAGGGTGCGATCCGCCTGGCCCCGCACTGCTACAACACCGTCGAGGAGATGGAACGGGTGCTGGACGTCTTAGATCAACTGGAATAAAGAAGGCGTTACACGTTACACGTTGCACGTCCCACGTCTCGCGTGCAACGTCTGACGTGCAACGTTGTTTATGTAACGCCGTCTCGGTGTTTATCCGCCCACGCCGCCCACCCCACGAACAGCCAGCCGAACACGATGCCGCCGATCCCCAACGCCGTCACCGTCGGCGGAGGCGGGCTGAAGAGCGACGCGACGTACGACAGGGTGATCACCGCGACGAGCGCCCAGAAGCCGTAGCGGCCCACCCGGTCGCGCGCACGGGTGGAGGCCGCGTAGATCCAGAGGCCGGCGCCGTACATCAGCGCTTCGACGAGGACGGTTCCCGGCACCGAACTCCAGAGCCCGAGGCCCAGCCGCGGCCCGCCCGGGTACAGCGGCATGTCGGGGAGATGCGTGAAGAAGTCGAGCACCCAGTGGCTGACCACGAGGAGGCCGACGGCGACCGCGCCGCGGGCGTAGCCGGTGCGCGCGCGGTATAGCAGGGCGAACAGCACCCCCCACGCGAGCAGGGTGAGCAGGCTGTGCGAGATCGGATACGCGTCGAACGTGAGCGCGAGGAGCGGATTGGCGCCGCCGGTGATGCGCACCTGCTCCCACCCCGCCAGGACGAACGCGGGCCACAGCAGGTCGGCGAGCGACGCCGCGGCGAACAGGGTGCCGAGCGAGGTCCGGGGGGCGGCGCGTTTGGCGGCGAGCGCGACGGCGTAGTGGCCGATGAACATGCTCAGCCTCCGGCGCGGAGGAGGGCGTAGTCCTTCTTGCCCTTGCGCAACAGCAGGTTGCCGCCGGCGAGCCAGTCGCCCGGCGCAATGCGGCGCTCCACGTCCTTTTCGCGCTGCTGGTTCAGGTAGATCCCGCCCTGCTCGATGGCGCGCCGCGCCTCGCTCTTCGATTTCGCGAGCCCGGACTGGACGACCGCGTCGACGAGCGTGAGGCTGTCACGCGCAGCCATGGTGGCGGTCGGGACTTCCTGAGCCAAGATGTCGAAAATCGCGTCCTCGGCACGGTGCGGGTCGAAACTGCCAAACAGCACCTGGGAGGCGCGCGTCACCTTCGCCGTGGCCTCGGCGCCGTGCACCCGCTCGGTCACGTCGCGCGCGAGGGCGCGCTGGGCGTCGCGCGCCGCCGGGTTGGCCTTGAGTTTCGCCATGAGGTCCCGGATCTCATCCCGCGAGAAGAAGGTGAAGAACTTGAGGTAGCGCTCCACGTCCCGGTCGTCGCTATTGAGCCAGAACTGGTAGAACTTGTAGGGCGACGTGAGGGCCGGATCGAGCCAGACCGCGCCACCCTCCGTCTTGCCGAACTTCCCCCCGGAGGCGGTGGTGAAGAGTGGCGCGACGAGCCCGTGCGCCTCGCCGCCTTCCACCCGACGGATCAGGTCGATGCCCGCAGTGATGTTCCCCCATTGATCGCTGCCGCCGACCTGAACCGTGCAGCCCTCTTTGCGGAACAGGTGCAGAAAATCGTACGCCTGGAGCAACATGTAACTGAATTCGGTGTAGGAGATGCCTGCGTCGAGTCGTGCCTTCACGGATTCCTTCTGCAGCATCACGTTCACCGTGAAGTGCTTGCCGACGTCGCGGAGGAAGTCCACCAGGCGTTGATCGACCAGCCAGTCGGCGTTGTTGAGGACGAGGGCGCGCTTGTTTTTCGCGTCGAAGTCGAACAGCCGACCCATCTGGTCCCGCTGGCGGTGGATGTTGTCCCTGATCTGGTCCTTCGAGAGGAGAGGCCGCTCGCTCTGCTTGCCGCTCGGGTCGCCGATCAGCCCGGTGCCGCCACCCATGAGGACGATGGGTTTGTGCCCGTGCAGCTGGAAGTGCCGCAGGAGCGTGAGCGGCATCAAGTTGCCGACCTGGAAGCTGGGCGCCGTCGGGTCGAAGCCGCAGTAGACCGTCCGCGGCGCCTCGGTGAGGTGGCGCTGGATCTGCTGTGTGGCGTGGTGCACGAAGCCGCGCCACTCGAGCTCGGCGAGGAGGTCCGGCATGGCGCGGAATCGTACGAGAAGCTCCAACCGCTGGCAAGCGCCGGGGCGCCCGACTAGGTTGTAACGCGCATGGTGTCCATTCCGGCGCCGGTCTCCCTCCCCGGCTCGCGTCCCCTCTCCTGGTGGCGGGATCCGAAAATCCGCGGCCGCCTGATCGCGGCGGCGTTGCTGCTCGGGGCCTACCTGCTCGGCCTCGCCTACGGGTCGTGGACCCGCGTGTGCGCGGGCGAACACTGCCCCAGCATCTCGCGCCTGGTCGCGAACCCGAACCACCAGGTCCAAACCTCCAAGGTGTACGCGGCCGACGGCCGGCTGATCAGCGAGCTCGGCGCCGAGCGGCGCACCGTGCTGCCGCTCTCCGAGATCCCCGAGCCGGTGCGCCAGGCGTTCATCGCCACCGAGGACAAGCGCTTCTACAAGCACCACGGGATCGACTACTGGCGCATCATCGGCGCGATCAAGAACAACCTGTTGACGTTGAGCTTCGCGCAGGGGTTCTCGACCATCACGATGCAGCTGGCGCGCAACATCTTCCCGGAGGAGATCAGGCGCGAGAAGACGCTGGCGCGCAAGCTCAAGGAAGCGCGCGTGGCGGTCGAGATCGAGAGCAACTTCCCGAAGGACACGATCCTCCAGCTCTATCTCAACCAGATCAACCTCGGCGCCGGGGCGTACGGCGTGGACGCGGCGGCGCAGATCTACTTCGGCAAGTCGGCCCGGCAGCTCAACGTCGCCGAGGCGGCGACGCTCGCGGCGCTGCCCAAGCTGCCGGCGTTCTACAACCCGCGCACTCACCCCGAGCGCGCCGTGCAGCGGCGCAACGTGGTGCTGGGGCTGATGCGCGACCAGGGCTACCTGACCCCGGAAGAAGCCGAGCTGTGGAAGGCGTACCCGCTCGTGCTCACCGCCAACCGCACGAGCTACGGCGACGTGGCGCCCTACTTCGTGGAATGGCTGCGCGTGCAGCTCGACGCGCGCTTCGGGCGCGACCTGTACGAGGGCGGCCTGCGGATCTACACCACCCTGGACCTCGACATGCAGCAGGCGGCGGAGCGCGCGCTGCAGTCGCAGCTCGACGCCATCGAGGCGGGTGTGTACTCCAACGGCAAGTTCCCGGGACGCACGACCTACCGCGAGTACATCGAGTCGTCCAAGGCGTCGGCGGAGGACCACGGGCCGTTCACCCCGTACCTCCAGGGCGCCTTGGTGGCCCTCGAGGCGAACACCGGCTACATCCGCGCGATGATCGGCGGGCGCGACTTCGACGACTCGAAGTACAACCGCGCCACGCAGGCGATCCGCCAGCCGGGCTCGACCTTCAAGCCGTTCGTGTACTCCGCGGCGATCCGGGCGGGCCACCCGGTGACCGAGATCCTCGACGACTCGCCCCTGAACCCGCCGGTGATCCAGCTCGACTCCACGCTGTGGCAGCCGAAGGACGACGACGACACGACCCTCGGTCTGATCCCGATGCGCGAGGGCCTGTACCTCTCGCGCAACCTCGCGACGATCAAGCTCGGCATGTCGCTGGGCGAGCAGACGGTGATCGGCGAAGCCCGGCGCTATGGCATCACCACACCGCTGCCGCCGTACCCGTCGATCCACATCGGCGCGAAGGGCGTGCGCCCGATGGAGATGATCGCCGCGTACACCGCGTTCGCGACCCTCGGCACTCGCGCCGAGCCGATCGGCCTCCTGCGGGTGGAGGACCGGCAGGGGAACATCCTGTGGCAGCCCGCCATCCGGCGCGAGCCGGTGATGGATCCCGAGCACGAGTGGCTCATGGTGGATATGATGAAGGACGTGATCCGCCGCGGCACCGCCTTCAGCGCCGTCTGGAAGGCGGGCTTCACGCTCCCGGCCGCGGGCAAGACCGGCACCACCGACGACTACACCGACGCCTGGTTCATCGGCTATACGTCCGAGCTCGTGGCCGGGATGTGGGTGGGATACGATCTGCAGCAGCGTATCCTCGAGCACAACGCCGGCGGCGGCCGCATCGTCGCGCCGGCCTGGACCGCGTTCATGCGCGACGTGTACGACCGGCGTCCCGCGCCGCCCGACTGGCCTCGGCCCGACTCGCTGATCACCCGAGAGGTCGACTGGTCGAACGGTTACCTCGCGACGCCGTTCTGTCCGCAGGAGGTGCGGCACTGGGACTGGTTCTATCCGGGCACCGAGCCGAGCCAGTCGTGTCCGGTGCACGCGCCGTTCGGCATCGGGGTGTCACCCTAGGGACTCGGGGCTCGGGGTTCGGGGCTCGGGAGTGCGACCGGCAGCCCCGAGCCCCGAGCCCCGAGCCCCGAACCCCGAACCCCTAATGCTGCGCATCCGTGCTGGCTCAGTGCACCCCGTCACGGCGCCGCCCATCGAGGACGGCGCCGTTCTCGTTGACGACCGCGGCAAGATCGCGGCCGTCGGCCCGCATCCCCACGTCCCCACTCCCCCGGGGATCCAGGCGCTCGAGTTTCGCGACGCGGTCCTCGTCCCCGGCCTGGTGAATACCCACACGCATCTCGAGCTCACGCATCTCGCCGGGAAGAACGCCGAGCGCGAGTTCGCCCGCTGGATCCGCACGATCCGCGCGCTCAAGGACGCCACCACGCCCGACGAGTTCCGCCGTGCGGCGGAGACGGGGGTGCGGGACGCGTGGGCCGCGGGGGTCACCTGCGTCGCGGACACGGGCTCGACTGGCGCCGTGATGGAAGCGCTGCACGCGTTGGGGGGCCGGGGCATTGTGTACCAGGAGGTGTTCGGCCCCGATCCCGAAGAGGCGCGGACCAGCCTCGCCGAGCTGGAGCAGGCGCTCGGGCGGCTCGGCGGCCTCGCCTCGACGCGGCTGCGGCTCGGTGTGTCGCCGCACGCGCCCTACACGGTGAGCGACCGGTTGTACCGCGCCGTGGACGAGCTCGCGCGGAGCGCGCGGCTGCCGGTCGCGATGCACCTCGCCGAGTCGCGCGAGGAGACTGAGCTGGTGCGGGAGGGCAGGGGCCCGTTCGCCGATGCTTTGCGCGCGCGGGGCATCGCGGTCGAGCCGCACCACTGCTCGCCCGTCGAGTATCTCTTGCAACTTGGCGTCTTGGCGTCTGGCAACTGTCTGAGCATCCACTGCGTTCAAGTGGACGAGCGAGACGTGGTGATTCTGCGGGACTCGGGGGTGGCGGTGGCGCACTGCCCGCGGTCGAACCGCGCCCACGGGCACGGCACCGCCCCGTTCTCCGCCTTCCGGCGGGCCGGACTGCCCGTCGGCTTGGGCACCGACTCGGTGGTGAGCACGGGAGACGTGGGCCTGTGGCCCGAAGCGACCGCGGCCGGGCTCGAAGGTGAGGAGGCGCTGCGGATGCTCACGCTCGAGGGCGCGCGGGCCCTCGGCCTGGAGAGTGAGATCGGTTCGCTCGACGTCGGGAAAGAGGCCGACCTCGCGGTGTTTCCCTCTACCGCCCTCTACCGCCCTCTACCGCCTTGTACCGCCCTCCTCACCGTCGTCGCCGGACGCGTGGTTCACGGCTAGATTCTGCCCCCATGAAAACGCAGCGCCACGCGGCCATCCTGAAGATCGTGCGCTCGCAGACCGTCGCGAGTCAGGAGCGGCTGCGCGAGCTGCTCAAGGCCGAAGGCTTCGACGTCACCCAGGCGACGCTGTCGCGCGACATCCGCGAGCTCGGCCTGGCGAAAGTCGCGGCGCCCGACGGCGGCTCGCACTACGCGCCCCCGCCCGAGGGCGGCACCGCCATGCGCCCGCACCTGGAGCAGCTGCTGCCCACCATGCTCGTGTCCCTCGACGGCGTGGGCCCGCTGCTCGTGGTGAAGACGCCCGCGGGGGGCGCGCAGGCGCTGGGGCTCGCGATCGACGCGGCGGGGTGGTCGGAGATCATCGGTACGATCGCGGGAGACGACGCCGTCCTCGTGATCACACGCAGCGAGCGGGCGCGCCGCGCCGTGCAGACGCGGCTGAAGGAGGGCGCCGGCATTCCCGGCTGAGCGGCTCCCTGTCGCGGCACACCCCGTGGTTGCCCCAACTTCCGCTGCGTTCGAGCGGGCCGTAGTCTTGAGCCCGGTTCCACACTCCCCGGAGACAACGTGAGACTCCCAACGGCGGTGACCCTGCTCGTCGTGTGCCTCGGGATCGCGCCGGCTGGCGCCGCGCACGCCCAAGCGTCCCTCAACACCCTGACCCCCGCCGAGCGCGACGCCGGCTGGCGGCTGCTGTTCGACGGCAAGACCGCGGCCGGATGGCGCGGGTGGAGGATGGACTCGCTGCCGTCGGGGTGGCAGGTCGTGGACGGCGCGCTGACGCGGGTCGCGCCCGCCGGTGACATCGTCACGCGGGACAAGTTCCGGAACTTCGAGCTCTCGCTCGAGTGGAACGTCGCCCCGGGAGGGAACAGCGGGATCTTCTATCGGGCGAGCGAGGACGACGACGCGATCTACTGGACCGCGCCGGAGATGCAGGTCCTGGACGACGCCCGGCACCCCGACGGGCGCTCGCGCCTCACCGCCGCCGGCTCCGATTACGGTCTCTATCCCGCCCCCGCGGGCGTGGTGAAGCCCGGCGGCAAATGGAACCGGGCGCGGATCGTCGTGCGGGGGAATCACGTGGAGCACTGGCTGAACGGGGGGAAGGTGGTCGAGTACGAGCTCGGGAGCCCGGACTGGGCGGCGAAAGTGAAGGCGAGCAAGTTCGCTCCCCACCCGCGCTACGGGCGCAACGCCGAGGGCTACATCGGCCTGCAGGACCACGGTGACCGCGTCGCCTACCGCAACATCAAGATCAGGGTGCTGCCGTGACCAAGCTCAAGCTCTCGGCGATGATGTTCCTCCAGTACTTCGTCTGGGGAGCATGGTTCGTCACGATGGGCACCTACCTGGGGAGCACGCTGCATTTCAGCGGTCCTCAGGTGGGCGCCGCCTATATGACGACGGCCATCGCGGCGATCGTCTCGCCGTTTTTCATGGGCGTCTTCGCCGATCGCTTCTTCGCCACGGAGAAGCTGCTGGCGACGCTGCATCTGGTGGGCGGGGCCATCCTCTGGTACGTGTCCACGCTCACGACGTTCTGGACCTTCTTCCCGGTCCTCATTCTGTACGCCCTCTGCTACATGCCGACGCTGTCGCTCTCCAACTCGATTTCGTTCCACAACGTGGAGAACCCGGCGCGCGACTTCCCGTTCATCCGCGTGCTCGGCACCATCGGGTGGATCGTCGCGGGAATCTTGGTCGGCAAAGTGCTGCGTGCCGACGCGCAGGCCGTCCCGATGCGGGTCGCCGCGATCGCGTCGTTCGTGCTCGGGTTGTACTCCTTCGCCTTGCCGCATACACCACCCAGGGCCGCCGGGACGCCGTTCAGCGTCCGCAACGCGATGGGGCTCGACGCGCTCCAGCTGCTCAAGGACCGGACGTTCCTCGTCTTCGTGCTGGGCTCGTTCCTGCTGTGCATTCCGCTCCAGTTCTATTACGCGTTCACGAATCTCTTCTTGAACGAGATCCACGCCCCGGAGCCGGCCTTCATCCAGACGTTCGGGCAGATGTCGGAAATCTTCTTCATGCTGCTGCTGCCATTCGCCCTGAAGCGGTACGGCATCAAGACGATCATGCTCGGGGGCATGCTGGCGTGGACCCTCCGCTATCTCGCCTTCGGCAACGGCAACGTCGGCGCCGGGATGTGGCTGCTGTACGCAGGCATCCTGCTGCACGGCGTGTGCTACGACTTTTTCTTCGTGGCGGGACAGATCTACACCGACGAGCGGGCCGGCGAACGGATCCGCGCCGCCGCGCAGGGTCTCATCAATGTCGTCACGAACGGCGTCGGCTACGCGATCGGCGCGTGGGTGTCCGGCCGCATCGTGGGTGCCTTCGCCCGCGCGGCGTCGGATGGGACCGTGACGCACGACTGGCCGCACATCTGGCTGTACCCCGCCACCATGGCGTTCGTGATTCTCGTGTTGTTCGCCCTGCTGTTCCGGCCCGCAGCCGCTGGCGCACCGCAGCCGGCGGCGGCCGACTGAGGAGGCTCCCATCATGGCCCGCAAGCGCATCTCGCGACGCAACTTCATGGGCGACGTCGGCGCGGCCGTCGCCTTCACCATCGTGCCGCGCCACGTGCTCGGGCGCGGGTTTCGCGCGCCGAGCGATACGCTGAACATCGCCTGCATCGGCGTGGGCGGCCGGGGACGTGAGGACGTGAAGGGGGTCGCTTCCGAGAACATCTACGCCCTGTGCGACGTGGACGACGTGGGCGCCGCCGAGACGTACGCGAAGTACCCCCGGGCGAAACGCTACAAGGATTTTCGGGAGCTGCTCGACCGCGAGGCGAAGCGCATCGACGCCGTCGTCGTCGCGACCCCGGACCACACCCACGCCGCCGCCGCGATCATGGCGATGAAGGCGGGCAAGCACGTCTACTGCGAGAAGCCGCTCGCCCGCACGATCGACGAAGTGCGTGCCATGGTCGACGCAGCCAGGAAATCGAAGGTCGCCACCCAGATGGGGAACCAGGGGCACGCGAACGAGGGCACGCGTCAGATCCGCGAGTGGGTGGAAGCCGGCGCCATCGGCGCGGTGCGCGAGGTGCACTGCTGGACCAACCGGCCCATCTGGCCCCAGGGACAAGACCGGCCGCTCGAGGAATATTTCACGCCCGCGACGCTCACCTGGGACCTGTGGCTCGGCCCGGCGCCGGCGCGGCCGTATCACCCGGCGTATGCGCCGTTCAAGTGGCGCGGCTGGTGGGACTTCGGCTGCGGCGCCCTGGGCGACATGGCCTGCCACCTCATGGACGCGGCGTTCTGGACGCTCGACCTCGGGCGGCCGGTCCGGATCGAGCCGGAATCGACGAAGCTCTACAAGGAGGCCGCGCCCGCGAGCTCGCGCCTCGTCTACTCGTTCGCGGCGCGCGGCGCCCGCCCGGAAGTCAAGCTCGTGTGGCGGGACGGCGGCCTCTATCCCCCGCGCCCACCCGAGGTCCCGGACGACCTGCAATGGCCTCCCGACAATCAGGGACAGCTGTGGATCGGCACGGATGGAAAGCTCGTCGCCGGCACGTACGGCGACGACCCCCGTCTCCTCGACCCGGCGAAGCAGGCGGACATCGCGGCGCACCCGCCGGCGCAGAAGTATCCGCGCTCGCCCGGCGTGTACGCCGAATGGATCGCCGCGTGCAAGGGTCAAGGACAGACGAACTCGAGCTTCGCCGAATACGCGGGGCCGCTCACCGAGATGGTGCTGCTCGGGAACCTCGCAGTGCGCATCGGCAAGGTGCTCGAGATCGCTCAGGACACGGGCCAGGTCACCAACGTCAAGGTGCCGGAAGAGTACCTGCGTCCCACGTACCGATCGGGCTGGAGCGTGTAGCGCAGCTCGTGGAATTGCCTCATGGTTTCCAGGTCCCCTTGGCGACGGAAGGCACGAATGTCTCGAGGCCCGCCGGGGGAAAGTCCAGCGTCTTCCCCTGCTCGGCGCTCATGTACGCCGCCATCAGGACCTGCACGACCTCGACGCCGTGGTCGAAGGTCAGCTCGGGCTCCTCGTGTTTCAGGAACACACGCACGAAGTGACGGTCCTCCGCTTCGTAGCCGTAGGCGGCCGCTTCGCCCGCGACCACCGGCATCTGTCCGATCTCGGCGTTCTGCTTCTCGACCAGGTCCTCGCCCGCCTTGCCCTTCACCTCGCGGCTGAAGAACAGCTTCAACCCGCTCTCGAGCGAGTTCCACGCCATCGAGTATTCCGGGCCCAGCAGCTCGGCCGAAAGGCGGAGCCCGGGGCCGACGAAGCTCCACGACGTGGTGGCTTCTCCCAGTGCGGTGGTGCCGTCGTCCGTGGTGAACTCGAGCATCACGCTCGCGAAGTCTTCCGCGGGCGTCTTCGCGTAGTCCACGTCCTTGCCCATCATTTGCTGCAGGCGCTTCGCGTATTCCGGCCGCGTCCACTTGAGGCTCGCGATGTGCCCCGTCACCCGCGCCGGGCGGACGGTGCCGGAGGGCGCGCCCGGTTTGGTGAGCAGGCGGCGCACGACAAGCGCGGAGTGGCACATCATGTCGTTCAACACGCCGCCGCCCTGGAGCTCCCCCCGCCAGAACCACGGCATGTGGGGGCCGCTGTGCTCCTCGGCGGCGCGGGCGAGGTAGGGACGGCCGGTGAGCGCCGCGCCGCGCGCCCAGATGATGTGCCGCCCCTGGGTCACCGCGGGCGCGAACGCCTGGTTCTCGAGGTAGCCGTGGGCGATCCCCGCCCGCTTCACCAGCTCGGTCACCCGCTTCGCCTCGGCGACGTTGCGGGCCAGGGGCTTCTCGCACGCGATGCCCTTGAGCTCGGCCTTCCCGCGCGTGACCGCGTCTGCGATCTCCTCGACGTTCTCGATGCGCGCGAAGTTCG
>DASWDP010000008.1:0-6765 GCA_036395195.1 Gemmatimonadales bacterium | reverse complement strand
CCTTCGCGCGTCCGCTCGCCCACGCCGCAGAACACCGACCGCCCGCCGTGGCCCATCGCCACGTTGTGGATCAGCTCCATGATGATCACGGTCTTGCCCACGCCGGCGCCGCCGAACAGGCCGATCTTGCCGCCCTTCACGAACGGGGCGATCAGGTCGATGACCTTGATCCCCGTCTCGAACACCTCGGTCTTCGGCTCGAGATCGACGAACTTCGGCGTCTCGCGGTGGATCGGCCACCGCTCCGCGTCGGGGGGAATCGGATCGCCCTCGTCCACCGGCTCGCCCAGGACGTTGAGGATGCGCCCCAGCGCCGCCCCGCCGACGGGGACCGTGATCGGCTGGCCCGTGTCCACGACCGGCATGCCGCGCACCACGCCGTCGGTCGAGCTCATCGCCACCGCGCGGACCTGGTTCCGGCCGATGTGCTGCTGCACCTCGGCGACCAGGTGCAGCGCCGCGCCGCCGTTCCCGGGGTGATCGATGCGCAACGCGTTGTACAGCTCGGGCAGGTGCTCGGGCTCGAACTCCGCGTCGATCACGGGGCCGATGACCTGGACGACGCGCCCGACATTCGGTGCGGCCGCCGGCTTCGTCGCTTTTTCTTGCGTCTTTGTCGCCATGGTAGTTCCGGTGTGAGGGACTCGGGGCTCGGGGCTAGGGATTCGGACTTCCCGAGCCCCGAGGCCCGAACCCCTAGCCCCTCAGTGCCTCCGCTCCCCCCACGATCTCGGCGAGCTCCTGGGTGATCTGGGACTGCCGCGCGCGGTTGTACGTGCGCCGCAGCGTGTCGAGCATCTCGCCCGCGTTGTCCGTCGCGTTCTTCATCGCCGTCCGTTGCGCACCCAGAAACCCCGCTGCCGTTTCGACCAGCGCCCGGTACACCTGGTTCCGGACGTACAGCGGCAACAACTGCTCGAGGATCGCCTCGGCGGAAGGCTTGAGGATGTAGTTGACCGCCCTTGACCGCCCTCGCCCGCCCTCGCCCGCCCGGGGTGGGGCAATGGGGAGGATGCGGAGGGTGGTGGGCGGCGTGCTCACCGCGCTCTTGAATTGCGCGAACACGACCTCCACGGCGTCCACCGCCCCGTTCGCGAACTGCGCCATCAGGGGGCCGACGATCTCGGCGGCGTGCGCCACGGTCGGTTTGTCGCCGACGTCGGTGCGCTGCGACGCGGCCGGCCGTTTCGCGAACCGGAAGTAGGTGATCCCCTTTTTGCCGATCAGGTGCAACTCGACCGTCGCGCCGGCCCGCTCCAGTTCCTCGATGCGGCGGCGCGCCTCGCGGATCAGGTTGGCGTTGAACGCACCGCACAGCCCGCGGTTCGACGTCACGACCACGAGCGCCACCCGGCGGGCGCCGCGGCCGGGGGGGGGCTGGCGCAGCAGCGGGAACCGCTCCGCCAGCTCGGGCGCGTACAGGTCTCCGATCACCTCGGCCAGGGCGGCCGCATACGGGCGCGCGGCGACGACCAGGTCCTGCGCGCGCTTCAGCTTCGACGTGGCCACCAGCTCCATCGTCTTCGTGATCTTGCGCGTGCTCTCGACCGATCGGATGCGCCGGCGCAGCTCGCGGGGCTTCGCCATCAGCGCGCCGCGAGCTTCTTGTACTCGTCGATGGCGGCCCGCAGCTTGGCGGCGAGATCGTCGCCCAGCACCTTGCGGTTGCGGATCTCCTCGCCCACCTCCCGGTGCTCGGCGGCCATGAAGTCGCGGAACCCCTGCTCCCAGGCCTTGATGTCCGGGACGGGCACGTCGTCCAGGTAGCCGTTGGTGACGGCGAAGATGACCATGATCTGCTGCTCGACCGGCATCGGCTGGAACTGCGGCTGCTTCAGGATCTCCACGACGCGGGCGCCGCGGGCCAGCTGCTTCTGGGTGGCCTGGTCGAGCTCCGAGCCGAACTGGGCGAACGCCTCCAGCTCGCGGTACTGCGCGAGGTCGAGCCGCAGCCGCCCCGCCACCTGCTTCATCGCCTTGATCTGCGCGTTGCCGCCCACGCGCGACACCGAGATGCCCGGATTGATCGCCGGCCGGATGTTCGAGTAGAACATGTCGGTCTCGAGGAAGATCTGGCCGTCGGTGATCGAGATGACGTTGGTGGGGATGTAGGCGGAGACGTCGCCCGCCTGCGTTTCGATGATCGGCAGCGCGGTGAGCGAGCCGGCGCCCATCTCGTTCGACAGCTTCGCGGCGCGCTCGAGCAGCCGGCTGTGGAGGTAGAAGACGTCGCCCGGGTACGCCTCGCGGCCCGGCGGGCGGCGCAGCACCAGCGACAGCTGGCGGTAGGCGGCGGCCTGCTTCGACAGGTCATCGTAGACGCACAGCGTCGCCTTCTTCTCGTCATACATGAAATACTCGGCCATCGCGCAGCCCGCGAACGGCGCGACGTACTGCATCGGGGCGGGCTCGGCGGCGGAGGCGATCACCACGATCGTGTAGTCCATCGCGTCGTGCTCCTTCAACCGCTCCACCACCGCGGCGACCGTCGAGTTCTTCTGGCCGATCGCCACGTACACGCAGATGACTCCTTCGCCCTTCTGGTTGATGATCGTGTCGATCGCGATGGCGGTCTTCCCGGTGCCGCGGTCGCCGATGATCAGCTCCCGCTGCCCGCGACCGATCGGGATCATGGAGTCGATCGCCTTGATGCCGGTCTGCAGCGGCTCCTTCACCGGCTGCCGCTTGACGATGCCGGGGGCGACGATGTCCACCTTGCGCGTCGTGGCGGCGTGAATCGGTCCGAGCCCGTCCACCGGGCGGCCGAGCGCATCCACCACCCGCCCCACCAGGGCCGGGCCCACCGGCACCTCGAGCACGCGCCCGGTGCGGCGCACCTCGTCCCCCTCGCGCAGCACCAGGTAGTTGCCGAAGATCACGGCGCCGATGTTGTCTTCCTCGAGGTTCAGCGCCTGCCCGGTCACCTTCTCCCCCGACTCGGACGACGTGAACTCGAGCATCTCGCCCGCCATCGCCGAGGTGAGGCCGTAGATGCGCGCGATGCCGTCCTTCACCTCCAGCACCGTGCCCACCTCGCGAACGTCGATCTCCGCGAGATCGGCCGCCTGGATTTCCTTGAGGAGAATCTCTTTCAGCTCGCCGGGTCTCAGGATGGAATCGGTGGCCATAGAATGCCGGTTAGGAGATTGTGAAAAATATCACAAGAATGCGGAATGCGGAATGGCGAATGCGGAATCTAAGTGAGAGGTCGCTCGCGATGCGACGCCTGCCCTGCCATTCCGCATTCCACATTCCGCACTCCGCATTCAGATTCTCGACCGCGTCCTTCCTCTAATGAATCTCGCCAGCACCCCCTGCGGTCCCACCTCGCGCAGCTCCTGCGGCGTCGCCCCGGCGACCCGGCGCGCCGCCCCCGCGAGGTGGCTGGGCGACGCGTACCCTAGAATCTTCACGACCGCCCGCACCGTGTAGCCGGGGTTGCCCAGCAGGTCCGCCGCGCACGCGGTGCGCGCCAGGTCGATCACCCGCTTCAGGTTCGGGGCGCCGCCCGCCGCGAACTCGCGCGACAGGTGCTCCCGCGTTACCCGCAGCGCCGCCGCCACCTGCGCCGTCTTGGTCGGCACCCCGACACGCCGCAGCACCTCCTCCCACGCCGCGAGCTGCAGCCGGTCGGTGAGCCGCAACAGCCGCGGCGCGTCGCCCAGCGCCTCGCGCCGGGCCGTCTGGGCGGTGCGAGCCGCGATCCACTCCCCCGCGATGGCGTTGTCCACCCCTTCCACCAGAATGCCGGCGAACCCCGCCGTGGCGCACGCGGCGAGCAGCGGCCCGTCGTCGGGACGGAACGCCGAGAGCACGAACATCGGGATGCGGGGAAAGCGTCCCGGAAGCCCGAGCCCCGCCGGGTTCGCCTTCACGTCCAGCACCACCGCATCCACGAGCCGCTGGTACAGCAGCCGCTCCACGGCACCCAGATCGCGACACAGCCGCACGCTCCCGGCGTCGCGCGGGTATCCGTGCTTCACCGCGCGCCGCGGCTCGCGCCGCGGGTGAAACACCGGGACGACCGCCCCCCCCGCCCCCCCCGCCCCCCCGGTCACGCCGGCTCTCCAGCCTCCCGGTCCAGCGCCTGGACCATCTCCGCCGCCTGCTCCAGCACCAGGCGGGCGTTGTCGTAGGAGATGATCCGCCGTGCCTCCTCGAACGGGTGCCACGCACAATCGGTGATGCCTTCCTCGGCCTGGGGCATGCACTCCCCGTGCTGCGATTCGAAGAGGAAGAAGTGACAGTACTTGTGAATCGTCTTGCCGCGGAACCGGAAATACCAGTCGATCACGCGGATCGGCCCGCGGAGCACGAGATCCTTGAGGCCCGTCTCCTCGGCCACTTCGCGGCGGGCGGCGTCGGCGGGAGGCTCGCCCACCTCGAGGTGGCCCTTGGGGAAGCCCCAGTTCCGGTACGAGTCGCGGATCAGCAGGAAGAGCGGCCGGCCGTCAGGGGGGGGAGCGCGCCGGAACACGACGCCGCCGGCCGACGTCTCCCGCTGGGCCCGCCGCTGGCGCCGCGCCATCCCCGCTCCTTAGAACACGCTGAAGGAGAAGTACTTCCGCGGGTTCGCCTGGATGTCCGACAGGAGCTGCCGCAGCTGGATCATCGTGAGCGTGGTTTCACGGTACAGCGTCGAGTCCGACACCAGCAGGCCGAGCGTGCCGCTGCGGTTCGCGATGCGCGACATGACGCTGTCGGCGGAGACGAGCACGCGCACCAGGCTCTCCTGGTTCTTGTGCGTGGCGTCGAGGAGGTCCCGGACGTCCTGCGACGCCGAGCGCAGGTTGGCGCTGGTGGTGGCGGAGTTGTCGAGGATGGTGGCAAGCTGGCCTTTGTTGGTGGCCGAATCGACGCGGCCCAGGGTGGTCTGCAGGTTGGTGGCCGCCCTGGCCAGCACGTCCGAGCCCTGGCGCAGGTTGGAGCCGACGGAGCCGATCACGTCCGCCTGCTCGTTCGTGACCCGCGCCAGCCGGTCGGCGATCTGGCCGAAGTCCCGGATCGAGCGGCGCAGCTCGACCACCGCCTCCGAGTCGAAGGCGCTCTGGATCCGGTTCGAGACGGTCGCGATGTCGGTGGCGATGCGGCTCGCCTGGGCGGTCAACTGGCCGATGTCGGGGAGGGTCGCCCCCGGCCATTTCCCGCCGCCCCCGGCCTGCGCTTCGGCGATCGCCTGCCGGATGTTGGGGTCGTTCGGCAGCTGGTCGAGGGGGACGAGCGACGCGGCCCACTCGCCGAACAGCGACGCCGACGCCGCGATCACGGCGGGCTTGGCCGGCGGCTGTGCACCGGCGTAGATCTTGAGCTCCGCTTCCACCCAATTGCCGGCGGCGAGCCGGATGGCCTCGACGCGCCCCACGCGCACGCCGCGGAGCACAACCGGGTCGCCGACGCCCAGGCCGCCCACCGTCCGGAAGCGCGCGGTGTACACCGCCTCGGTCCGACCGAGATGGGCGCCCGACAGCCAGAGCGCGCCGGCCACCACGACCGCGAGCGCGACGATCACCACCACCCCGACCGCGAACTCGTTCTCGCGCTTCACGCCGGCCGTCCCTCGATGAACTGCCGCACCACGGGGTCCTCCGTCTGCTGGATCTCCGCCACCGTGCCGACCTGCCGGATCCGGCCCTCGTACAACATGGCGATGCGGTCACCGACCGTATAGGCGCTGCGCATGTCGTGCGTCACGACGACGCCGGTCACCCCCAGCTGCTCGCGCGTGCGCACCATCAGCCGGTCGATCACCGCCGACGTGACGGGATCGAGTCCGGTGGTCGGCTCGTCGTAGAGGATGTAGCGGGGCCGGAGGGCGATCGCCCGCGCGATCCCCACGCGCTTGCGCATCCCGCCCGACAGCTCCGCCGGCAGCGTCCGGTCGCTGCCGGTCAGGTCCACGAGCGCGAGCGCCTCGCGCACCCGCTCGGCGATCTCCTCGTCCGTGAGGTCGCGCCGGCGCAGCCCCAGCGCGACGTTGTCGAACACGGTCATCGAGTCGAACAGCGCCGCGAACTGGAACACGAAGCCGATCTCCCGCCGCAGCGCGGTCAGCCCCGCGCGGTCGAGCGCCGGCACCGCGCGGCCGTCAACGTTGACCTCGCCGGCGTCGGCGTGCAACAGGCCGACGACGTGCTTCAGCGCCACGCTCTTGCCGGTGCCGGAATAGCCGATGATCACCACCGTCGCGCCGTCCGGCACGTCGAGCGTGAAGCCGGCGAGGACCTGTTTGCCGTCGAACGCCTTGTGCACGTCCTGGAACCGGATCATCGGAGCAGCACCAGGGCCCAGAAGGCGTCGAGCACAAGCAGCAGCACCGCGGAGTAGACGACGGCGCGCGTGGTGCTCGTGCCCACCCCTTCCGCTCCCCCGCGCGTGCCCAGCCCCACGACGCAGCCCACCAGCGTGATGGTGCACCCGAAGCTCGCGCTCTTGAAGAGCCCGAACCACGTATCCTTGAAGCGATAGAAGAGCCTCAGGCCCTTCACGAACTCCTGGGTGGAGAGATCGAGCAGCACGAGGCTGGCGACCCAGCCGGTGAGGATGCCGGTGAGGATCGCGAGCGCGACGATCACCGGGAACATCAGCGTGCCGGCGAGCACGCGCGGCACGACCAGGAAGCTCTGCGGGTCGTAGGCGAGGGTCTCGAGCGCGTCCACCTGCTCGGTGACCTTCATGGTCCCGAGCTCCGCGGCCATGCTCGCCCCCACGCGGCCGGCGAGTGCGAGCCCGGCGAGCACGGGGCCCAGCTCGAGCATCATCGTCTTG
>DASWDP010000007.1:0-4603 GCA_036395195.1 Gemmatimonadales bacterium | reverse complement strand
AACATCCCCGACTCCGCGCCCTGGATGACGCGGTGGTCGTAGGTGCTCGTGATCGTCATGACCCGGGCCGACCCGATCTGGCGGATGGCGCCGGTGGCGATGATCGAGCCCTGGCCCTTCATCAGGCGCGGCACCGAGGCGACGGTGCCGAGCGTGCCCGGGTTCGTGAGCGTGATGGTCGCGCCCGCGAAGTCGTCCGGGACGAGCTTGTTGGTGCGCGCCTTCTCGACGAACGTCTCGTAGGTCGCGTGGAAGCTCGCGAAATCCATCCCCTCGGCGCGCTTGATGACGGGCACGACCAGCGCGCGGCTCCCGTCCTTTTTCTCCACGTCCACCGCGAGGCCGAGGTGCACGCCCCGGGGATCGAGGCGGTGGGGCTTCCCGTCCACCTCCTGGAAGGCGTGCGTCATCACGGGGAAATCCCGCGCCGCCCGCACGATCGCGTACCCGATGAGGTGCGTGTAGGAGGTCTTCTTGCCTCGGGCGGCGAGCTGCGCGTTCAGCTCCCGGCGCCGCGCGTCCAGCACGTCCACCGCGATCTCGCGGAACGACGTGGCGGTCGGGACGGAGAGGGAGTCCGTCATGTTCTGAGCGAGACGGGCTGCGGAGCCGGTGATGGGAGTCAGTCCCTGGGGAGGGGGGACGGGGGACGAGGGACGGGTGGGTGCCGCCGCGATGGACCCGTCCCCCGTCCCCCGTCCCTCGTCCCCGAGCACTTCGGCGCGACTTGTCGGGATCACCGGCAGCTCGGCGACCCGGCCGTTATCGAACAGCTGCCGCCACTCCTCGCCGACCGACGAGGGGTCCCGCAGGTACTGCTCGTACATCACCTGCACGAAGGCGGCGTTGTGGGTGCCGAAGACGAATTCGCTCACGCGGTGCAATTTAACGTATTCTTCGGTCCATGCTCCGACGCTGCGTCCTCCTGGCGGGGCTGCTCCTGGGAGCCTTCCGCCCGGCCGCGGGTCAGGACTTGGGCACCCTGCGCCAGCGGCTGGCTGCGCGGATCGCCCGCGCTCCGGCGCGCGCCGTCGCCCTGTACTACCGCTCCCTGGCGCGCCCCGATTCGATACCGCTCGACGCCAATCTCCGCTTCCACGCGGCGAGCACCATGAAGGTCCCGGTGATGATCCAGATCTTCCGGGACGCCGACGCCGGGCTGCTGCGGCTGGACGACTCGCTCGGGGTCCACGCCACCTTTCCTTCCCTCCTGGACCGGTCGCCGTTCGACGTGGACAAGGCGGACGACTCGGACTCGACGTTGTACTTGCGGCTCGGCGGCCGAGCGTCCGTGCGCGAGCTGCTGGAGCTCATGATCACCCGCTCTTCCAACCTCGCGACGAACATTCTGATCGAGCGGGTGGGCGCCGCGCGGGCGCAAGCGTCCGCCCGCACGCTGGGCGCGTGGTCGATCCAGGTGCTGCGCGGCGTGGAAGACGGGAAAGCGTACCGGGCGGGGCTCAACAACACGACCACCGCGCGCGACCTCGGCGTCCTGCTCGCCGCCATCGCGGAGCATCGGGCGGCGAGTCCCGCCGCGTGCGATACGATGCTGGCGATTCTCGGGCGACAGGAGTTCAACGAGGGAATCCCCGCGGGCGTGCCGCCCGGGACGCGCGTCGCCCATAAGACCGGATGGATCGGGGAGGTGGTCTATCACGACGCGGCGGTCGTGTACCCACCGGGCGGCGGGAGCTACGTGCTCGTCGTGTTGGCGGGCGGGATCAAGGAAGACAGCGTCGCGCACAACCTGGTGGCGGACGTGTCGCGGATGGTGTACGAGGCGGGCGGCGGGGGCGGCGCTCGCTAGCTGACCCGGCGCGTCTTGCGCCGCATGAAATCCATCAGGATGAACTGCCCCAGGGTCATCGTGTTCGTGAAGTACGCCTTGCCGCGGCAGATGGCGGACACCTTCTTCACGAACTCGACCAGGCTCCGGTCCCGCGCCAGCATGAACGTGTTGATCATGATCCCCGAGCGCCGGCACAGCGCCACCTCGCGGTAGGTGGCCTGCAGGATCTGGGGGTCGAGCCCCATCGAGTTGACGTAGATCCGCCCGTCGGGGAGCGTGAGGGCCGACGGCTTGCCGTCGGTGATCATGATGATCTGGCGCATGTCCTTGCGCTGGGACAAGAGCATGCGGCGCGACAGCTTCAGTCCCTCGGCGGTGTTGGTGTGGTACGGCCCCACCTGGGCGCGCGCCAGCTGGGCGAGGGGGATCTCCTCGGCCGTGTCGTGGAACAGCACGACGCGCAGCGTGTCGCCCGGGAACTGCGTGCGGATCAGGTGCGTGAGGGCGAGCGCCACCTTTTTCGCCGGCGTGAAGCGGTCCTCACCGTACAGGATCATCGAGTGGGAGCAGTCGAGCATCAGCACCGTGGCCGAGGAGGACCGGTACTCGGCCTGGTGCACCATGAGGTCGCCGTACTCGAGGTTGATCGGGACGCCCAGCCCCTCGCGCTGCAGCGCGTTCGTGAGCGTGGCGTTGACGTCGAGATTGAGCGTGTCGCCGTATTCGTAAGGCTTGCTCACCGCCTCGGCTTCGATCCCGGTGGCGAGGTGCTCGGTGTCGTGCGCGCCGAAGCTCGACTTGCCGATCGAGCCGAGCAGGTGTTTCAGGGTGCGGTAGCCGAGAAAGTCGATGCCCTTCTCGGTGAGGTTGAACTGCACCTGCTGCGCCGCTTCCTTGGCCATTCCGCCGGGACCGAACAGCGGCTGCTGCCCGCCGGGCATCTTGGGCGCTTCGGTGACGTTGAGGTAGCCCTCTTCGATCAGCTTCTGGACGATCTTGTCGAGCAGCTCGGAGAGCTGGCGCTGCAGGTCGGCGTCGCGTGCGGCGTCGCCGGTCGATTCCCCGCGCAGCACCTTGAGCATCTCGGGGGTGAGCTGCCCCGACTCCATCAGCGCCTGCAGGATCGCCTGGCGCAGCGCGTCGAGCGAGCGGTCGGCTTCGTCCTCGCCGAACTCGCCCCAGAAGGGGTGCGAGTACGCGCCTCCGGCGAAGCCCGACTGCAGGAGGAAATCGGCGAGCTCGTCGAGCAGGGCCTGGAGGTTGACCGTGTCGGCCAGCTCGGGGAGGTAGCGGCTGTACGTCGTGTATTTCATCGGCTCCCTACCCGAAATATCGGGCGGCGGCGAGCTTTCCCGCAATGGACGAAGCCGCGCGCGGGTGGCGGTTGGGAGGGGGGGCGCTCGCCCACCGCAACTTCCGTCTCTTCTTCTTCGGTCAGGGCGTTTCCCTCATCGGCACCTGGATGCAGTCGGTGGCGCTGGGGTGGCTGGTGCTGGAGCTCACCGACTCCGCGTTCGCCGTCGGCCTGAACCAGGCGCTGCGCTCCCTCGGCGTGTTGCTGTTCACGTTGTACGCGGGCGTCGTCGTCGATCGCGTGGACAAGCGCCGCCTCATCGTGCTCACGCAGCTGCTCCAGATGGGCGAGGCGCTCGTGCTGGCGGTGCTGGTGTGGACCCACCTCATCACCGTCTGGCCCGTCATGGCACTCGCCGCGCTCTTCGGCGTGGTGAACGCGTTCGACATCCCGGGCCGGCAGGCGTTCCTCGTGGAGCTCGTCGGCAAGGGCGACCTGATGAACGCGATCGCGTTGAACTCCTCGATGTTCAACGCGGCGCGCATCGTCGGCCCGGCGGTGGCGGGCGTGCTGATCGGGGCCGCCGGGGTGGGGATGTGCTTCTTCCTGAATGGCGTGAGCTACATCGCGGTGATCGCGGGGCTCCAGGCGATCCGGCTTCCTCCCTTCGTCGCGGACGTCGTCCGGCCGTCCGCCCGGGAGGGGTTGCGTGAGGCGGTCGCGTTCATCCGGAGCGACCGCCGCGTGCTGGCGCTCGTGATCCTGGTCGCCGCGTTCAGCGTGCTCGGCTTCCCGTTTCTCGTGTTGATGCCGGTGGTCGCCCGGGACGTGCTGCACACCGGCGCGCGCGGCTACGGCCTGCTCATGGCGGCGGTGGGGATCGGAGCGATGCTGGGGGCCTTCGGTCTCGCGCTCGCGGCCGGCCGGGTCAGGAAGGGGGCGGCGCTGCTGGAGGGGGGCGGGGCGTTCGGCGCGCTGCTCGCGGTCTTCGCCGCCGCGCGCTCGTTCGGCCTGGCGCTCGTGCTCCTGGCGCTCGCGGGGTGCGCCATGATCGTGACCACGGCGCTCGCCAACACCATGCTGCAGACCCTCGTGCCCGACGAGCTGCGCGGCCGGGTGATGGCGTTCTACGCCTTCGTGTTCGTCGGCATGGCGCCGCTCGGCGCCTTCCAGGCGGGCCTCCTCGCCGAGCACACCGGGGCGCCGATCGCGATCGCGTTGGGCGGCGCGGGCTGCCTCGTCGCGGCGACGCTCGCGGCGTGGCGGGTGCCGGAGCTGCGGCGCACGGCCTAGGTGGGTGCCGTCACAGCAGCCGCCGCAGCTTGAGCGCCACCCGTATCGTATCCGCCCCGCGTCGCAAGACGAGCTGGCGTACCGCGCCGTCGACGCGGAGGGCCTTCCGCGCATCGCTCAGCGCCCCCGCGGCGACCGCGCGTCCGTCGATGAGCAGCAGCTCGTCGCCGACCTGGATTCGGGCGTCCGCGCTCGGGCTCCGCGGGACGATGTAGTCGACGACG
>DASWDP010000006.1:0-8533 GCA_036395195.1 Gemmatimonadales bacterium | reverse complement strand
CGGCGGGGCCGCCGGCTCGTCCGACGCGACGTCCTTGAGGCTGCGCTTGAATTCCTTGATGCCCTGACCGATCGACGATCCGATCTCCGGTATGCGCTTGGCGCCGAACACCAACACCAGCACCAGCAGCAGGATCAGGATGTGGCTGAACGACAGGTCCCCGAACATACGCGCCTCGCTTCAGAAGATCGACCGGGCGAAGTAGTACGCGATGGCGACGCCCACGAGCGCCAGCAGCGACACGTCGAACCCGATCGGCCCGAGCGTGATGGACACGACCAGCAGGTCGAGGTGCACCGGACCGAGCGTGGGCGTCACGGCCCAGGTGAAGATGTCCTTCGCCGGTCCCTGCGGCAAAAACCGCCGCAGCAGGGAGTGCACGAAGCCGCCGAGCACGAAACCGGTGGCGAGCACTCCGAAGTAAAATAGCGGCCTGCGCGGGCCCTGCGCCACGGCTTAGCTGCGCCGCTCCACGGCGTACGCGATGCTGTCTCGCAGAGCGTCCCGCGCGGGCGAGGCCGGCAGGATCTCGAGCTCCGCCTCCGCCTGCTGTGCCAGCTCGAGCGCGCGGCGGCGCGCGTAGTCCAGGCCCCCGGCCACGGCCACCCGCCGGATCACCTCCACCACCAGCCCGTCCGCCGGCTCCGGCGTGGCCAGCAGCTCCGCCACGAGGCGGCGGTCCTCCGGACCCATCGCGCCGAGCGCCGCGATGAGCGGCAGCGTCATCTTGTGCTCCTTCAGGTCGAGTCCCGACGGCTTGCCGGTGACCGCCTCGGGCTCCGTGTAGTCGAGCAGGTCGTCCGCGATCTGGAACGCCATGCCGAGCCGCAGCCCGAAGCGGGCCAGCGCCGCGCGGTAGGCGGCCGGCGCGCGGAGGGCCCCGACCTCGCACGCCCCCGCGAGGAGCGACGCCGTCTTGGCGCGGATCAGCTGATCGTACTGCGCCTCGCCATAGGCGAGCTTGTCGTGCGCTTCGAGCTGCTCCATCTCGCCGATCGTCATCTCGTTCGTCACCCGCGCGAACACGCGCAGCGGCTCGAGGTCGTCGAGGCGGACCAGCTCGATGATGGCCCGGGAGTAGAGGTAGTCGCCCATGATGACGGCGACCTGATGGGAAAACAGCGCGTTGACCGTCGGCATGCCGCGGCGCAGCACGGAGTGGTCCACCGAGTCGTCGTGCACCAGCGTGGCGAGATGGATCAGCTCCACCACCGCCGCCAGCGTCACGGCCCGGGGGTCCACCGCCCCCGCCCCTCCCCCAGCGGCCTGGTGGGAGAGCAGGAGCAGCGTCGGGCGGAACAGCTTGCCCTTCATCCGCAGCAGGTGGTCGTTCACCTCGGCGATGATCGGGAAGTCGGCCGCGATGATGCGCCGCAGCTCCCCCGCCACGCGCTCGAGCTCCCTCGCCACGGAACGCTGGATGTCCCGGAGCGCGACCGGCGCGACCTGCTGGCTCACGTCACTTCGCACGGGCCAGCGCCTTGGCGCGCGCGCCCACGTCCATGAACCGGATGTCCACCGCAAACACCCGCCCGTACAGCTCGCGCGCCTCGATTTTCTTGCCCTGCTGCTCCAGCGCCCGACCCAGCCAGTAGAGGATGCCGAGCCGCTCCTGGTCGCTCGCGGCGGACAGCTCCAGCGCGCGCCGCAGGATGGATTCGGCCACCACGAAGGCGCCTTTCTCGATGAAGCACATGCCGAGCGCCTCCGAGCTCTTCAGTTTGTCCTCGGGCGCGCGCAGCGCCTTCTGCAGTTCGGCGATCGCCTCGTCCAGGAGACCCATCTCCTTGAAGGCGACGCCGAGATCGTAGTGGGACTGGAAGTCGGCCTCGTCGATGTTCTCGTCGATCCCCTGCTTGAAGCGCGCCAGCATCTCCTGGAAGTCGCGCTCCTCGTCGCCGGTCGGCTCTTCGTCGGCTACCTTCATCCGCGTGTTGCGCTCGGGCGGCTGTTCTTCGAGGATCATCGCACCCAGGTCCACGAACTCGGTCTCGGCGGCCGCCGCGTCGTCGCGCACCTTCAGCTTCGCGTCCTTCGGGGCGGTCTTCCCCTCCACGTCCCCCCCCGCGCCGCGCGCGGCCCTGGCCGCCGCCGGCCGTGCGGGCACCGGGGACGAAACGGGCGCGAGCATCGCGAGCGCGGCTTTGGCCCGCTCGTTCCGCGGGTCGTGCTCCGCCACGCGCCGGTAGACGGCGTGCGCCTTGTCGGGCAGATCGCTCCGCAGCAGTGTGTCGGCCAGCTCGAGGTAGGCGTCGATCAGCTTGGCCTTGTCGCCCGCCTTGAACGCGAACTCGACCTGCTTCTGGCGGTGCCGCACGCTGTTCGGGTCGAGCCGCAGGATCTCGTCCACCAGATCCTGCGCGTGCGCCAGGTTGCCGCGGTTCTCGAACCCCGTGGTGGCGAGGTCCAGCTCCTCGATGCCGCGCTCGCGCTCCCCTTCCTCGATCAACGCTTCTCCCAGGGCCTGGTGCGCTTCCGGGTCGTCGGGGTCGTCCGCGACTCGCATCTCCAGCTCCTCGACGGTCGACTTGGCGGGCGTCGCGTCGATGTTGGAGAACACGAGCGACCCGCTCTCGTCCCCCTGGCTCATCACGTTGTCCGCGCCGAGATCGATCGCCCCCGACCGCCGGCCCCCGCCGGGGTGCCGCGACTCGTCGATCGCGAGCGGCTGGTCGTCCACGTCGTGGCCCCCCCCGCCTGCCGCTGCCTCCGTCTCGAAATCCGGCTCGAGCTCGAGCGGCGGCACTTCGACCACCGTCTTCCGCTTGGGCGGAGCGGCATGCGGATCAGGGCGCCTGGGGACGACGGGCTTCACCCTGGGCGGCGGCGCCTTGGGTGGCTCGAACTTCGGCGCCCTGGGAACGGTTACCCGCGGCGGCGAGCCCGCGCCGGAACGTGCGGCGGGCGCCACCGTCGGCGTCTCGATCTCGATTTCGCCGTCGAGCAGCGGCTCGAGCTCCCCGTCGGGCGCCGCGTCGGCCTCGGCCGGAACCGTCGGCTCGAGCTCCGCCATCGGCGCCACGTCGTCCGCGGTCACTTCCTCCCGCACCGAGGGCACGTCGCCCGCGTCGAGTCGCACGTCACCGAAGTCGGTGCTCGTGATCTCGAGGCCCTCGAGCATCCCCGCCGCGTTCGTCGGCTCGAGCCCCTCGACCAGGCTCGTGGTTTCGATCTCGAGCGACGTGTCGGGCTCCGCTGTCACCGGCTCGATCAAACTCTCCGCCACCGGCTTGGGCTCGGGCCGGCGCGGCGGGGGTGGAGCGGCCGCGGGCTTCGCCGGCGGCGCAGCCCGCGCCCCCGGCGGCGCCTTCGAGGCCGCCGGCTCGTCCAGATCGAGGAAGACCAGGCTCGAGGTCTTGTGCCGGCCCGACTTGGTGAGGTCCTCCTTCGGCTCGGGTTTCGAGGACGGTTGCCCCGTCCCCGCGCTCGAGCGACGCTCCGGAGCTCCGTACATGCGGAGATGCTCCTCGAGCATCTGCCGCAGATGCGCGCTCTCGGGCGAGATGTCCGTGAACTCCTTCAGCGCCGAGAACGCCTGCTGGATCTTCCCGGCCTTCTGCATCCGCTCCGCGTACTCGACGAAGTTCTGCTTCGCTTCGGCCATGAACCCCTTGGCCGCGTACAGCTTCGCCAGCTTCAGGTAGGTCGTCTGCCGCCCGGGCGCGTTGCGCAGTACCTTGTTGCACATCGCGATGGCGTTGTTGTGGAAGCCGAGCTCGGCGTACTTGTCGACGGCCTTGTCATAGTAGTCGGCTGCCTTGGCGGGCTCTTTGACCTTGAGGTAGAGATCGCCGACGCGATTGAAGATGGAAAGGTCGGGGTTGTCCTCGGCCGCCTCCTCCTGTTCCTTCAGGATCTCGAGCCACGCCTCGATGGCCCCCTTGGGGTCTTTGGTCTCAAGGCCCCGGGCCTTGTCTTTTTGCTTCTCAAGCTTCGACATGGAACCCTAAAGATACCGGGGCCGAGCGGAGGGGACAAGCGGAACCTCCTGTCCAGACGGTGGTTACGAGGTTCGCGCCCATCCAGTATGCCGCTTCCCGCCAGTCTGACACGCCGCACGCCACCAGGTCCGCCCGGAAACCGGGAGCGATCTGCCCGCGGTCGCTCGCCAGCCCCAGCGCCGCGGCGCCGTTCACGGTCACGGCGGCAAGGGCCTCGGCGTGCCGCAGCCCGAGTTGGGACACGGCCAGCGCCATCACGAGCGGCAGTCCGACCGTCGGCGACGTGCCCGGGTTGAAGTCGGTCGCGAGCGCGACGGCCGCTCCAGCCTCGATCAGCCGGCGCGCCGGTGCCTGGCGGCGGGACCTGAGAAACACCATCGTGGCGGGCAGCAGCACCGCGACGGTGTCGCTCGCCGCGAGCGCGCGCACCCCCGCTTCGGAGATGCCTGCGAGGTGGTCCGCGGAGAGGGCGCCGAGCCCCGCCGCGAGCTCCGCGCCGCCCGAGCCCTCGAGCTCGTCGGCGTGCACCTTCAGGCCCAAGCCGTGCCGCCGCGCGGCGGTGAGCACCGTTCGCGCCTCCGCCACGTCGAACCACCCGGGCTCGCAGAACACATCGCACGCGACGGCGAGGCGCTCCCGCGCAACCGCGGGGATCAGCTCGTCGCACAGCAGCCGCAAGTACTCGGGCCGGCGCTCGCGGAACTCCGGGGGCACTGCGTGCGCGAGGAAGGTGGGGACGAGCGTCGCGGGTTCCGAGGCCGCCAGCTCGCGGATCACCCGCAGCTGCTTGAGCTCGGCCGCCGCATCGAGGCCGTAACCCGACTTCACCTCGACGGTGGTGCTGCCGTGCGCGAGCAGCGCCTGGAGCCGCGACCGCGTCAGGCGCGCGAGCTCCGCCTCGGGCCGCCCGCGCAGGTCCCGGACCGATTGCAGGATGCCGCCGCCGAGCGCGGCGATCGTCTGGTAGTCTTCGCCAACGGCGCGGCGCTCGTGGTCGTCGATCCGCGGCATCCCGAAGACGGCGTGCGTGTGGCAGTCCACGAATCCGGGGTAGAGGACGCCCGGCACTTCTACCACTTCCAAGGCGGAGTGTGGAACGCGGAGTGCGGAATGGGCGTCTCTGGCTTCGCGGCGCGGGCCGACCCAGGCGATGCGCTCTCCCTCGATCAGCACGGCCGCGTCGTGCAGGACTTCGATCTCGGCCAGCTCGCGGCCGCGCCGCGCGCGCGCCGGCCCGCGGCAGGTGACGATCTGGCGGGCGCCGGCGAGGAGCGTGCTCAGTCGGTCGCCTCGCCCATCGGCAGGCGAATCCCGTGCCGGCGCGCCGCCGCGATCGCCTCCGGGTAGCCCGCGTCGGCGTGCCGCGCGACGCCGATCCCGGGATCGTTGGTGAGCACGCGCTCGAGTCGCCGCGCCGCCGCCGGCGTGCCGTCGGCCACGCTCACCTGCCCGGCGTGCAGCGAGTTGCCGATCCCCACTCCGCCGCCGTGATGGAACGACACCCACGCCGCTCCCGACGCGGTGTTCAGCAAGGCGTTGAGGATCGCCCAGTCCGCGATCGCGTCCGAGCCGTCGCGCATCGCCTCCGTTTCGCGGAACGGCGACGCCACGGAGCCGGTGTCGAGGTGATCCCGGCCGATCACGACCGGCGCGCCGATCTCCCCCCGCTTCACGAGATCGTTGAGCGCGCAGCCGAACCGGGCGCGCTCCCCCTGCCCCAACCAGCAGATCCGCGCCGGCAGCCCCTGGAACGTCACGCGCTCCTGCGCCAGCCGGATCCAGCGGCGGAGGTGCTCGTTTTCGGGGAACAGCTCCAACACCAGTCGATCGGTGCGGTGCAGGTCTTTCGCCTCCCCCGAAAGCGCCACCCAGCGGAACGGCCCCTTTCCCTCGCAGAACAGCGGTCGGATGTACTCGGGGACGAATCCCGGAATCTCGAACGCGTCCGCCACACCGGCGTCCCGCGCCTGCGCGCGAATGTTGTTGCCGTAGTCGAACGTCACCGCGCCCCCACGTTGCAGCGCCAGCATCGCCTGCACGTGGAAGGCGATGCTCGCGACCGAGCGCCGCAGGTACTCCTCCGGATCGCGCCGCCGCAGGGCCGCCGCCTGCTCCACCGTCAACCCGGCGGGGACGTAGCCGTTCAGCGGATCGTGCGCCGACGTCTGGTCGGTGAGCACGTCGGGCACCCAGCCGCGGCGCGCGAGCTCCGGCAGCACCTCGGCGCAGTTGCCGATCAGCCCGACCGAGAGCGCCCCGCCGGCCTGCTTCGCCTCCTCGCACCAACGCAGCGCCTCGTCGAGCGACGGCGTCGAGCGATCGAGGTAGCGCGTCGCGAGCCGGCGCTCGACCCGCGCCGGATCCACCTCGACCGCGAGGCACACGCCCTCGTTCATGGTGGCGGCGAGGGGCTGCGCGCCCCCCATCCCGCCGAGCCCGCCCGTCACCACGATCCGGCCGCGCAGCGAGTCCCCCCCCTCCCCGCCCCAGTGCCGCCGGGCCACCGCGCCGAACGTCTCGTAGGTCCCCTGGAGGATGCCCTGGGTGCCGATGTAGATCCACGAGCCCGCGGTCATCTGGCCGTACATGATCAGGCCCTTCCGCTCGAGCTCGCGGAACACCTCCCACGTCGCCCACCGGCCGACGAGGTTCGCGTTTGCGATGAGCACGCGCGGCGCGTCGGGGTGCGTGGTGAACACGCCCACGGGCTTGCCCGACTGCACGAGCAGGGTCTCGTCGTCGGCCAGCGTGAGGAGCGTGCGGCAGATCGCGTCGAACGACGCCCAGTCGCGCGCCGCCTTTCCCGTGCCGCCGTAGACCACCAGGTCGTCGGGCCGCTCGGCTACGTCGGGGTCGAGGTTGTTCATCAGCATCCGCAGGGCCGCTTCCTGAACCCAACCTTTGCAGGTCCGAGCGGGCCCTCGTGGCGCTCGGACGGTTCGCGGCGCCGTCATGCTCGCGCTGCCTCCGGATCGAACTTCCCCGCCCGAATGCCCGCGGCGATCCGTTCGATGTCTCCCGTGAACGGGCGGTCGCCGTCGAGCGCGGACACCTCGCGGCGCAGCGCCGCATAGGTCCGGGCCACACCGCGCCCCGGCGCGAGGGGCTTCAAGAACTCCAACCCCTGCGCCCCCGCGAGCAGCTCGATCGCCACGATCCGCGCCGCGTTCTCGAGGATCCGCTCCGCCTTCCACGCCGCGCTCATCCCCATGGGCACGACGTCCTCCTGGTTCCCCTCGGTGGGCACCGACTGCACGCTCGCCGGCGTGGCCAGCACCCGGCAATCGGCGACCAGCGCGGCCGCCGCGATCTGGGGCGTCATGAAGCCCGATTCGATGCCGGGGTCCCGCGCGAGGAAGGCCGGCAGGCCCGACGACAGGTCGGGATTGACGATCCGCTCGAGCCGCCGCTCGGCGAGGCCGGCGAGGGTCGTGAGCGCGATCCCCGCGACGTCCAGCGCCAACGCGATCGGCTGGCCGTGGAAGTTGCCGCCCGAGAGCACCTCGCCGTCGAATACGAGCGGATTGTCGGTGGCGGCGTTCAGCTCGGTCGCGACCAGCCGCTCCGCGAACCCCAGCCCCTCGCCGACGGCGCCCAGCACCTGGGGCGTGCAGCGCAGCGAGTACGCGTCCTGCACGCGCGGATCGTTCTCGCGGTGCGACTCGCGGATCTGCGAGTCGGCGAGCAGGTCGCGCAACAGCGCCGCCGAGCGCTGCTGGAAGGGATGCGGCCGCGCGTCCTGGATGCGCGCGTCGAACGGCTCGGGCGTGCCCCGCACCGCCTCGAGGCTCATCGCGGCGGCGGCGTGCGCCGTGCGCCACAATACCCACGCGTCGTGGACGAGCAGCGCCGCGAGCCCCGTCTGCGCCTGGGTCCCGTTCACGAACGCGAGACCCTCCTTGGCCTCGAGCGTGAGGGGGCGCAGCCCCTTCGCCTTGAGCGCGGCGCCATCCTCCCCCTCCCCGATCATCGCGAGCGCCAGGTGCGCGAGCGGCGCCAGATCGCCCGACGCCCCCACGCTGCCCTGCGAGGGGACGCGCGGGTGCACCTGCCGGTTGAGCATCTCGACGATCAGTTCGGGGAGCACGGGCCGCACGCCGCTCGTCCCGCGCAACAGCACGTTGGCGCGCAGCAGCATCATCGCCCGGACCGTCTCGACGGACAGCGACGCGCCCACGCCCGAAGCGTGACTGCGGATGAGATTGAGTTGCAGCTGGCGCGCCTGGTCGGGCCTGATGCGCACGTGCGCGAGCCTGCCGAACCCCGTGGTTACGCCGTAGATCGTTTCGCCGCGCGCGATCGCGGCTTCCACCGTCCGGCGGGAGGCCCCCACGGCGGCGACGGCCGCCGGCGCGACCGCGACAGGCGCGGCGTGGCGCGCGACCGAGACGACGTCTTCGATCGAAAGAGAACGGCCATCCAGGGTGACGGGGACTGGCATGCGAGAGGAAGCTACGCGCGAGAGGGGTGAGACGCCAAGGTAGACGCCAAGATGCCGAGACGCCAAGTGGATATAAGGTGCGAGGGGCGAGTGGATCACCTCTCCACTCGCCCCTCACCGTCCACTCGGCGTCTCGGCGCCTCGGCGTCTA
>DASWDP010000005.1:0-27189 GCA_036395195.1 Gemmatimonadales bacterium | reverse complement strand
CACCCAGTCGGCGGTCTTCACGACGTCCAGGTTGTGCTCGATCACGACCACCGTGTTCCCCTTGTCCACCAGCCGGTGCAGCACCTCGAGCAGCAGGCGCACGTCCTCGAAGTGCAGGCCCGTCGTCGGCTCGTCTAGGATGTAGAGGGTACGGCCCGTGTCGCGCTTGGCCAGCTCGGTGGCGAGCTTGACCCGCTGCGCCTCGCCGCCGGACAGGGTCGTCGCCGACTGGCCGAGGTGGATGTACCCCAGTCCTACGTCGTTCAGGAGCTCCAGTTTCGTGCGGATGCGCGGCTGGTTCTCGAAGAAGTCCAGCGCCTCGGCCACCGACATGTCGAGCACGTCGGCGATCGACTTTCCTTTATACCGCACTTCGAGCGTCTCGCGGTTGTAGCGCCGTCCCTTGCACACCTCGCACGGCACGTACACGTCGGGCAGGAAGTGCATCTCCACCTTCACGAGGCCGTCGCCCTGACACGCCTCGCAGCGCCCGCCCTTCACGTTGAAGGAGAACCGGCCCGGGCCGTAACCGCGGATCTTCGATTCGGGGAGGTAGGTAAACAGCTCGCGGATCGGCGTGAACAGTCCCGTGTAGGTCGCCGGATTGGACCGGGGCGTGCGCCCGATCGGGCTCTGGTCGATGTCGATCACCTTGTCGATGTGCTCGAGGCCGGCCAGGCGGTCGTGTGCGCCCGGCATCACCTTGGCGCGGTAGAAGTGCCGCGCGAGCGCGCGGTAGAGGATGTCCGTCACGAGCGTGGACTTGCCAGAGCCGGAGACGCCGGTCACGGCCACGAACAGGCCGAGCGGGAACTCGACCGTCAGGTCGCGGAGGTTGTGCTGGCGCGCGCCGATCACCGCGAGCGTGCGCTCGGGGTCGGCCGTGCGGCGCCGGGGAGGAACCGGGATACGCAGCTCACCGCGCAGGTACCGCCCGGTGAGGGAGTCGGGGTGCTCGAGCACGGCTTGGAGCGGCCCCTCGACCACGACCTCGCCCCCGTGCCGCCCGGCGCGGGGCCCGAGATCGACGACGTGGTCCGCGGTGCGGATCGTCTCCTCGTCGTGCTCCACCACCAGCACGGTGTTGCCCAGGTCGCGCAGCTCCTTCAGCGTTGTGAGCAGCCGCCCATTGTCCCGCTGGTGGAGCCCGATGGACGGCTCGTCGAGGATGTAGAGCACGCCCACCAGCCGGCTGCCGATCTGCGTGGCCAGCCGGATGCGTTGCGCCTCGCCGCCCGAGAGCGAGTCGGCGGACCGCCCCAGCGTGAGGTACTCGAGGCCCACGTTGCGCAGGAAGCGGAGCCGGTCGTTCACCTCCTTGAGGATCGGCCGGGCGATCTCGGGATCGAGGCCCCCCCCTCCCCCCGCGCGGCCGTTGCCGCGCAGCGGGACGCTCTCGAAGAACGCGAGCGCGTCGGTCACCGGCAGCTCGACCACGTCGCCGATGCTCTTGCCGTGCAGCAGCACCGACAGGCTCTCGGGCTTGAGCCGCTTGCCGCCGCACGCCGGGCAGGGCTGCTCCACCATGAACTCCTCGAGCTGCTCCCGCACGCTGTCGGAGGCGGTCTCCCGGTAGCGCCGCTCCACGTACTTCAGAACGCCGTCCCACCCGGACTCGTATTCCCCGTGCCAGCGCTCGCTCGAATACTGGAACGTGAGCGTCTTTCCCGGCGCGCCGTACAGCACAACCTTCTTCCCCGCCGCCGGCAGATCCTTCCACGGCGCGTTCAAGTCGAACTTGAACGCGCGCGCGAGGCTCGGCAGGACCACCTTCCGCAGGTAGCCGCTCGGCTCCCCCCAGGGGAGGATCACCCCTTCGAGGATCGAGAGGCTCGCGTCGCCCAGCACGAGGTCGGGGTTCACCTCGCGCCGCGTCCCCAGGCCCGAGCACTCGGGGCAGGCGCCGAACGGCGAGTTGAACGAGAACTGCCGCGGCTCGAGCTCGGGGAGCGACAGCCCGCACGTGGGACAGGCGTAGCGCTCGGAGAAGAGCGTGGACTTCGCCCCGTGCACGACCTCCACCGTCCCGTCGGCGGCCTTGAGCGCCGTCTCGATCGAGTCGGCGAGCCGGCCGCGGTCCCCCCGGTGCACGACGAGGCGGTCCACCACCACCGCGATGTCGTGGTTCTGGCGCCGGTTGAGCTTGGGCGTCTGCGCGAGATCGTATGTCTCGCCGTCCACCCGCACGCGCACGAATCCCTGCTTGCGCGCCGCCTCGAACACCTCCCGGAACTCGCCCTTGCGGCCGCGGACGAGGGGGGCCAGCACCTCGATCTTCGTTCCCTCGGGCCACGTGAGCACCAGATCGGCGATCTGCGACGCGCTCTGGCGCTCGATCGGGGAGCCATCCCGGGGGCAGTGCGGCGTCCCCAGGCGGGCCCACAGCAGCCGCAGGTAGTCGTAGACCTCGGTGATCGTCCCGACGGTGGAGCGCGGGTTGTGCCCCGCCGACTTCTGCTCGATCGAGATCGCGGGAGAGAGGCCCTCGATCGCGTCCACGTCGGGCTTTTCCATCAGGCCGAGGAACTGGCGGGCGTAGGCGGACAGCGACTCGACGTAGCGGCGCTGCCCCTCGGCGTAGATCGTGTCGAACGCGAGCGACGACTTCCCCGATCCGGAGAGCCCGGTGATCACGGTGAGGCTGTTCCGGGGGATCTCGACGGTGATGTTCTTGAGGTTGTGCTCGCGGGCGCCGCGAACGATCAGTGCGTCGCTGGACATAGACTTTCAGGCTAGATGGTTCACGGTGTCCCGGTCAACTCTCGGGGTGAGGGCGGTAGAAGACGGTAGAGGGGGGAGACGGCGGACGACGGAGCGCCGCCTCTACCGCCCTCTACCGCCCTCTACCGCCGATTCTCTTGCTTAACCCCCTCCGGTTCCCTACGTTAGCCCTCCCTCCATGGCTCACACCGCGCTGGTGGTGCTGACGACGCTCGCGACCGAGGGCGAGGCGCGGACGCTCGTCGCCGCGCTCGTCGCGGACCGGCTGGTAGCTTGCGGCACGCTCCTCTCCGGAGCGCGCTCGATCTACCGGTGGGAGGGGGCGGTGACCGAGGAAGCCGAGGTGGTCGTGCTGCTCAAGACCGACGAGTCGAAATGGGACGCGCTGTGCGCGGCGGTGCGGGCAAAGCACCCTTACCAGGTGCCGGAGCTGCTCGCGTTGCCGGTCGAGCGCGGGCTGGATCTCTACCTCTCCTGGCTGACGAGCGAGGTGGTGGGGTGATCCGCAAGCGGGAGCCGCGGTGGCAGTCGGCGGCCGAGCGGGCCCGGGTGGCGGCCGAGCTGATGGAGGAAGCGGAGTCGCTCACGGACACCAGCACCATCGCGTCGCCGGCCGACGTGGCGCGCGCCAGCCTGCCGCCGCCCATCCAAGTGGAGCTGCCGGTCGAACCGACGGCCGAGCCGCCCCCGCCGGCGCCCGCCGCAGAGACCCCCGCACCGGGCCCTGCGGAGCCGGTCGCCGCGGAACCCGAGAGCGCGGCGTCGCTGGTGGAGCGGGCGGGGCGGCTGGCGGCGGCAGGACACTACGCCGCCGCGCAGCGCGACTACGAGCGCGTGCTGCGGGACGCTCCCGCCCACGGCGAAGCGCTCACGGCCCTCGGCGTGCTCCTCTCCCGGAAGGGCCTGTGGAGCGAAGCGGTATTGCGGCTGCGGCGCGCCGCGGAAGCGGACCCCGGTCGCGCGGTCGCCTGGTATTACCTCGGCGAGGCCCTGAACCACGTGGACGACCTCCGCGGCGCCCTGGCGGCCTACGAGCGCGCGGTCGAGCTCGAGCCCCGCAACGTCAAGGCGCTGTACGGCCTCGGGATCGTGCTCGACCGGCTCAACCGTCCCGACGAGGCGACGCGGATGTATCGGCGCTCGCGGGAGGCCGCCGGCAGGTGATCCGCGTGGTCGTGGACGATCTCGCGTTCCTCGCCGCCGACGCGATCGTCCGCCCCGCCACGGTCCGTCTCGATCCGACGACGCCGGTGGTGCGCCGGCTCGAACAGGTGGGCGGCGCGGAGTTCGCCAGCCGCCTGCGGGTCCAGAAGGAGCTGGCGGTCGGTGCGGCGGTGGTGACGGCGGGCGGGGGCGACCTGCCGGCGGAATTCGTGATCCATGCCGTGATCCAGAGCGACACCGAGCCCGTGAGCCGCGCGGGGGTGGCCCGCGCGTGGCAGTCGGCGCTCGAGCAGGCGCGGGAGTGGGAGTTCGCGAGCCTCACCGTGCCGCCGATCGGCACCGGCGCGGGCAACCTGTCGGTCGAGGACGCCGCCGACGTCATGGTGCAGGTGCTCCAGGCCCATCTCGGAGGGGGGGGAGCCGTGTACCCCGCGAACGTGTCGTTCGTCGTCGAGACGCCGGAGGACCGCGCCGTGTTCGAGGCCGCGCTGCGGCGCGGCGGGGCCGCTGAGGCGTGACCCGCCGCGGCTGGGCGGCGGCGATCCTGGTCGCGTGGGCCGGGTCCCTCGGCTGGCTCGTGAAGCGCGAGCTGTTCCGCTCGACGGGCGCCCGCCTGGCCGAGGCCGCCCTGAGCGTGCCGCCCGGAGCGGTCTACTACCGCCTCGACGTCGGCGGCCAGCAGGTCGGCTTCGCCTCTTCCACGATCGACACGCTCGGCACCGCGCTCCAGGTGACCGACGTGCTGGTGCTCGACGTGCCGGCGCTCGGCACGATGCACCGCACCACCGCCATGAGCCGCGCCGCGGTGAGCCGCGCGCTGCGGCTCCAGCGAGTGGACGCGCGGTTCGACGGCGACCTCGGCCGCTTCGCGGTGCGCGGCGTCGTGAGCGGCGACACGGTGCTGATCCTGACGCTCCTCGTCGGGCCGGACTCCCAGACCACCCGCGTCCCGCTGGCGCAGCCCATCGTCATCCCCTCCCTGCTGCCGCTGCGGCTCGCGTTCGGGGGCGAGCTGAAGGTCGGCAAGCGCTACGCGGTGCGGGTGTTCGATCCGCTGCTTCTCGCGCAGCGCGACGTGGCCGTGCAGGTGGCGGCGGAGTCGACCCTCGTCGTGGCCGACAGCGCGGGGTACGACTCCACCGCGATGGCCTGGGTGCCCGTGCGCTTCGACACGGTGCACGCCTTCCGGATCGAGCAGGACGTGAAGGGCATGCGCACCCGCGCGTGGGTGGACGCACAGGGGCACATCGTGCGCGCAGAAACGCCGGCGGGGTTCACCATGGAGCGCTCGGCGTTCGAGCTGGCGTTCGTGAACTTCCGGCAGCGCGACACGGCGCGGGTGGTCCGGGCGAGCCGCACGTCCGACCCTGGCGACGTGATCGCGGCCACGGCCATCGCCGCCGGGGTGCGGCTGCGCCCCGACACGCTGTCGCGCCTGCGCGTGCGGCTCGGCGGGGTGGACCTCGCGGGGTTCAACCTCGGGAGCGGCCGGCAGCGGTTGCTCGGCGACACGCTGGAGGTGCGGCGCGAAACGGCGGTGGTGCTGGCCCCGCGCTACCGCCTCCCGGCGCGGGACCCGGCGCTCGCCCCCTCCCTCGCGCCCGAGCCCCTGATCCAGAGCGACGACCCGCGGATCGCGGCCCAGGCGCGGCTGATCGTGGGGCGCGAGCGGGACCCCCTCCGCGCCGCCCGCCTGCTCGCCGACTGGGTGCACGCGCATCTGGAGCGCCGGGTCACGGTGAGCGTGCCGAGCGCCGTGCAGGTGCTCGAGGCGCGCCGGGGCGATTGCAACGAGCACACCGTGCTGTACGTGGCGCTGGCGCGGGCGGCCGGGCTGCCGGCCCGGGCGGCGGCCGGCCTCGTGTATCTGGGGGGCCGCTTTTACTATCACGCGTGGCCCGAGGTGTACCTGGGCGATTGGGTCGCCGTGGACCCGACGCTCGATCAGTTCCCCGCCGACGCCGCGCACCTGCGGTTCACCGTCGGCGGCCTGGCCCGGCAGGTGGAGCTGCTCCGCCTCGTCGGGCGCCTGAAGCTCGAGGTGCTATGATCCGGCTGGAGAACCTCACCAAGCATTACGGCAGTTTCGTCGCCGTGGACGACATCTCGCTCGAGGTGCCGGGGGGCGTGCTCTACGGCTTCCTCGGCCCGAACGGGGCCGGCAAGACCACCACGCTGCGGATGATCGCCGGCATCCTGCGCCCCACGGACGGCCGGGTGCTGTTGGGCGGGGACGACGTGCACACCAGCCCGATCGCGGCAAAGCGCCGGCTGGGGTTTATTCCCGACCGCCCGTTCGTGTACGACAAGCTCACCGGAGTCGAGTTTCTGCGGTTCGTGGCGGGGCTGTACGGGCAGGAAGGCGACGCGATCGAGCGGCGCATCACGGAGCTGCTCGAGGTGTTCGAGCTCGCGAGCTGGAAGGACGAGCTGATCGAGGCGTACAGCCACGGGATGCGCCAGAAGCTGATCATCTCGAGCGCGCTGATCCACCGGCCGCAGTACATCGTCGTGGACGAGCCGATGGTGGGGCTCGACCCCAAGGCGGCGCGCCTGCTGAAGGACATCTTCCGGCAGTTCGTGGCGCGTGGCGGCACGGTGCTCATGAGCACGCACACGCTCGAGGTCGCCGAGGCGATGTGCGACCGCGTCGCCATCATCCAGCACGGCAAGATCGTGGCGGAGGGGACGGTGGACGACCTGCGGCGGCAACACCGCTCCGGCGACGCGAGTCTCGAGGAGCTGTTCCTGAAGCTCACGGGCGGCGCGCACGTGCGCGAGCTGGTGGAGGTGCTGGGCACGGCGAGCGACGCGGCGTGACGCAGCCGACGCTGTGGCTCGTGCTCGAGCCCAAGTGGCGCACCGCCCTGCAGCGGATCCGCGAGGAGCGCTCGCGCGGCGGCTCGGGGAAGCTGCTCACCCTCGTGGTGGTGGGGCTCGCCTTCTGGGGCGGCGTGTACGGGGTGCTCTACAAGATCCTCAAGTACTTCCGCGGCGTGGAGGAGCTGGGTCCGCTGCTCGCCGGAAAGCTGCTGGGGCTCGTGCTGCTCTCGTTCATCGCGATCCTGGTGCTCTCCAACGTCATCACAGCCCTGTCGAGCTTCTTCCTCGCGAAGGACCTCGACCTCCTCGTCTCGGCGCCGGTGGACTGGCTGCGGATCTACCTCGCGAAGCTCGGGGAGACGCTGCTCCACTCGTCGTGGATGGTGGCGCTGATGGCGGTCCCGATCCTCGCCGCGTACGGGGTCATCTACCGCGGCGGCGTCCTGTTCGCGCCGTACGCCGTCCTCGCCCTGGTGCCGATGCTCGTGCTGCCCGCCGTCGCCGGGTCGGCCCTCACCCTCGTCCTCGTCAACATCTTTCCCGCGCGGCGCACGCGCGACCTGCTCTCGATCATCGCACTCGGCGCCGGGGCGGGGCTGATCCTGCTGTTCCGCATCATCCGGCCCGAGCGGCTCGCATCGCCCGAGGGGTTCCGCAACCTGCTCGACTTCATCGCGGTGCTCCGGACACCGACGTCGCCGTTCCTGCCGAGCGAGTGGACGACCCGCGCGATCATGACCTTCCTGCGCGGCCCGGTCGATCCCCTGCCCCTCGCCCTGCTGTGGACCACGGCGGCGGCGTTCGTGACGCTGGGCGCCATGCTGCACCGCGAGCTCTTCGCCCCGGGGTTCACCAAGGCACAGGAAGGCGCGGAGCGGTTCGTGCGGGGCACTTGGTGGCGCTGGACGGTCGGCACGCTGCTCGGGTTCCTCCCCGTCGCCAAACGGGAATTCGTGATCAAGGACATCAAGCTCTTCTTCCGCGACACGACGCAGTGGAGCCAGTTGATCCTGCTCGCCGCCCTGGTGGTGGTCTACCTGTTCAACATCAAGGCGTTGCCGCTGCACCGCGGCGAGTCCGTCGGCTTCTTCTACGTCACGCTGGTGTCGTTCCTGAACCTCGGCCTCGCGGGGTTCGTGCTCGCCGCCATCGCGGCGCGGTTCATCTTCCCGGCCGTTTCGCTCGAAGGCCGGCATATGTGGCTGCTGCGCTCGAGCCCGCTCGACCTGCGCGCCTTGCTCTGGTCCAAGTACTGGGTGGGCACGGTCCCACTGCTCGGGCTGGCGCTGCTCCTCACGGGACTGACCAACGTGCTGCTGCAGGTGCGGCCGTTCATGATGATCGTCGGGCTGGTGACGATCTGCGGCCTCACGCTCGCGATCGCGGCGCTGGCGCTCGGGTTCGGCGCCCTCTACCCGCAGTTCGAGACCGAGAACGCGGCGCAGATCCCCACGTCGTTCGGCGGGCTGGTGTACATGATGACCACGATCGCGCTGCTCGGCGCGGTGATCATGGCCCTGTGGCAGGCCGTCTACACGTACGTGCGCGCCGTGTATGAGGGTCAGCCCGTGGTCATCGACGCGTGGATGATCGCTTGGTTCGCGGTCGCCGCCGCCCTGTGCGCGGCGGCGACCGTCGTCCCGCTCCGGATCGGCCTGAAGCGGATGGAGGGCTTCGAGTTCTAGCTACAGCGGGAAGTTGATCCCCGCCAGGATGTTGAACGACGTGTTGTCGGCGAAGACGAACTTCCCTTCGAGGAACGGCTTGAACGGCCGCGCCCGGCGGCCCTCCCAGCCCGCGAAGATGTCCGCCCCCGAATCGCTCCCGCCCGAGGCGTGCAGGTAGGCGAACCCGACGCCGAAATAGAAGAACCCGTACACCGTCGGCGGATGATACTTGAGGTCCGCGTTCAGCCGGTACGGCGTGCCGGTCACGCCGGTGTAGAACTCGGCGGACGGCACGAGCGCCCAGCGCCTCCCCACGGGCAGGTTGAACTGGCCGCCCACGAACACGTGGTCCGCGTCGAAGTCGTAGCCCACCCGCGGGCCGACGGACGGCCGATCGACCATCACCGCGCGCCCGCCCCGCATCCGGCGCTGAGCCTGAGCCGACGTCGCCACCAGCGCCAGCCCCGCGAGCACGATCCCGACCCGCACTGTTGGCCTCGTCACACACGCGCTCCTCGGTTGTAAGGTCGCACACTGATAATCAAGGGCGGCAAAGACGGCAAGGGCGGCAGGGCGTGTACCAGTGCCCAGCCTGCCGCCCGTGCCGCCCATGCCGTCCCTGCCGCCCTTGCCGCCCTATTCTATCCGATACGGAATCCCGACCTCGTTCGCGCGGTAGTTGTCGGCCGTTCCCAGCAGCAGGGTCGCCGCATCGAGGGCGTCCACCACGAAGCGGTCGATCCCCGTCCGGCGCACGACCCAGTTCCGTTCGTAGGTGCCGTCCCCGTTCTCGGCCATCGGTACGCGGCGCCAGCTCGTGCCGCTGAGATCGGCGTGGCGGACGTGCAGGAACACGAAGCTGGGAGGCGTGAAGCCGCTGCCGGTCGTGTTCGTCACGGCGGCGACGACCGTGACGGTGTCGCCGAGGTGAAACCGCGGGATGCGGCCCGTCACGTCGAGCAGCGCCGTGGGGTCGGTCACCTCGACGAGCAGGGCGCCGTTCCGATAGACCCTGACGTTCGTCACGGCCACGGTCTGCCTGCTCGGATCCACGACCGTCCAATCCTGCGGCGACAACGCCACCACACGCCAGCCGTAGCGCCGGGCGGCGTCGCGCACCAGCACCGCCTGTTGGGTCATGCGGTCGGCGAGGGGCTTGGTCGTGGGGTTGAACACGCCGTCGGCGCTCGTGTCCGCGAGGAACAGGCCCTCGAAGGTGACGTCGTGTTCGACGAACGCCGAGTCGTTGCGGATCGTGACGTCACGGTGGTACACCGGCCGCGGGCCGCCCGGGACGACGCGGAGTCGACCCCAGAAGCTGGGCGCGGTGTCCGTCCCGCTCGCCGTCAGGTCGGCCAGGACGCCCGAGCCGCCGGGCGCCGGGCTCGCGGCGGTCGCGGCGGCGCCCGCCGTGCCGAAATCGGTCTCGACCATGGCGCCGAGCTGCTCCTGCTCGGCCGCGAACACCTGGTTCTGGTCCGCGAGCGGGGCGGTGCCCTCGCTGCAGGCGACCGCCAGCGCGGCGAGCCCCGCGACCGCGGCGAGGTAAGAAGTCTTCCGCATGCGTGAGCGTCTCCCGTTGAAGTCCGGGAATGCAGACGCCCACCCGCAGCCGATGTTAAGGGGTGAGATCGATCACGCGCCGCTTCACGCCGCGACGCGCGCTCCGCAGGCGTGGCAGTAGTGGGCGTCGCGCTCCAGCGACGTGCCGCAGCGGGCGCAGTAACCGGGCGCCGTGGCGAGCCGGCGGCCGCATTCGGAGCAGAACTGGGCGTCGGATTCGGGGCGGGGACCGTGCGTGGGGCAGGCGGGACGAGGGACGGGGGACGGGGGATGGGTGGAAACGTGCGTGCGACCCGTCCCTCGTCCCCCCTCCCCCGTCCCACTCTCCACCCGCAATGCAGCGAGTGCTTCGCTGGTGTACTTCGCCTTCAACGCATCGTAGTCGGCGTCGGCGAGCTTCCCCGTCGCCCGGTCGAATTCAATTTCTTTCAGGGCCCGAAGCGCCACGGCGCGCGGCGAGAAGTCGTCCTCGGGATCCTCCCCTTCGTCCACCCCTCCCCCTCCCCCCTCCCCCGTCCCCCGTCCCCCGAGCTCAGGATGGAGGATCGGCCGCAGGACATAGTAGACCGCCCCTGCGGCGAGCAGGATCCCGACGGTGAGCTCGAGCATCCCGGTCAGACGGACAGCCGCTCGAGCTCGCGCCGCAGGCGCTCGAGCTCGTCCGGCGAGGCGGCGACGCCCGCGAACGGCTCGGGGGCGACCCGGGCGGCGTTCGCGGCCCGCGACCACCGGCGCAGCACCAGCGCCAGGATCACGCCCGCGACCACGATGAGCACCGAGGGCACGAAGTAGCCAGCGAGGTTGAAGCCGCGCTTGGGCGGCGCCATCAGGATCGCGACGCCGTTCTCCTTCACGAACTGCTCGATGATCTGCTGCGCCGTCTGTCCCCGTTCAGCGAGCGCCACCACGTGGCGGTGCATCGCGGGGCTCGTGCCGCAGGTGAAGTCTGTGGTGCGGCAGGTGTACACGTCCAGGTTGCAGCCGCAGGTGCAGCGGATCTGCTTCTCGATCGCCTGGATCGCGGCGTCGTTGTCGGCGGCCGTCACAGGAGAGAGCGGTCTCCCGGCGCGAGACGGATCCCAGAGCTTCCCCGAAGGCCCGGTGCCCGGGAGAGAATCGGGAGTCTGGGCGGTTAGGCGGTTAGGCGGACAGGCGGTTAGCAATCCGAGGCCGGCCGCCAGGAATCCCCGGCGCGTCAGCGTTCTCCTAACCGCCCAACCGTCTAACCGCCTAACCGGCTTCATTGCTCCCCCACCAAGCGCACCGAGTACCCGGCTTGCGACCGCTTGGCGGCGGGCGAGCCTCCCGGCCACATCACGATCAGCCCGCCGACGGCGAGCACCATGCCGCCGTACCACACCCACCACACCAGCGGGTTGATGGTGAAGCGGAACACCGCCTGCTCGGTGCCGTTCACGACGCCGGCGAGCACGACGTACAGGTCCTCCCGCAGGTCGCTGCGGATGCCGACCTCGGTGGACGGCTGGAACGTGTCGCGGCCGAGGGCGTCGACGTGCTGGCGCTTCTCGGTGGTGAGGATGCCGAGCCGCCGACCGTCGCGGCTCACGTCGAGGGTGGCCGCCGTGACCTTGCGGTTCAGGGCGTCGTACTGCGAGATGCCGAGGTGCGTGAGCGTGTACGTCCAGCCGTAGGGACTCTTGATGGTGGCGGACTCGCCGGGGCGGAGCGTGGCCTCGGTGTCGGTCTTGAACGCCATGCCCGCGAACGCGACGAACAGGATGACCATCCCCGTGTGCACGATGTAGCCGCCGTAGCGCCGCCGGTTGCGGGCGAGCAGCCGGCCGAGCGCGAGCGCCCAGCCCTCGCCGTACTGGCGGTGCCGGGCCCGCGCCCCGCGGGCGAACTCCTGCACCACGGTGGCGAGCACGAAGGCGCCGAGCGCGATCGCGACCAGCGCGTAGAAGTCCCGCATCCCCGCGACGAGGAGGATCAGGATCGCGAACGTGCCCGTGGCCGCCGGGACCGCGAACTGGCGCTCGAGATTCGGGAGCGACGCGCGGCGCCATGCGATGAGCGGCCCGATGCCGGTGAGCGCGAGCAGCGCCAGGCCCAGGGGAATGTTCACCTGGTTGAAGAACGGCGGCCCCACCGTGACTTTCGTCCCCTGCACCAGCTCCGACAGGATCGGGAACAACGTGCCCCACAGGACGGAGAACGCGATCCCGATGAACAGCAGGTTGTTGAAGAGGAAGCTCGCTTCCCGGCTCACCATCGACTCGAGCGTGGCTTCCGCGGTGAGGAGCGGCAGCCGGCTCGCGTACAGCGCGAAGCTCGCGGTGCCCGCGACGATCAGGAAGAACAGGAAGAAGTAGCCGACGTTCGACTGGGTGAACGAGTGCACGCTGGAGATCACGCCGGAGCGCGTGATGAACGTCCCGAAGATCGACAGCAGCCACGAGCCGATGATGAGCGCGAGGTTCCACTTCTTCAGCATTCCGCGCTTCTCCTGGATCATGACCGAGTGGAGGAACGCGGTCATCGTGAGCCACGGGAGGAGCGACGCGTTCTCGACCGGGTCCCAGGCCCAGTAGCCGCCCCAGCCGAGCTCCACGTAGGCCCACCACATGCCGAGGCAGATGCCGATCGACAGGAACAGCCAGGACAGGAGCGTCCACTTGCGGATCGCGACCAGCCAGTCGGCGTCCAGCCGCTTCGAGAGCAGCGCCGCCATCGCGAACGCGTAGGGGATGGTGATCGAGATGTAGCCGAGGTACAGCATCGGCGGGTGGAACACCATGCCGGGGTTCTGCAGCTGCGGGTTCAGGCCGTTGCCGTCGAGCGGCGTGTAGGGCAGGCGCTGGAACGGATTCGCCTGGCCGAACAGCATCACCGACACGAAGAACGCCGCGACGATCGACACCACCGCGGCCACGTAGGGGAGGAGCTCGCGGTGGCGGCGCGGCGTCAGCGCCAGCGCGAGCGAGCCGAACACGGTCAACACCGTGGACCAGAAGAGCAGGCTCCCCTTCTGGCCCGCGTACAGCGCCGACCAGGTGTAGAAGATCGGGAGATTGCGGCTCGTGTAGGCCGCGACGTACTCGACGTTGAAGTCGTGCTGGAACAGCGCCCATTCGAGCGAGGCGACGGCCACGAGCAGCGCCCCGCACATCGCGAACACCGCGTGCCGGGCGCTCCGCTGCAGGTCCGGCCGGGCCTTCCAGCCGCCCACCAGGCCCGCCAGCCCGCCCCATACGCCGATCAGGAAGGCGAGCCAGAGGACCAGCGTGCCGAGGACGGTCATCTAGGCCTTGGGCACCGCTTCGTAGCGCGACCCGCACTTCGCCAGCACGTTGGTCGCGTAGATCACGCCGTCCTTCTGCAGCCGCCCCTCCACCACCACCTCGACCGAATCGTTGAAGGTGTCGGGGGGGAGGCCGTGGAACACCACCGGATAGCGTACGGTGCCGTCGGTCACCTGGAAGCGCAGGGTCTGCGTGGCGACGTCGCGCGTCACGCTCCCGGGGACCACCCGTGCGCCCACCTTCATCCCGACGTCATAGAAGGAACGGTCGACGGCGATCTTCTGCGACAGCTCGCTGGGCGTGAAGTAATACTGCCCCGTTTCCTTCACCCCGGAGGCCATGAGGTAGCCCACCGAGCCGACGATGAGCACCGCGCCGATGGCGAACTTGGTTCCCGCGTTCATACGGTCAATTATACCTCCCGTCGGTCCGCCTGCTCCAGGGCCCACCGCACGGCCTCCTCCGGCCGCTGCACCCGCGGAATCTCCACCGTGGACGTGAAAGCATCATGAAGCCCGACCACAGGGGTCCTTATGCGCTGGGCCAGGGCGATCTCGGACAGCGTCCCCCAGCCGCCGCCGATGGCGATGACCGCCCTCGCCGCGCGCACCAGGAGCGCGTTGCGCATCTCTCCCATCCCGGTCGCGATCGCCACATCGATGCTGGGGTTCGCGTCGTCCGGATCGCCGCCCGGGAGAATGCCGATGGTGAGCCCGCCGCCCTGCTTGGCCCCCCTGGCGGCCGCCTCCATCACGCCGCCCAAGCCGCCGCACACGAGCACCGCGCCGCGCTCGGCCAGGAGCCGCCCGACGGCAGCCGCCCACTCCGCTTCCTCGGTGGAGCAGGTGCTGCCCCCCACGACGGCGATCAGCGGTGGCCTCATGCGCGGCGGGTGCTCCCGGCGGCGGCCCAGTGGAGCGCGGTTCCAACCGCGCGCCGCCACTCGCGTTCCCGGGCGCGCACGCCGGCCGCTTTGGCGCCGGGGACGAAGCGCTTGAAGCGCCGCCCAGCGAGGAACTCCTGCGGCGCCCGCCACACGCCGAGCGCGAGGCCCGCGAGCGCGGCGGCGCCGAGCGCGGTGGTCTCGATCACGTCGGGGCGGGCCACCGGCACGCCAAGCAGGTCGGCCTGGAACTGCATGAGGAAATCGTTCGCCGCGGCGCCGCCGTCCACCTGCAGCGCGTGCAGCCGCAGCTTCGCGTCGGCCGTCATCGCGTCCAGCACATCCTTGGTGCTGAAGGCCATCGCTTCGAGCGCCGCGCGGGCGAGGTGAGCACGCGCCGTCCCCCGGGTGACGCCGACGATCGTCCCGCGCGCGTTCGGCTCCCACTGGGGCGCGCCGAGCCCCACGAACGCGGGCACGAAGTACACGCCGCCGGTATCGGGGACGTCGAGCGCCAGGTGCTCCGTCTCGGCCGCGTGATCGATGAGCTTCAGGCCGTCCCGCAGCCACTGGATCGCCGCTCCCGCGATGAACACGCTGCCTTCGAGCGCGTACACCGGCTCGCCACGCGGACCGCAGGCGATGGTGGTGAGCAGGCCGTGCTTCGACTGGGCGCGCCGTTTCCCGGTGTTCAAGAGGAGGAAGGCGCCCGTGCCGTAGGTGTTCTTCGCCTGCCCCGGCTCCACGCACCCCTGGCCGAACAGCGCCGCCTGCTGGTCCCCCGCGATCCCCGCCACCGGGATCTCCGCGCCGAGGTGCTCCGGCTCGCACACGCCGAACACGCCGCTCGACGTGCGGACCTCGGGCAGCGCCTCCGGCCGCACGCCGAACAGCCGCAGCAGCTCCGGGTCCCAGCTCCGCGCCTCGATGTCGTACAGCATGGTGCGCGACGCGTTCGTCGGATCGGTCGCATAGCTCTTGCCGTTCGTGAGCCGGAACAGGAGCCACGTGTCGATCGTCCCGAACACCGCCTCGCCCGACGCCACGCGACGCTCGAGCCCCGGCACGTGCCCGAGCAGCCACTCGATCTTGGTCGCGGAGAAATAGGGATCGAGCAGCAGCCCGGTGCGGTCCCGGATGAGCGCCGCCTTGCGCTGCTTCGCGAGCTGGGCGCAGCGCGGCGCGGTGCGCCGGTCCTGCCACACGATTGCCCGGTGCAGCGGGCGCCCGGTGTCGCGCTCCCACACGCACACGGTCTCCCGCTGGTTCGTGATGCCCAGGCCCGCGGGCACCACGCCGGCCTGCCGGATCGCCTCGCGCGCCGCTTCGAGCACCACCCGGAAGATCTCCTCGGGGTCGTGCTCCACCTCGCCGGGCTTCGGGAAGTGCTGCGTGAGCTCGCGGTAGCCGCGGCCGAGCAGCCGCCCGTCCGCGCCGACCACGAGGGCGGTGGCCCCGCTCGTGCCCTCGTCGATCGCGAGAACCGCGCCCCCCCCGCCCCCTTTCACGCGCGGTCCCCCTCGCCGAACGGAGGCCGCCGCAGCCCTCGGTCCGTGACGTAGCCGGTCACGTAGCGCGCCGGGGTCACGTCGAAGGCGGGGTTCAGGGCGGCCGCGGCCGCGGGGGCGACCGGCCGGCCCGCGACCGTCTTCACTTCCTCGGGCGCGCGTTGCTCGATCGGGATGCCGTCGCCGTCCGCGAGCGCGAGGTCGATGGTGGAGGACGGGGCGGCGCAGTAGAAGGGCACGCCGTGGTGCAGCGCGAGCACGGCCAGCGAATACGTCCCGATCTTGTTCGCGAAGTCTCCGTTCGCCGCGATGCGGTCGGCCCCCACGATCACCAAATCCACCTTGGCCTGCCGCATGAGCGCGCCTGCCGCGCCGTCCGCGATCACCGTGCACGGGATCCCCGCGTGCGTCAGCTCCCACGCGGTGAGCCGGGCGCCCTGCAGCACCGGCCGGGTCTCGTCCACGAAAACGTGCAGCTTCCGCCCGGCGTCGTGCGCGAGATAGAGCGGCGCGAGCGCGGTGCCGATCCCGCCGGTCGCGAGCGCGCCCGCGTTGCAGTGCGTCAGGACGTTGGCGCCGTCCGGGACGAGCGACAGGCCCGCCTCGCCGATGCGCCGGCACATCGCCCGGTCCTCCTCCCAGATGGTGGTCGCCTCCGCGTGCAGCCGCTCCCACAGGGCCGACCCGTCGCCGGGCGTGGCGGCAGCCACCCGCGCCATGCGATCGAGCGCCCAGCGCAGGTTCACCGCCGTAGGCCGGGTCGCCGCGAGCAGCTCCACGAGCGGTGCCAGGCGGGCGAGGAACGCGTCGCGCGCGGCGCCCCGCAGCTCGCGCGTCCCGGCCACGAGCCCCATCGCCGCGGCGATGCCGATGAGGGGCGCCCCGCGCACCTGCATGGTGCGGATCGCGTCGGCCACCGCCTCCCCACCCTCGAGATCCCGCTCGATCTGCGCCTCGGGGAGGGCCCGCTGATCGACGATGCGTACCGCGCCCGACGGGCTCCAGGCGATCGCTTGGACGCTCATACAGTGCGGAATGTGGAGTGCGGAATGCGGAGTGTAAATGGAAGGTCGGACCGCGACACGGCCCTTCCCTGAAATTCCGCATTCCGCATTCCGCATTCCGCACTTAGGTTTTCGCCATGAGCTACGAAACCCTCCTTTTCGAGACGCGGGACGCCATCGCGTTCATCACCATCAACCGCCCCGACAAGCTGAACGCCCTGAACGATGAGGTGGTGGACGAGCTGGCCCACGCCGCCGAGCGGGTGGCGACCGAGGACGCGATCCGCGGCGTGATCCTCACGGGCGCGGGGCAGAAGGCGTTCGTGGCGGGGGCCGACATCGGCGACCTCGCGAAGCAGGGCCCCTTCGACGGCAAGGCGCGGGCCCTGCGCGGCCAGGCGATGCTGCGGCGCCTCGAGACGTGCGGGAAGCCGGTGGTGTGCGCAGTGAACGGCTACGCGCTCGGCGGCGGGTGCGAGCTGGCCATGGCGTGTCACCTGCGGATCGCGAGCGAGACCGCCAAGTTCGGCCAGCCCGAAGTAAAACTCGGCATCGCCCCCGGGTACGGCGGCACCCAACGCCTCCCGCGGCTGGTCGGCAAGGGTCATGCCCTGCACCTGATCCTCACCGGCGAGATGATCGACGCCCAGGAGGCGTATCGCATCGGCCTGGTGAACAAGGTCGTGCCGCCGGCCGACCTGCTCCCGACGACGGAAGGGACGCTGCGGGGTATTCTGGCATTGGGCCCCCTCGCGGTCCGGCTGGCGCTCGAGGCGGTGGACCAAGGGCTCGAGATGACGCTCGATCAGGGCCTGCTCCTGGAAGCGAACCACTTCGGGCTGCTTGCCGCGACGCGGGACATGAAGGAAGGGCTGACGGCATTCCTGGAAAAACGCGCGCCCCGGTTCGAAGGGCGTTGACGCGGCTGCTGGCGGCTTGCGGCTTGGCGCTGGCGGCGGCCTGTCTGTCGGAGCGCCCCCGCCCCGGGCCGCCGCTGCTGTCCATCGTGCTCGACTCCGACACCGTCCGCTCCACGACGCCCAACGACACGCTGCGGGGGACCGTCCGCGTCGAGGACTCGGACGGCCTGGACTCGATCTGGATGCAGGTCGACACGGCGCGGGCCGGTGCCGACGCCCTGTTCGAGACGGCGTACCGGAACCGGTTCCGCTTCGCGATCCGGGCCGGCATCCCGGCGGGGACCCTCCCGGTGAAGGTTGAGGCCCGGGACCTGGTCGGGTTTCGCAGCCAGCTCGACACCTTCGTGACGGTGGTGCCGCCGTGACCCCAACGACTTAGTAAGTCTTGCCCTGACAATAACTTCTGAGTACTTTTAATGGGTTGTCTGGGGCTCTCGCGGACGGTACCGAAGAGCGCCACGGGACCCCCCGTGGCGCTGCTTGTAGGGGGGGCAATGGCCGAGCGCAGGCAGGGACGGCCGCAGGCCGTGGGGGAGGCGCTTCGGAGCTATCTCGCGAAAACCGGTCTCGGGAAGCGGCTCGCCCAGGCTCAGGTAATCCCCGACTGGCCGCAGCTGGTCGGGCCGCAGATCGCGGCGGTGACCGAGCCCCAGAGCGTGACCCCCGACGGAACGCTGTTCGTGCGTGTCGCGACCAGCGCCTGGATGACCGAGCTGCAACTCATGGCGCCACAGATCATGGCCGCGATCAACGCCGGCCGCGGCGCCGGACGGATCAAGACGATACGCTGGCTTCTTTCACACTAGAGCGTTATGGCGAAGGCAAAACCCCGAGCGTCGAAGGGCAAGAGTAACGGCGAGTATCAGGCCGATTCGATCCAGGTCCTCAAGGGCCTGGAGGCGGTGCGGCGACGCCCGGCGATGTACATCGGGTCGGTGTCCGGCCGCGGTCTCCACCATCTCGTCTACGAGGTGGTCGACAACTCGGTGGACGAAGCGCTGGCCGGCTACTGCACGCGGATCGACGTCACCATCCACGCCGACAATGCGATCACCGTGGTCGACAACGGCCGCGGCATCCCCGTCGACATCCACAAGACCGAGAAGAAGCCCGGCGTCGAGGTGGCGCTCACGGTCCTCCACGCCGGGGGCAAGTTCGACAAGAGCACGTACAAAGTCTCCGGCGGGTTGCACGGCGTCGGCGTCTCGGTCGTGAACGCGCTGTCGGAGAAGCTCGAGGTCTGGGTGGACCGCGACGGCAAGCGGCACCACATGGCGTTCGAGCGCGGCGACACGACGAAGAAGCTCGAGGTCATCGGCAAGGCGAAGGGGACGGGCACGACGGTCTGGTTCCGGCCCGACACGACGATTTTCACCGAGACCCGATTCGACTACGCGACCATCGCCAACCGGCTGCGCGAGCTGGCCTTCCTGAACAAGGCGCTCACCATCACGCTCAAGGACGAGCGCAAGGGCCAGCAGAAGGAAGAGACGTTCTTCTACAAGGGCGGGCTCGCCGAGTTCGTGAAGTACTTGCTCGGCAACCGCAAATCGCTGCACGCGAAAGCGATCACCTTCGAGGCGACGCGCGAGGGGGTCGAGGTCGAGGGTGCGGTGCAGTACGACGACGGCTACAACGACAACACCTTCTCCTTCGTCAACAACATCAACACGCACGAGGGCGGCACGCATCTCACCGGCTTCCGGTCGGCGCTCACCCGCACCATCAACGAGTGGGCGAAAAAGGACGGGATCCTCAAGAAGGAGGAGTTCACCCTCACCGGTGACGACGTCCGCGAGGGTCTGACCGCCGTGCTGCACGTGAAGGTAAAGGACCCGCAGTTCGAGGGGCAGACGAAGACCAAGCTCGGCAATTCCGAGGTCGAGGGGCTAGTGAAGAGCGTCGTGAACGACGCGCTGGGCGAGTACTTCGACAAGAACCCGAGCGTGGCGCGCACGATCATCGCCAAGGCGGTGAGCGCGGCGCGGGCGCGGGAGGCGGCGCGCAAGGCCCGCGAGCTGGTGCGCAAGAAGAGCGGGCTCGAGGGCGGACTGCTGCCGGGCAAGCTCGCCGACTGCACGGTCAACGATCCCACGCTCACGGAGCTGTATCTCGTCGAGGGCGACTCGGCGGGCGGCTCGGCCAAGCAGGGGCGCGACCGCAGCTTCCAGGCGATCCTTCCGCTGCGCGGCAAGATCCTGAACGTCCAGAAGGCCCGGATCGACAAGATCCTCTCGAACGAGGAGATCCGGACGATCATCACGGCGATCGGCACCGGGGTGGGCGAGGAGTACAATCTGGAAGAGGCGCGCTACCACAAGATCATCATCATGACCGACGCCGACGTGGACGGCGCCCACATCCGCACCCTGCTCCTCACGTTCTTCTACAAGGAGATGAAGTTCCTGATCGACGCGGGCTACATCTACATCGCGCAGCCCCCGCTGTATCGCGTCGCCAAGGGCAAGGAGGAGTTTTACGCCTACGAGGAGAAGGAGCGCGACGCCTACGTGAAGCGGCTCTCGAACGGCGAGGCGGCGCACGGCAACATCCAGATCCAGCGCTACAAGGGCCTGGGCGAGATGAACCCGGACCAGCTGCGCAACACGACCATGGACCCGGCGCGCCGCACGCTGCTCAAGGTGACGATGGAGGACGCGTTCGAGGCGTCGCAGCTGTTCGAGACGCTGATGGGCGACGAGGTGGAGCCGCGCCGCAAGTTCATCGAGGAAAACGCCAAGTTCGTGAGGAACCTGGACGTTTGACCGTCACGGTCGTCTTCGCGTTGCTGCTCGTCGCCCTGGCGTGGTTCTTTCTCGGGGGCCGGGACCGCGCGCCCGAACCCACCGCGCACCGGCGCGCCGACGAAGCGATCGACTACACCGAGCTGGAGCAGGCCGAGCGGGAAGTGCAGGAAGCCCCGGACGAGGAGAGCGTGCGCGATTGGGGTCCGGGGGTGCAGAAGCCGCCTATCGTTTGAGCTGCTCCACCCCGTCCTTCGTCACCCGGTGGGAGATGAGGGGCAGCGGCTTCTCCGCGAGCTTGTCGCCGATCACGATCGCCTGCCCGAGCGCCTCGAAGCCGAGCTTGATCCCGGCCGCGTCCTTCGCGAACACCGACGCGATCGGCTCCCCCGCGAGCACCTTGTCCCCCGGTTTCACGGTGATCACGAACCCGACGGTGGGATCCACCACGTCCTCGACCTTGAGGCGCCCGCCGCCCATCGCGACGATCGCGCGGCCGATGGTGCGGGGCTCGACCCGGACGACGACGCCGGTGCGCGGCGCGTTGTAGACCTCGACCTCCCCCGCCTGCGGCAGCACCGACGGGTCCTCGACGGCCTTGGGATTGCCGCCCTGCGCCTCGATCACCTGCTCGAACTTCTCGGCGGCCAGCCCCGAGCCGATGGCGTTCTCGAGCCGCTGGCGCGCTTTCTTGGACGTCTTGTCGACGCCCGCCGCGAGCAGCATCTCGACGCCGAGGGCGTACGTCACCTCCATCAGGTCCTCGGGCCCCTCGCCCCGGAGCGCGAGGATCGCCTCCTCGGTCTCCAGGGCGTTGCCGCAGGCGCGCCCCAGCGGCCGGTCCATCGCCGTGAGCAGGGCCACCGTCGGGCAGCCGCGGTCCTCGCCCAGCGCGATCATCGTCTGCGCCAGATCGAGGCTCTGGTCGAGCGTCGGCAGGAACGCCCCGCTGCCCCGTTTCACGTCGAGCACCAGGGCGTCGAGCCCTTCGGCGAGCTTCTTCGACATGATGCTCGCGGCGATGAGCGGGATCGCCTCGACGGTACCCGTGACGTCGCGGAGCGCGTACAGCCGGCGGTCGGCGGGAGCGATCTCGGGGGTCTGGCCGATCAGCGCCACGCCGAGCTTCATCACCTGCGCCTTGGCCTCGGCGAGGGACAGCGCGGTGCGGAAGCCGGGGATGGCCTCGAGCTTGTCGAGCGTGCCGCCGGTGTGGCCGAGGCCGCGGCCCGACATCATCGGCACGGCCACGCCGCACGCCGCGACGAGCGGCGCGAGCACGAGGGAGACCTTGTCGCCGACGCCGCCCGTCGAATGCTTGTCCACCCGCGGGGTGGACCACGAGTCGAAGGAGAGCCGCTGGCCCGAGGCGAGCATGGCGTCGGTGAGGGCGGCGAGCTCTTGGCGCTCGAGGCCGCGGAGCAGCACCGCCATGAGCAGCGCCGCCATCTGGTAGTCGGGGACGCGCCCGCCAGTGTAGGCGGCGATGAGCGCCGACCACTCTTCGGGCGTGAGGGCGCCGCCGTCGCGCTTGCGCTCGATGAGCGGCACGACCAACATTAGCGGCCACCTCCAGTGCGGAGCCCTCGATGCGCGGTGTCACGCCTCTGCTGCTTGTCTCGCTCTCGCTGCCCCGACTGATAGGGGCCCAGAGCCACCTGAGCGTGGCCGAGCACATCGCGCTGGGCGACAGCGCCCACGCGGCGCTGGCGCCGGCCCAGGCGCTGCAGCACTACCGCGCCGCGCTCGCCGCCGACTCGACCAACTACCAGGCCCTGTGGAAGGCGGGTCGAGAGCTGGTGGACATCGCCAAGCAGATCGAGGGCAAGGACGACTCCTCCAAGCACCTGCGGGACAGCCTCTACTCCCAGGCTCGGGACTACGGTGAGGCCGCGGTGCGCGTGAACCCCAACGGCGCGGACGGGCACTTCACGGTCGGCCAGGCCCTCGGCCGGCTGTCGCGCACCAAGGGGGGGAAGGAGCGGGTGCGCTTCGCCAAGCTCATCTACGACGAAGGCATGAAGGCGATCGAGCTCGACTCGACGCACGACGGCGCCAATCACCTGATGGGGGCGTGGCATGCCGAGGTCAAGCGCCTCTCGTGGATCGAGCGCAAGGCGGCCCAGATCCTGTTCGGCGGGGGATTCCTGAGCAAGGGGAACTGGGACGACGCCCAGCGGTACCTCGAGCGGGCCGTGGCCCTGAAGCCGCAGAACGTCTTCCACCGCCTGGAGCTGGGCGAGGTGTACGTGGAGGTCGGCAAGTACTCCAAGGCCCGCGAGCAGCTCGGCGCGATCGCCGCGCTGCCGATCGGCGACGTGCTCGACCACGAGTACAAGAAGGAAGCCAAGCAGGTCCTCGAAGACATCAAGGGCGAGAAGGACGAGACCTAGCGCGCGCCCTGCATCAGGCGCTCGATCTCGTCGGTGGTGCGCGGCGCCTTGGTGGACAGCCACTCCGCGCCCGTCGCCGTGACCAGCACGTCGTCCTCGATCCGCACCCCCAGGTTCTCCTCCGGCAGGTAGATCCCCGGCTCAATGGTGAACACCATCCCGGGCTTGAGTGGCGTGCTGTAGTCCCCCACGTCGTGGACGTCCATGCCGAGCCAGTGTGACAGACCGTGGATGAAGTACGCGTCGCACGTCTGGTCGCCGCATAGCACGCCGGAGTGGGCGCGCATGTAGTCGCGGGCCACCCGGTTGAGCTGGCCGATGGTCGTGCCGGGCCGTGCGGAATCGAACGCGGTCCGTTGCGTGGCGAGCACCAGGTCGTAGATCGCTTTCTGGCGCGGGGTGAAGCGGCCGTTCACGGGGAAGGTGCGGGTGACGTCCGCGGTGTACTGCCCCCATTCGGCGCCGGCATCCACCACGACGAGGTCGCCGTCGCGGGTCTGGCGCCGGTTCACGTCGTAGTGGAGCGTGGTGCTGTTCGGCCCGCTGCCGACGATGGACGGATAGCCGACGCGGTCGGCGCCGTTCCGCCGGAACGCCGCTTCCAGGGCCGCCTCGAGCTCGTACTCCCACACCCCCGGTCGCGCGGTCTGCATGGCCGCGATGTGGCCGAGCGCCGAGACGTTGATCGCGGTGCGCATCCGGGCGAGCTCGTCCGCGTCCTTCACGAGGCGGAGCGAGTCGACGACGGGGCGTACGTTGCGCACGTCGCGCCCCCCGTAGACGAGATCGCGCACGCGGTCCTCGTCGCGCGTCGTCTCGTCGAGCGGCACGTACACGGGACCGGGGGTGCGGAACAGCGCACCGCGCAGCACGCGGTCGAGCGAGTCGGTCGAGAGCACGCGCGCGATGCCCGACAGGCGGGCGGCCGTGCTGTCGGGGCCGAGCCGCAGACCGGTCCAGCGCTCCTGCGACGGATTGCGGGGCGGCAGGAAGAGCACGACCTCCGCCGGGTCGCTGCCCCGCGCGACGATCAGGAGCCAGGCGTCCTGCGTCTCGAGCTCGGTGAAGTAGAAGAACGTGTTGCTCTGGCGGAAGTCGTTGTCCTGGATGTAGTCCCGCTCGAGCTGCCGCTCGTGCGCCGCGGGGATGAGCGCCACGCCCCGGCCGATGCGGGCGGCGAGCGCGCGGCGCCGGGCGGCGACGGCGGCGGTGTCGACGGCGCGGCCCATGCCGGGCAGCTCCGCGATGGGCGCCCAGGCGCCGGCGGGCGCGGCGGCGCGCGGGCGCGCCTGGGCCGCGACGCCGCCGGCGCACAGCAGCGCGAACGAAAGCAGGGCGAGCGGTCGCATGGGCTCCGAAGCTATCGCGCGCGCTGTGCGGCGGCAACTTGACGCAGCCTCCGCCGGGGACACAAACTATGCCATGACTTCGCCCGCCACCCCCACCGCCGCCGACGCGGCACGCCTCGCGGCGCGGGTGGCCGACCTCGAGCGCGAGCGCAAACACCTCCTCGCCGTCATCGAGATCCTCAAGGAAGTCTCGACCTCGCTGCACTTCATCGACATTCTCCAGGCGATCGCCCGCAAGCTGGGCGAGGCGTTCGGCCTCGACCGCTGCTCGATCTTCCTCGCGGAGCGCGGCGGCACGTCGGTGCGGCTCGTCGCGTCGTACGAAGACCCGACCATCCGCAACTACGTCGTGGACCTGGAGCGCTACCCCGAGCTCAAGCGCGCGATGCAGGGCGGCGAAACGGTGTTTATCCCCGACGCGGCGACGGACCCGAGCCTGAAGCACGTGAAGGGCGAGCTGATCAACCGCCGCGTGAAATCCATCACCGTGGTCCCGATCACGTGGCGCGGGGTGGCGATCGGCGCAATCTTCCTGCGCACCTTCCGCGACGGCCCGACGTTCTCGGACGAGGACGTCCGCTTCGTGCAGGTGGTCGCCGCGCTCACGGCGCAGGCCCTGCGCAACGCCCACCGCTACGAGCGGCTGGCCCAGCGCCAGCAGCAGACGGGCGAGACGACGCGCCGGATGGAGCTCGAGCGCGTGGCGCTGCTGGCGTTCCTGCGGCGGCTGCTCGCCGGGTTCGGCGAGCGGGAGGGGGCCTGGGCGGAGGGTCTGCTCCCCCGCGCCAGCGCGGAGGAGCTCGACCGCCTGGTGGGCGTCGCGATGGCCGTGATTCAAGAAGAAGCCAAGGGCCGGTGAAGGGGGGGAGCCCCGCCGCGCGGGCCGCCGAGCTGCGACGGCTCATCGAGCGCGCCAACCACGCCTACTACGTACTCGACAAGCCCGCGATGTCGGACGCCGAGTACGACCGGCTGTTCCGCGAGTTGCAGGACCTCGAGGCGAAGCACCCCGAGCTGCGCACCCCCGACAGTCCCACCCACCGCGTCGGCGCGGAGCCCGCGGCAGCCTTCCAGAAGCACCGCCACCTCGTGCCGATGCTGTCGCTCGCCAACGCCTTCAACGAGGCGGAGCTGGCCGAATGGGAGAACCGGAACGCCCGGCTCGCCCCGGAGGTCCGGACCGCCGGCTACACGCTCGAGGTGAAGATCGACGGCGCCGCGGTGAGCCTCACCTACGAGGACGGCGTGTTCACGATCGGCGCGACGCGCGGGAACGGCATCGAAGGCGAGAACGTCACCGCCAACCTGCGCACGGTGGTGGACGTGCCGCTGCGCCTCCGGGGGGGGGGCAAGGCCTGGCCCAAGCTGATGGAGGTCCGTGGCGAAGTCTACTTCTCCAAGTCGCGCTTCGCGGAGCTGAACCGGGAGCGGGAGAGCGCGGGGGAGCCGCCGTTTGCCAACCCACGCAACGCCGCCGCCGGGTCGCTGCGCCAGCTCGATCCGAAGGTCACGCGCAGCCGCGGCCTCCGCATCTTCTGCTTCCACGTCGAGGCGCCGGGGCAGAAGCTGCCGGTCGACACCCAGCACGAGCTGCTGCAGCGGCTCGCGGCGTGGAGGTTCCCCGTGGAGCCGCACCACACGCTGGCCCCCGACCTCGCCGCGGCCAACCGGGAGATCGCGAAGCTCGAGCCACTGCTCGACAAGCTCGACTACGGCGCCGACGGCGTCGTGGTGAAGGTGAACCCGCTGCGGCTGCACGCCGAGCTGGGAACCGTGGGCAACCGGGAGCCGCGCTGGGCGGTGGCGCGCAAGTTCGCCCCGGAAGTCCAGATCACGCGGCTCAAGGAGATCCGCATCAACGTCGGCCGCACCGGCGCGCTCAACCCCTACGCCGTCCTCGAGCCGGTGGAGATCGGTGGCGTCACCGTGTCCACCGCCACCCTGCACAACTTCGCCCTCATCGAGGCGAAGGACATCCGCGAAGGCGACTGGGTCGAGGTGACGCGGGCGGGCGAGGTGATCCCCCAGGTGCTGGGCCCCCTGCGCGAGCGGCGCACCGGTAAGGAGCGGAAGTTCAAGCGCCCGGAGCGCTGCCCGATCTGCCACGCGAAGGTCGAGTACCCGTCGGACGAGGTCATGGCGTACTGCTCGAACGTGTCGTGCCCGGGGCGGATCCTCGAGAGCATCGTCCACTTCGCCGCCGTGATGGACATCCGCGGACTGGGCTACGAGCGCGTGCGCGCCCTGCTCGACGCCAAGCTCATCAAGGACGTGGCGGATCTCTACGAGCTCACGCCCGCGAACCTCTTGACCGTCGAGGGCTTCGCCGAGAAGTCGGCGCAGCAGCTCGTGGACGCGATCCAGGCCTCGAAGAAGCAACCGCTCTCGACCCTGCTCTACGCGCTAGGGCTACGCCACGTCGGGGCGCAGGGGGCGAAGCTTCTCGCCCGCCACTTCGGCACGATGAAGGCGCTCCGCAACGCGAGCCCCGAGGAGATCGGCCGGATCCGCGGCATCGGGGAGGCGATCGCCGAGGCGGTGGCGGGGTTCTTCGACGAGGCCAAGAACCGCAAGCTGCTCGAGCGGCTCGAGAAGCTCGGGCTCAACTTCAAGGAGCCCGCGGCGACCGACGGCAAAGGACCGCTCGCCGGGCAGACCTACGTCGTCACCGGGACGCTACCGTCGCTGTCGCGCGCCAAGGCGACGGAGCTGATCGAGGCCGCCGGCGGGACGGTGACCGATAGCGTCTCGAAGAAGACGACCGCGCTCGTCGTCGGCGCGGACGCCGGCTCCAAGCTCGAACGGGCGAAGGCGCTCGGCATCCCCGTCATCGACGAGGCGGAACTCTTGCGCCGCGCACGCGCCAAACCCTAAGTTGGCGTCCCATATGACGCCTTCCCCGCCCTCCCATCCAACCGCCGCGACCGACGGGCTCACCGTCGGTCGCGGCGCTCTGCGACAGCTCCACCTCAGCCTGCTCCGCGACGCCGCCGATCACGCCGTCACCATCCTTCAGGAAGCCGGGTTCGCCGCGGGCGAGGGCGTCTACCAGGCCTTTTGCGCGTGGCTTCCCGACCAGACGGGGGTCGCGCGCCCCGAGGACCTCGACGCGGGGCAGCTCAGTGACGTGCTCTCGGCCTTCTTCCAGGCCACCGGCTGGGGCGCGGTCACGGTCGCGCCCCTCGGC
>DASWDP010000004.1:0-22960 GCA_036395195.1 Gemmatimonadales bacterium | reverse complement strand
GACGCGCTGGAGCAGCTCCCCGGGGTCACGACGTCGGACGAGCTTGGGGCCACGGGCCAGCTCGACGTCTCACTCCGCGGCTTCCAGGTCTCGCCGGTGATCGGCCTGCCCCAGGGCGTCACGGTGTACGTGGACGGCGTGCGCGCCAACGAGCCCGACGCGCACGAGGTCAACTTCGACCTGCTGCCGCTCGAGGACGTGGAGCGCGTGGAGGTGGTGTACGGGCCCTCGGTGCTGCTCGGTCGGAACGCCCTCGGGGCGGCGGTGAACCTGGTGACGCGCCGGGGCGGGAGCCCGGCGTCGCGCGAGCTCGAGGCGTCGGCCGGGAGCTACGGACGCTACGAGCTGAAGGCGCACGCGGGCGCGCGGCGCGGCGTGTGGGACTATTACGTCGGCGCGCGCTACGAGCGGGAGACCGGCTGGCGCGAGGACACCCGGAGCCGGATCGGGACGCTGTTCGGGAAGGTCGGGCTGCTGAACGGCACGTGGGACGCGACGCTCAGCTACTCCGGGGCGGACAATAGGGTCTTCCAGGCGGGGAGCCTCCCCGAGAGCGTGGCGACGGCGGATCCCCGCCGCAACTTCACGGGCGGCGATTTCTTCGCGCCCCGCGCGCACCTCGTCATCCTCAACGCCCAGCGGCTGGTCGGACGCACCCAGCTCGCGATCAACGCGTTCGGCCGGTCGCTCTCGAGCGAGCAGTTCAACGCCAACTTCGTGGGCGAAGACTCGCGGCAACGCAACGCGACGCGGAGCGGCGGCGGAGCGGTGCAGCTCTCGGGGAAGCTGCCGCTAGGGGCTAGAGAGCTGCGCTGGCTCGCCGGTGCCGATGCCGACTACCAGCACGTGGCCGTGCGCATCTTCGCGGTGCCGGGGGGCGGCGGGGGGCCCGACTCGCTCACCGAGTCGGTGCGGACCAACCAGGTGGACGCGGGGGCGTTCCTGGGGGCGAACCTCGACGTCGCCCCGCGGCTCACCGCGACGCTCGCCGCCCGCTACGACTGGATCCGCGTGCCGTTCGAGGACCTGGTGGACTCCACGGAGAGCGGCCTCCACGTGTTTCGGCGCCTGTCCCCGCGCGCCGGGCTCACCTGGAGCGGCGGCCGCGGGCACGAGCTGTCCGCGTCAGTGAGTCGCGGCTTCCGCGCGCCGGCGATCGTAGAGCTCGCGTGCGCCGATCCCCAGGCCGCATGCCCGCTGCCGTTCGCCCTGGGCCCCGATCCCGCGCTCAAGCCCGTGGTGGCCACGACGTACGAGCTCGGCTGGCGCTACCGCGCGGCGCGCGGCCGCCTGGACGCGAGCGCCAACGTGTACCGGACCGACGTGCGCGAGGACATCTTCTTCATCGCGTCGACGGTGACGGGCGGCTACTTCCAGAACATCGGCGCGACGCGCCGCGGCGGGCTCGAGCTGGCGCTGTCCTGGCTCCGCCCCGACAGGCTGCGCCTGTACGCGAACTACGGCTATACCGCCGCGACGTTCCAGACTACCGCCACCCTCGCCACCACGCGCGACCCCGCAGGCGAGACCGTCACGCCGGGGGCTGAGCTGCCGCTCGTGCCGCGCCACCGGGTCAACGCCGGGATCTCGATGCCGGTGATCGGCGCGGCCGGCGGCCCGTCGCTCGTCGCCGGCCTCGACGCGCGCTACGTGGGGCGGCAGTGGCTGCGGGGCGACGAGGAGAACGCCACGCGCCGTCTCGCCGACTACGCCGTGGCGGACGCGTCGCTCGCCCTCACCTGGCGCGACGTCGAGCTGCGCGCGATGGTGCGGAACGCGCTCGGCACCCGGTACTTCAGTTTCGGCACCTTCGCCGAGAATCCCACCGTGCCGGGCACGCCGGTGCAGCGCTGGCTCACACCGGGGGTGCCGCGGAGCGTGCAGGTGAGCCTGAGCACGGACTTCTGATCGTCGTCCGTCATCCGTCATCCGTTGTCCGTCAACATGCGTTCGGCCCGTTGCCAGGATCGGCTCGCCGGGTTTCTTTTCCTGCGCCTTTGCGGCCCCTCGGATGACGGATAACGGACGACGGAAAACGCAATGAAGATCGCGGTTTGCATCAAACGCGTCCCCGACAGCGAAACGCGCGTCAAGATCGCCGCCGACGGTAAGTCCCTCGACGAGGCGGGCGTCAAGTTCATTCTCAATCCCTACGACGAGTTCGCGGTCGAAGAGGCGTTGCGGCGCAAGGAGCAGGCCGGGGGAGACGAGGTCGTGATCGTCGCGCTCGGGCCCGCGGCGGCGCAGGAGACGATCCGGACCGCGCTCGCGATGGGCGCCGACCGCGGCGTGCTGCTGCAGGTCGAGAAGATCCCCGCCGACGGCCTCGAGGTCGCCAAGGCCCTCGCCGCCGAGCTCAAGGACGGTGGCTACGACCTGATCCTGTTCGGCAAGATGGCGATCGACGACTACAACCATCAGGTCGGTCCCATGGCGGCGGAGCTGCTCGGCCTGCCGTGCGTCACCGCGGTCGCGCACCTCGACATCGCAGGCGGCCGGGGGACCGCGGAGCGGGAGATCGAGGGCGGCGTCGAGGTGGTCGAGTTCCCGCTCCCGGCGGTGCTCACGACCGACAAGGGGTTGAACGAGCCGCGTTATCCTGCGCTCAAGGGGATCATGGCGGCGAAGAAGAAGCCGCTCGAGGTGAAGCCCGCGTCGCTCGGCACGGGCGGCGTCGAGATCCTCGCGATGCTGCCGCCGCCGGAGCGGAAGGAGGGAAAGATCGTGGGCGAGGGCGCGGCGGCGGTGCCAGAGCTGGTGCGGCTGCTGCGGGAGGAGGCGAAGGTTCTGTGAGCCGGGTCCTCGCCGTGCTGGAGCAGCGCGACAGCGCGTTGCGCAAGGTCTCCCACGAAGTGGTGACCGGCGCGCGACGCATCGCCGACGCGCTCGGCGGAAGCGTCGACGCGCTGGTCCTTGGCGCCGGTCCGGTGCGGGGGACCGACCAGCTGGGCGGCTTCGGCGCCGACCAGGTGATCACACTGACCAACGCCGCGTTCGGGATGTACGCGCCGGAGGGATACGCGCAGGCGGTCGCCGCGCGGGCCAAGGCCGCGGGGTCCCGTGCGGTGGTGTTCGCGGCGAGCGCGACGGGAAAGGACCTGGCCCCGCGCGTGGCCGCGCGGCTCGGTGTGCCACTCGCGCAGGACGTCACCGACGTCGCGGTGGAGGACGGGACGGTGACCGTGATCCGGCCGGTGTACGCCGGAAAGGCGTTGCTCAAGGTGAAGCTGACGGCGCGCCCGGCCCTCATCTCGCTCCGGCCCAACGTGTTCACCCCGGTGCAGCGCCCCAGGGCGGGCACCGTGGAGACTGCCGCGCTGGAGGTCGCCGCGGGCCGCGTGATCGTGCGCCAGATCAAGGCGGCCGAGGCGGGCGCCCTGGACGTCGCGGAGGCGCCGATCGTCGTGTCGGGTGGGCGCGGGCTCAAGGAGCCCGCGAACTTTAAGGTGCTCGAGGCGCTGGCGGCGGCGTTCGGGGGCAAGGCCGCGGTGGGGGCGTCGCGCGCTGTCGTGGACGCCGGGTGGCGGCCCCACGCCGACCAGGTCGGCCAGACCGGGAAGACGGTGAGCCCGACGCTCTACGTGGCGGTCGGCATCTCGGGCGCGATCCAGCACCTCGCGGGCATGCGCACCTCGAAGGTGATCGTCGCCATCAACAAGGACAAGGATGCGCCCATCTTCAAGGTGGCCGACTATGGGATCGTGGGAGATCTGTTCGAGGTCGTGCCCAAACTGGCGGAAGAGATCAAGAAGCTCCATGGCTGAATGCGGAATGCGGAATGTGGAATGCGGAATTGATGTGCCGGCGTCGAGCGCATGCGCCGCCTCGCGTTCGGAACTCAGCACTACCATTCCGCATTCCGCATTCCACATTCCGCATTTGTTATGATCGTCCCCGCCACTTACCAGCCGCACCTCCCGCTCGACAAGCTCCTGCTGCCCGTAGGCGCTCCGGGTGCGGGCGACCGGATGGAGCTGGACGTGCTGATCGTGGGCGCGGGGCCGGCCGGGCTCGCCTGCGCCATCGAGCTGGCGCAGCTCGCGCGGCGCAACGGGACGGACTTGAACATCGGCGTCCTCGAGAAGGCCGAGGCCCTGGGAGAGCACTCGCTCTCCGGGGCCGTCGTGAACCCGCGGCCCTTCCGCGAGCTGTTCCCCGACCTGACGGACGCGGATTTCCCGTTTCGCGGTCCCGTCACCAGAGAGCGGGTCTGCCTCCTCACCGGGCGCCACGCCATCCCCTTGCCCACGCCGCCCACGATGCGCAACGCGGGCAACTACCTCGCCTCGCTCTGCGAGGTTGTCCGCTGGCTGGGCGCGAAGGCCGAGGCGCTGGGCGTGAACGTGTTCAGCGGCTTTCCGGCGGCGAGTCTGCTCGTGCATGGCGCGCGGGTGGCGGGCGTGCGCACGGCGGCGACGGGCCTCGACCGAGACGGGCGGCCGCTCGCCAACTACCTGGCGCCGAACGATCTCGTCGCGAAGGTCACGGCACTCGCCGAGGGCACGCGGGGGACGCTGTCGCAGGCGTGGCTCGAGTGTGAACGCGTGCCGTCGGAGAACCCGCAGATCTTCGCGCTCGGGGTGAAGGAGATCTGGGAGACCAAGCGGCCGCTGGACGCGATCGTCCATACCCTCGGCTGGCCGCTGCCCGGGACCGCGTTCGGGGGCAGCTTCATGTACCCCCTCGAGCCCAACCTCGTCGCGCTGGGTCTGGTGGTGGGTCTCGACTACCGCGATGCGGGACTCGACGTGCACGTGCTGTTACAGCGGATGAAGCTCCACCCGTTGTTTCGGAAGTATCTCGCGGGCGGCGAAATGGTCGAGTGGGGCGCCAAGACGATCCCGGAGGGCGGGTACTACGCCGTCCCGGCGCGCCGCTCGGGCGACGGCGTCGTGATCCTGGGCGACTCGGCGGGGTTCGTGGACGTCCCGTCGCTCAAGGGGATCCACTACGCCCTACAGTCGGGGATCTTCGCCGCGCGCGCGATCTTCGCGGCGCTCCAGGCCGGGGAGGGGGGGGCGTCCGCCGCCCGGCTCGCCGAGTACGACCGGCTGGTGAACGAGTCCTTCATCATGCGGGACCTGTACCGCACCCGGAACATGCGGCTCGCCTTCAAGGACGGCTTCTACCGAGGCGCCTTCAAGGCGGGGCTCATGACGCTCACCGGCGGGCGGTTCCCGGGTCGACGAATTGCGATGGAGCCCGATGCGGACGTCGCACGCGACATAGCGCGGGGCGTGAGCCCTGCGCTCTTCGTTCCGGATGGCCGTCTCACCTTTTCGAAGGTGGACGGTGTGTTCAGATCCGGGAACGCGACCCGCGACACCGTCCCGACGCATCTCGTGGTGGGGAAGGAGGTGCCGGCGGCGCTCGCGGAGTTCTACGCGCGGATGTGCCCGGCGGGGGTGTACGAGGTGGCGGGCGGGGAATTGCGGATCAACGCGCCGAACTGCGTGGACTGCAAGGCGACCGACGTGCTGGGACCGCGCTGGACGCCGCGGGAAGGGGGGAGCGGGCCCAAGTACAAGAGGATGTAGTCTCACCGCACCAGGTCGGTGAACGGCCCGGCCCTCTTCTAGTGCACGGCGTGTGACCCCAAAATCGGGTCACACGGCATCTGCAACCCGCACAGGATCATCGAATTTCGGCCTCCTGCGGCGCGGAATCTGCAACGGCGCGGGGGCGTGAAGGCGGACAAAGACAGCGAACAAATCGCTCGGCGGCGTCCGGTCGACCGACGGGACGGGCTGGGTCGCCGCATCGTGCGCGACCGGCGGCGCGAGGAGGTTCCGGTCTCGTTCGAGCGTCGCAGCGGGAGCGACCGCCGCTTTCCCGTGCCCCGTCGCTCGGGGGAGCGGCGTGCCGTGGACTAGTGCCGGTTCACTTTGCCGATCTTCCCCTGCCCGTTGTTCGCGTACCAGACGGTGTTGTTCGCATCCACGGTGAGCTTGCGCACGAGCGCCGGCCCCGTCGGAATCTGGTAGCTCGTCATCTTCCCCGTCGCCGGGTCGAGCTCGATGAGGTCGTTCAGCCGGACGTCGAACTGATCGAACCACACGTGCCCGGTCGAGTCGACGCTGACTGCGTAGGGCAGGCTGTTGGGGCCGCCCGGCGCCTCGTATTCCTTGAAGGTCCTGGTCGCGGGGTCGAAGCGCGCGACCTTGCCGGCGCGGAAGTACGTCATCCAGATCCCGCCCCGCTGGTCGATCGCGAGCCGGCGGACGCCCGAGTTGGGCGTGGGCGTCGGGAATTCCTCGATGCGCCCTGTGCGCGCGTCCACGCGGCCGAGCTTGTGCCCCTCGAGCTCGGCGAAGTAGACCGCGTTCTCGCGCCGCGAGGCGATCATCCCGTAGGCGTTGGCGCGCGGGGTCGGCACGTCGTACTCGGTGATCTTCCCGGTGGCGGGGTCGAGCCGGCCGACGCGGTTCCCGGCCTGCTCGGTGAACCAGATGGCGCCGTCGGGGCCCGCGATGGGGGTGTGCGGCCCCGAGCCCGAGTGGGGCAAGGGATACTCGGTGAACCGCTCGGTCCGCGGATCGAACGCGGCGATCTTGTCGCCCCCCTGCTCGGTGATGTACAGCCGCCCGTCCGCCGCCCAGGCGATGCCGTGCGGCCGGCCGCCCGGGGTGGGGATTGGCCACTCGGTGAACCGCTCGGTCTTGGGGTCGAACCGGCCGAGCTTGTTGGCGCCGATCTCGGCGAACCAGATGAGGCCGTCGGGGGCGGCCACGAGGCAGTGCGGGGCGCTGTTCGGCGTGGGGATGTCGTATTCGACGATGGACGGGCCGGCGGTGAGCCCGGCTGCCGTTGCAGCGACCAGAGCGATGGTCCGCATAGCTGAGCCTCCCCGTGACGTCTTATCGCGATCCCGCCAATCCCGTCATTTTAATCCCGTCCACGATAAACTGCACCGCGATGGCGCACAGCACGAGCCCCATCAATCGGGTGAGGATGCGCATCCCCGTCTGCCCGAGCCGCTGCTCCACGCGCATCGCGGCCGCCAGCGTCAGGTAGCAGACCAACGCCGTCAGCGCGATCGCGGCGTAAAGCCCAGCCGTGGTCACGGCGGACTTCGACGCCCCGGCCAGCACCATCACTGTAGAGATGGCGCCCGGTCCGGCGAGCATCGGGACGCCGAGCGGCATGATGCCCACGTCCTCCTTCTCGATGCCCTCGGCCTTCTCGATCGGCGTCTCCTTTTGCTGGCTGCGGCGCGCCTGCACCATGTCGAGGGCGGTGAGGCCGATGAGCACGCCGCCCGCGATTTTGAACGCGCCGAGCGTGATCCCGAACAGCCGAAAGATCAGACTGCCTCCCAAGGCGAACGCAGTCAGCGTGATGAAGCACGTCCAGGCGCCGCGCCGGGCCATCTGGCGGCGCACCTCCGGAGCGTCGCGCGCCGTCATCGCGAGGAACGTCGGGACGGCGGTGAGTGGGTCCACGATGAACAGGACCGACGTGAAGATCAGAAACAGATCCTGGAGCGTCCGCAGCACGTCGGTCACATGGCCACCTGCACGACGCGATCCTTGCCGCCGCGCTTCGCCTCGTACATCGCCTGATCGGCGCGGCGGAGCAGCTCGTCGGTGCCCGCTTCGGTGCCGGTGCACGACACCACCCCGATGGACGCCGTGACCGAGGGGGTGCCCCGGAACACGGTGCGGATGCCGGTCGCGAGCCGGAGGGCCGCGGCATGCGCCACGTCCCCGTCGGTCTCGGGCATCAACACGGCGAACTCGTCCCCGCCGAGCCGGCCTACGATGTCGGCACCGCGCAGGGCGCCGCGCATCGCGTCCGCCACGAGCCGGAGCACCGCATCGCCGGTGGCGTGTCCGTGCGCGTCGTTCACGCGCTTGAAGTCGTCGAGGTCCAGATAGATGAGCGCGAGCGGCCGGCCGTAGCGCCGGTTCCGCCCCAGCTCCTGCGCCAGCTCGTCGGAAAAGGCCCGCGCGTTGAGGACGTTGGTGAGCGGATCGCGCGTCGCCAGCAGCTCGAGTTGCGCCTGCGTGCGGCGCAGCTGCGACAGCCCCGCGATCGCGATACCCACGACCGCGAGGTAGGCGAGCTCGTTCGCGACGCGGAACTGCAGCGAGGTCGCCGCCGGCATCTGGTCGATGCCGATCAGGAAGCGGAGCAGCGACGTCGCGAGCGCGAACACGACGCCCCACCATATACCGTCGTGCCACGCGGCGAGCAGCACCGGGATCAGGTACAGGATCCCCACCCGCAGCTCGGAGGGCGCCCTGACGTTCAGCAGGTAGACGCCGCCGGTCAGCACGGCCAGGCCGCACAGCCTGAGCACGCGGCGCACGGGGAGGGGGAGCGTGAAGGGCGGGGGGCGCCGAACGGCCATTCAGAAGGGCGCCTGGGCGACGTGATGCGCATCGTCCAGCAGCAGTGCGGACAACGTCTCCCCCGCCGCCACGCTGGAGCGGTCTTCGGGAACGACCAGCAGCGCGTTGGCGCGGGCCATGGAGGTGAGGATGCCGGAGCCCTGGGGGCCAGTCAAGCGCGCCGTCAGGGCGCCGCCGGGTCCCTCTGGCTGCACCACCGCCCGGAGGAAGTGCCGCAGCTTTGGCCCCAGGGTGATCGGTTCCCCGACGCACACCGGCACGGCGCGCCGGAACGGCAACAGGTGCCCGAGCAGCCTCCGGATGACCGGCCGGACGAACAGCTCGAAGGTGACCATCGTGCTCACTGGGTTTCCCGGCAGCCCGATCCACGGCTTGCCGGCGAGCAGCCCGAACCCGAGCGGCGCGCCGGGGCGCATGGCGATGCGCCACAGTTTCATGTCGCAGCCGAGCTCCGCGAGCACCGCGCGCACCATGTCGTGCTCGCCGACGCTCACTCCCGCGGTGGTCACGAGCAAGTCGGCGTCCCGCGCCCCGGCGAGGTGGTCGCGCAGGCTCTCCTTGGTGTCGCGCGCCAGCCCCAGGTCGACCGGAGTCCCGCCCGCGCGGCGGATCATCCCCAGCAGCGTGTACGAATTGGACGTCGCGACCTTCCGCCCCGCGAGAATCTCCTCGGCGCGGTCGAGATCGACGATCTCGTCCCCCGAGCCCATGAACGCCACCCGGGGCGGCGGATGGACCAGAGGCCGCCCATGGGCGATAGAGGCGAGGACGCCGAGCTGAGCCGGTCCGAGCGGCGTGCCGGCGCTGAGCACCACCGCGCCCCGGTGGATGTCTTCGCCGCGATGCCGGACGTTCTTCCCCGCGTCGCGTCCGGTGACCACCGTGACCCGGTCCGATTCGGTGCCCTCGGTGTCCTCCTGGCGGATCACCGTGTCGGCACCCGCGGGGAGCGGCGCACCGGTGAAGATGCGGGTCGCCTGGCCCGGGCCCAACGGCTTCGTGGGGAAGTGGCCCGCCGGCACCGTCTCGATCACGCTGAGGGTGACCTTGCGGTCCGGACTCGCGGAGCCGACGTCGGCGGCGCGCGCCGCGTAGCCGTCCATCGCCGAATTGTCCCAGGCGGGGAGGTCGAGGGGGCTCGCCACGTCCTCCGCGAGCACGAGGTCGAGGGCCTCGCGCAGCGACCGGCGCGCCGCGGGGAGGGGCTCGACGTGCTCGAGGATCAGCCGGGCCGCCTCGGTCGGTGTCAGGGGGGGCATGTCACGGGGGCAGGATCTTGGCGCGGTCCCAGGCGAGGTTGGCGAGCGTCACGAGCCACGCCGTGTCGGAGAAGCGGAATACCGCGAACTCGGCCCGATACTTCGGGTTGTCGGTGACCATGGCGACCCAGTCCCCGGGATCGTGCACGGCGGGGTCGAACAGCGGCTCGGGGCCGGCGGCCAGGCGGTATACCTCGATCTTGGGGAGCGGAGCGCTCTTGAACCCCTCGACTAGGATGATGTCGGCCCCGTCGAGGTAGCTGCGCGCCAGCCCGATCGGATCGGACTCCCGCTCCGTTCTCTCCCACAGCACGCGCTGCCCCGGCCCCTCCATCAACACGCGCTCGGCGCGGCCCTCGTGCCAGTGCCGCCAGGTGTCCTTGCCGCGCTGGTCGGTGTCGGCCGCGTGGGTGCCATGCTTGATCGTCATCACGCGGAACTTGCGGCGCACGAGCTCCGCCGCCAGCGCCACCAGCAGCGTGGTCTTCCCCGCGTCCTTCCGGCCGATGATCGAGATCATCCGGGTTGCCGCCACACCGCCTCCGCTCGCTCCAGGTCGTCCGGGGTGTTCACGTTGAAGAACAGCACCGCCGGGTCGCCGAACTCGCGCACTCGCTCGAGCGGTAGTGTACCGACCCTGACCTCGGGGTGGAAGCCGATGGCCCGGAGGTCGCCGCGCGAGAGCTGGCGCTCGATCGCCGGCCCGCACGCCGGCCCGTACACGGCGCACAGCGGCTCGACCCCCCGGCGGCCGTCGCTCTCGGGGAGGAATGCGTCGCAGCCGGCCGACTCCGCGACCAGGGCGCGCAGTAGCGCGGGGGTGACGAACGGCATGTCCCACGCCACGCAGAGCACCGGGCCCGGTCCGGCGACCACCGCCGTGTAGATGCCGCCGAGGCTGCCGTAGCCCGGGCGCGCGTCGGGGATGGTGCGGAGGTCGGGGCGCCAGGTCGGGCCGTCGGGCGCGTTGGCCACGAGCACGGGTGGCTCGCCCGTCACGGCCGCGAGCGCATCCACGACGCGGTCGAGGATGCGGCGGCCGCCCAACTCGACCAGGCCTTTGGGGTGCCCGCCGTAGCGCCGGGCGGCGCCGCCGGCCAGCACGACCGCGCGCACGCTCAGTAGCGGCGGCCGCGCTTTTGCTCGAGGACGACGTCGAGTCCCATACTGAGCGCGAGATGATGGTAGTAGCGCGTGCCCGTGGGCGGGACGCCGAGGTTATCAGCGGCGCCGGTCACCCGCTCGAAGCCTGCGACGACATCGCGGCCTTCGAGGCGGAACTGGTAGCCCGAGCCGAGCGCCAGCGTGACGCCCCCCCCGAATACGAAGCTCGCCGCGAGTCGGCGGGGGTTGTCGTCCCCGATCACCTGGTAGACTTCCCCCAACGCATCGGGCCCGGACACGTCGATCGTGCTTTGGTCGAACGCCACGACCCCGAACCCGGCGCGCAGATACGGACTCAAGGGGGCGCGCGGAGTGACTCGGAAGAGGGCGCTGGCGAGAAACGAGACGGCGCCCGTCGTGTTGGACGTACCGTGGATGTTCTGGCACACCTGTGTGGTTTTCTGCGTCCCGCTCGCGTACACGACCGCGCACGCATCCTGGAGCGGCAGCCCAAGATACGCCATCTCTCCATGGAGGCCGAACGTCGGGACGGGGAAGTAGCTCACCGCGGCGCCGATGTTGATGCTCGAGCTGACATCGCGCGCCAGGCGCACCGTGTCGTAGGAGGAACAGGATGGGCTGCCCGCGGGCACGAGGCACACCGGCTGGCGCCCGATCGCCCACAAGCTCCCGCCGGTCACGACACCGCCGAACAACGTGAGCACGAGGTTGGGTTCGCTGCCCCGCTGGGCGGCGGCGGGCTGGGATGGCGTGGTCTCGAGCAGCGCGACCAGGAGACAGACTGCGTGTGGGCGCATCACACCTCGAGGAGTTGGTGATCCACCATGAGGCAACGGTCCATCACGAACGGGATGCCCGCCGCGGCGGCCCGCCGCTGCGCCGCTTCGTCCACGACGCCCCGCTGGAGCCAGATGAGTCGCGGCCGGATGCGGATCGCCTCGTCCACGATCGGCCCCACGAACTCGCTGCGGCGGAAGACGTCCACGATGTCGATCGCGTGCGCCCGCCCCACCCCCGCCGCCCCCCCGGCTGCGGCGGCCGTGAGTGTCGGGTAGCTCCGCTCGCCGAGCAGCATCTCGTGCCCCGGGTTCACCGGCACGATCCGGTAGCCGGCCCGCTGAAGATACGCCGCGACCTGGTGGCTCGGCCGCTCCGGCCGCGGTGACAGCCCCACCACCGCAATCGTCCGCGCCGCGCGCAGCGTGGCCCGAAGCGCGTCCGGCGTCACGCCTCGGGCCGGTGGATGTGGGGCGTCCCGCTCACCGCTCGGCCCACCAGCACGATGCCCGACCGCCGGCCGATCGTGAGGGCGAGCGTGGAGGGCACGCTCGGCGTCGCCACCCACGCGATCCCGGCGCGTGCCGCCTTGTAGGCCAGCTCGGCGGAGATGCGGCCCGTCACGAGCAATCCTCGTCCCCCGATCGGCTCCCGCGCGATCACCGCCGCGCCGATCACCTTATCGACGGCGTTGTGCCGGCCGATGTCCTCCGCGTGGAACAGCAGCCGCGCGGCGTCGGTGAGCGCCGCCGCGTGGATTCCACCCGTCTCGTTGTAGCGCTCCCCGCGGGTGAACAGCTCCTTGAAGAGGGCCCGCAGCCGCTCGGGCGCCGGCGGCTCCCCGCGCGGGGGCGCGTGCTTCACCGCGTGCGGGTCGGCGAGAAAGGTGGAGACCGCCCCGCACCCCGAGGCGAGCACGCGTCGCCGGTCCTCGCCCTTCACCGCCGCGAGGCGCGCCGGCTTCACCTCCGCCCAGAACCCCACGTCCGTCGCGCAAGGACGGAGCTTCACGAGGTCGTCGAGGGTCTCGATGTAGCCCTCGCCGTGGAGCCACCCCGTCGCCAGCTCCTCGAGCTGGTCCGGGGTGCACATCCACGTCACGGCCGGCTCGCCGTTCACCTCGAGCCAGACGGGGACCTCCTCGACGGCCGCCGATTCCGCGAGCATGCGCCCGCGACGGGAGCCGGGGGCTGGCCCCGGCCGTGAGGGCGGGGTCTCCGGGTCAGGGTTCACCGAAATATTCCGAGTAGATGTGCGGCCCCTCCTGCACGCGCACCGCGTGCAATGTCACGCCGGACGGCAGCCGCGGGGCGAGACGCGCCCACAGGTACACCGCCAGCGCCTCCCCGGTCGCGAGCCGCCTGCCGTCGGCGAACTCGGGGACGGCGTCGTTGATGCTCTGCCCGTCCAACCGCCGGACGACCTCGTCCCGGAGCACGCCGTCGAGCGCCTGCAGGCTGGTCACTCCTCCGGCTTCGGCGACGAGCGGTCCCTTCACGGTGACGCGGCACTGGTAGCGGTGGCCGTGGTCCGTCGCCGCCTTCCCGAATTCGGCCGCGTTGCGCTCGTCGGTCCAATCGGCGCGCCGGATGTGGTGCGTCGCGGTAAACTCAACGATACGCGTAAGATAGCTGATCGGCATCCCTAGAATACCCGTACCGCGTTGGCCTTGAAGGCGAACGCCACGGGGCTCCCCGGGATGAGCTGGAGGTCGCGCACCGCCTCCTCCGTCACGACGGCCACGAGCTCCACTCCCACATCGGCGGTGACGTGCACCGCGCCCGCGCGCTGCCGCACGAGGCGCGTGACGCGCCCGCAGAACACGTTGCGCGCCGACGAGGCGACCGGTTCCCGGCTCACGAGGATGTCGGTTGGAGGCACGGCGAGGATCGCCGGCCCGGACTTGTCGGTCAGCGCCGCGATCTCGACCCCACCCACGCGAACGTGCTTCAGGTCGTCCTGCCCTTCCCCCGGCAGGTCGACGCGGAACAGGTTCTCGGGGGTGACGGGCGACAGCCGGCCGTCGGCGAGCGCGCGCACGTCGTCCGCCCAGCGGTACGCGTCTTCGAGCTGGTGCGAGGCGAGGCAAATGGCGAGGGGCCGCCGGGCGCGCTCCTCCGCGAGCGCGTGGTACAGCGTCTGCGCCGCAGCGCGGTCGGCCGAGCTCGCTGGCTCGTCGAGCAGCAGCACATCGGGCTCGATCGCGAGCGCCCGGGCGACCGCCACGCGTTGCACCTCGCCGTCCGACAGCTCGTGGCGCCGGCGACTCAACAGCGGGGTGATGCCGAGCCGCGCCGCTACGTCCTGTGCTCTGCGGGTCACTTCCGTTCGTCCGACCCCGCGGACCCGCAGCCCGAATCCCAGATTATCGAGCACCGTTCCGCGCAGCAGGATCGGCCGCTGCTCGACGAGGGTCACGCGGCGCCGCCCCCCCCGGTGGGCGCCCGGCCGGCCGCGCAGGCTCCCGCCCGCGACGACCGTCCCTTCGAGCAGCACCTCGCCCTCCGTGGGCCGCTCGAGCAGCGCGAGTAGCCGGAGCAGCGTGCTCTTGCCGGCGCCGTTCGGGCCGACGATCGCGATCAGCGCCCCCGGCGCGACGGCGAAGCGGTCGAGGTCCAGGACCACGCGGTCGCCGTAGCGGTGGCGCACGCCGCGCAGCTCAAGCACTGGCCCCCCCTCTCCCCTGGAGCGCCTGGAGCGCGACGTTGACGAGCAGCGCGAGCAGCAGCAGGACGAGCCCCAGCGCGAGCGCCACGCCGAAGTCGCCCTGGCCGGTGTAGAGGGCGACCGCCGTGGTGAGGGTGCGCGTCTGGCCGCGGATGTTGCCGCCCACGGTCATGGCGGAGCCGATCTCGGCGACGACGTGCCCGAACGCCGACGTGATCACGGCGGCGAGCGCGAAGCGCGCCTCGCGCGCCACCGTCCAGGCGACGCGCCAGGGGCTGCCACCGAGCGTCTCGGCGGTGCGCCGGATGCGGGGGTCCACGCCCTGGACGGCGGCCGCCGACAGCGCGGCGGCGATCGGCAGCGCGATCAGCACGTCCCCGACGACGATCGCCTGCCACGTGTACAGCCACCCGAGGCCTCCGAGCGGGCCGCGGCGCGACAGCAGCCCGTAGAGGAGGAGCCCCACCAACACGGTGGGAAACGCAAGCGCGGTGTTCACCACCGTGAGGGCAGCGCGGCGGCCCCAGAAGGGCCTCGTCGCCAGGACGAACCCCGCCGGGATGCCGAGGCCGCAGGCGACCACGGTCGCGATGAGCCCGATCTTGAGCGTCAGGAGGGCGATGCCGTACACCTCGGCGTCACCCGAGAAGAGCAGCGCGAGCCCGCGCCGGAACCCCTCGCCTAGAAAGTCCATCCTATGCCGATCGTGACCCAGGGATGCCACGTCCACTCGTCGAGCGGAGCGTCGAGCGGCAGGACGCGGCTGCAGTCCGTCGTGCACCCCGTGGGACCCGGTACCTTGTAGGAGATCGGGTAGGTGAGCTTCCAGGCCACGGCGCGGAAGTCGGCGCGCACGGAGACGCGCCGCGCGGCATACCAGCGGATGCCGGCCTCCGGCGCGAACGTGAACTTGCTGCCGAAGTCGTAGCCGCTGGTGTCGCGGGGCGAGCCGCCGCCCACCGCCACCCCGATCGATCCGCCGAGGTACGGCGCGAGGCCGTGCCACGTCTTTCTCCCCGTCAACGCGAGCTGCAGCCCGGCGTCGGCGAGCACGACGTCGTTGTCGAACAGGCTTGACTTGCGCGACGCGCTGTCCTTCGTGGGATCGACCACGAAGCGGGTCGTCTGCCCGTAGGCGAGGCCGAGCGAGACGCCGATCGCGCCGAGCCCCGCCTCGTAGCGGACGCCGAAGGTCGGCCCGTCCGAGAGCCCGACGTCCACGCGTCCGCGACTCCCACCGAGGTAGCCCGCCGTGAGGACCGCGACGCCGCCCCGCGGGACGTCGCGGTAGGGGGAGCGGGAGGGGTCGTGACCCACTTGGGCGGAAAGTTGGAAGGTTGGAACGTTGGAAACCAAGAGTCCCAGCACCGCCCACCTTCCAACCTTCCAACCTTCACACGTTCCCCTCATCAGTCGCTCTCCCTCAGATCCCGCCCCGTCATCTCGGGCGGCGGTTCGATGTCCAGCATGCGCAGCACCGTCGGCCCGACGTCGCACAGCGCGCCGCCGTGGCGCAGCGGGCCGCGGGCGTCGTCGCCCACGACGAGAAACGGGACGGGATTGGTGGTGTGCGCCGTGTGCGGGCCGTCCGTCGTCGGATCGATCATCAGCTCGCAGTTACCGTGGTCCGCGGTGACGAGCAGCGTGGCGCCGCGCCGCTCGGCGCTTGTCACCACCCGCTCGAGGCAGCGGTCGACCGTTTCCACGGCCTTGACGGCGGCGGGTAGTACCCCGGAGTGCCCCACCATGTCCCCGTTGGCGTAGTTGCAGAGGATGAAGTCGTGGTGGCCCGCCTCGATCGCCCGACACAGCACGTCCGTCACGCCCGGCGCGCTCATCTCGGGCATCAGATCGTAGGTCGCCACCTTCTGGGACGGGACGAGCAGCCGCTCCTCGCCCGGATAGGGCGTCTCGAACCCGCCGTTGAAGAAATAGGTGACGTGCGCGTACTTCTCGGTCTCCGCGGTGCGGAACATCGTCTTGCCGTGCTCGGACAGCACCTGGGCGACGATGCGCGACAGGACCATCGGCGCGAACGCGACCGGGAAGGGGAACGTCTCGTCGTACTGCGTCATGGTGACGAGATCCACCGCGGGACGCGCACCGGTGTCGAAGCCGTCGAAGCCCTCCATCGCGAGCGCCCGCACGATCTGGCGCATGCGGTCGGCGCGGAAGTTGAAGCAGAAGACCCCGTCGCCCGGCCGGATGCGGGGGGTGCCGGCGATCACCCGCGGCTTCACGAACTCGTCGGTCTCCCCGGCCTCGTAGGCGCGCCGGATCGCGCTCACCGGGTCGGGCGCCGGCTCACCCGCGCCGTGCACCATCGCGTCGTAGGCGATCTTGGTGCGCTCCCACCGCTGGTCGCGGTCCATGGCGTAATACCGACCGACGACGGTGGAGATGACCGGGGCTCGGGCCTCGGGGCTCGGGACTCGGGACCCGCCACCCCCGAACCCCGAGCCCCGAGCCCCGAGCCCCTGCAGTAACTCCTCCATGAATGCCAGCCCCGACTGCGGCGGTGTATCGCGCCCGTCGAGCCAGGCGTGGACGGCCACGGGCAGCTCGTGCAGGTGGCCCAGCATGATCGCGGCGACGAGGTGCTGGTCGAGCGCGTGCACGCCGCCGTTGCCGACCAGCCCGAGGAGGTGCAGCGTTCCGCCGCGCCGTTTCACGGTCCGGCACAGCTCGACGAGCGGCGGCAGGCGGAAGAACTCGCCGGACTCGATGGCCTGGGAGATGCGCACGATGTCCTGGGGCACCACGCGGCCCGCGCCGAGGTTGAGGTGCCCGACTTCGCTGTTGCCGATCTGGCTTTCGGGGAGTCCGACGGCGCGGCCCGACGCGTTGAGCAGCGTCCGCGGCGCCTTCGCCCAGAGGCGATGCCAGGCGGGTGTCTCGCCAAGCTCGATGGCGTTCCCCTCCCGGCCGGGACGGAAGCCCCAGCCGTCGAGCACGATCAGGACGACCGGGGTGCGCGGCCCATGCCTCTTTGCCATATCAAGAAATATGGCCTCGAATAGCCGCCAAATTACGGGGAAAGGTCAATCGTCTTTGACTTTCTCTTGGGGTCGTGCAGGGGTATAGGATAACCGGCCTCCTGAGGATGCAGAAGTGTATCTGACGGACCGCTGTGCCAGAATCTCATCTACCTCCTTTCCAGGCGCGGAAGGTTCTGTCGATCCGATCGTTATCCGTAGTCCCGAGTAGTGCCGTTGCGCAGTGGCACTTTCTTCGTTGTTGATTGTAGATTCGCGGCAGTGACCAGCACCCTCCTCGTCAGGGCATGAGGTCGCGGCGCGTATGGATTGAGGCACACGAATGAGGCTCTCGAACACCGCGCACACGTCCCGGCCCTGGCGGATCCACGAGGTCACCCCCGATTTTCGGCTGGAGGACGTGTGGGCGCTGCCGACGCCGGGCGGCCCGGACGACTTCCCTCGGCTGCTGGCGCTGATCGCCTCGGGGCGTGTGTCGCAAGGCCGCGCTCGTGCCGCCCGCGCGCTCTGGTCGATCCGGCGCAAAGTAGGCGGGCTGCTCGGTTGGGACGGCCCGGACGTCGGCATCGGCTCCAGGGTGCCGTCGCTCCGCGGCCGGTTGCCGGCGGATCTACCGGAGGCCCCTCCGGCCCCCTATGCCATCGCCCCGCGCTATACCACCGTTAGGGCCGTTGGCCAGCGGGCGTGTACAGCTCGGCGTGCATGAATCCACGCAGCTCCGGGAAGCGCACGGTCGCGTCGCTCCAAGACTTGTGGAACAGAGCCTGGGAGGCTGCCTCAAGTTCCCTTTGGAAGGTGCCCTCCGCGGACGGCGTTGCCACCTCCACGATGACGACATGCGTGTTCTCCCCGGAGCCGGCAATCTTGGTGAGCAACAAATATGACACGACTGCCTTACGCTTCACCAACGCGTCGAACACTGGGGTCACGACATCGACGAGCGCCGAATCGTATGCCTTCTCCTGGCCGGGCCGGACCTGATAATAGTTGACGTGATAGAAGTGGCCAGGTCTCGCCTGACCGACAAGCGGGGCGGCGAGCGTAAGGAGGCCGACGAGAATGGGAAGCGTGCAGCGCACAAGGCGCGCGCTGTGGACCAGCACGACGGTCGTATCCGTTGACATGTTCGCCTCCGAGGCGAAAAGTGATGCAGGACCTAACCTCCTTTACGCCTGCCGGCAACCCTCCAGTTATGTAAGGCGACCACTGCGGAGAAGGGCGGGAAGCTCCCCCTCAGGACCACCCGTCCTCTTTACGCCGGGTCACACAGCGTGCGAAGCCATCGGCAGCGACAACCACACCTGCGGGTGTTGGCGTGCTAGGGAGGGAAAGCCATATTGGAGGGGATGCAATCTAGCTGGGCCCTTCGCGCCCTTCCAGTTGTCCTGTGGCTCGTGCCCGCGCCGCCGCTCGCCGCCCAAGCGCGATACCGAGTGCTCACCGACGGCGCCTGGTTCTACCAGGAGGCGGGTGGCAAGCGGCTCGCGCGCCTCGCGCGCGGGGCCCTGGTCTCGGCGGGGGGCGGCGGGGGCGGGGGGGCCGGGGGGGCCGGGGGGGCCGGGGGGGCCGGCGACGCGCAGGGCGACTGGCTGGGCGTGACGCTCGAGGGGTGGATTTTCGCCACCTCGGTCGGCGCCACGGCGCGGGCGGGGTACGACCTCGCCGTCACGCGCGCGCCGGAGGAGAACCTGCGCTCGGCGCCCGCCGGCGCGCTCGTGGGCAGGCTGCCGCCGGGCTTCCTGCTCACCCGGGTGGCGGACGGCTCGACCGAGAGCTGGATCCACGTGACTCGGAGCGGCTGGGTGGAGAAAGGCGACGTGGAGCTGGTGGCGGAGGTGGCGGCAACTCCGGCCGGGGCCGCGCCAACCCCGGGGCGCCGCCCCGGGGTTAACGCACCCGATACGACCACGGGCTCGTCGGCTCCCGTGGACCCCTCGCGCCTCGAGTCCGCGCGGCGCACGGTGCTGTACCGCGCGCCCGAGGGTCCGCCGGCAGGCACGCTCGCGCCCTCGGCGCCGCTGCGCGTGCTGGGACGCTCGGGAGAGTGGACGCGCGTCGAGCTGGAAGGCTGGGTGAGGACCGCCGACCTCCAGGCCGCCCCGCCCGGCGTGCTGGTCGGCATTTCCGCCGCGGAGTTGCGCACCGAGCCGCAGCGCTACGCCGGCCAGGTGCTCCGCTGGACGGTGCAATTCATCTCGCTCCAGAAGGCCGACGAGCTGCGGCCCGACATTCCCAACGGCGCGATGTACTTCCTCGCGCGCGGGCCGCTGCCCGAGCGCGGGTTCGTGTACGTGATCGTGCCCGAAGCCAAGCGGGCGGTGCTCGAGACCATCAACCCGCTCGCCACCCTCCAGGTCACGGCGCGCGTGCGCACCGGCCGGAGCCGCTTTCTCGGCAATCCGGTGCTCGACCTGGTCAGCTTCGAGGCCCAGCCATGAACGAGATCCTGCGCGACCGGCTGCTGCGCAAGCTCGACGCGCTGCCCGAGGACAAGGCGTACCAGGTGCTCGATTACGTCGAGTTCCTGGAATCGAAGTACGCCGACCGCCCGGCGGGTGCGCCGCCGTTCCAGAAAGTCGCGGAGACGCTCGAGGACACGCTGCGCGCGGGTCGCGTCCCCGTGAACATCATCCGGGGCACGATGGACGCGGTGGGGAAGGCGGGGAAGTTCCTCGAGAAGGTGGCGGCCGCGGGGAAGGCCGCGGTCGAGGAGGCGTCGAAAAAACCCCCGGAAAAGGTTGAGGAAACCCCTCCTGCCCAGTAACTTTCGCCATGGGAACCTTCCGCCCCGGCTCCGCCCTCACCTTCGACGACGTTCTCCTGGTTCCGCGGCACTCGAGCGTGCACCCGCGGAGCGTCGATACGCGCTCCCGCTTCACCCGCGGCATCCCGCTCAACATCCCGCTCGTCTCCGCGGCGATGGACACCGTCACCGAATCGGAGATGGCCATGGCGATCGCGCGCGAGGGAGGGATCGGCGTGATCCACAAGAACATGCCGATCGACCGCCAGGTCGCGGAGGTGGACCGTGTGAAGCGCAGCGAGTCAGGGATGATCCTCCACCCGATCACCCTCGGCCCCGACCGCCCGGTGCGCGAAGCGGTGCGCCTGATGGAGCGCTTCCGCATCTCGGGCGTCCCGATCGTGGACGACGCCGGCCGCCTGGTCGGCATCATCACCAACCGCGACCTGCAGTTCGAGCGCCAGCTCGACCGCCCGATCCGCGACGCGATGACCAAAGACCGCCTGGTCACGGCGCCCGTGGGCACCACGCTCGACGAGGCCGAGCAGATCCTCGCCAGGCACCGCATCGAGAAGCTCCCGGTGGTGGACGCGCATGGGATTCTCAAGGGTCTCATCACCATCAAGGACATCTTCAAGCGCCGCCAGTATCCCAACGCCAACAAGGACCAGCACGGCCGCCTGCGCGTCGCGGCGGCCGTGGGGGGCAACCCCGAGGCGCTGGCGCGCGCGCGCGCGCTGCTCGACGCCGGATGCGACGTGATCGTGGTCGATTCGGCGCACGGGCATTCCGAGGGGGTGCTCAAGACGGTGGCGTGCCTGCGCGAGGCGTTCCCCGACGCGCAGCTCGTGGGCGGCAACGTGGCCACTGCGGCGGGCGCGCGCGCGCTGGTCGAGCGCGGTGTGGATGCCGTGAAGGTGGGCGTCGGGCCCGGCTCGATCTGCACGACGCGCGTGGTCACGGGCGTGGGCGTCCCTCAGATCACGGCCATCCGGGACGGGGTGGAGGGCGCGGGGGCGGAGGTGCCCGTGATCGCGGACGGCGGCGTCAAGTATTCGGGCGACGTCGTGAAAGCGCTCGCCGTCGGCGCCGAAAGCGTGATGATGGGCTCGATGCTCGCGGGCACCGAGGAGAGCCCGGGCGAGTCGTTCCTGCTCGAGGGGCGGCGCTTCAAGGTGATCCGCGGGATGGGCAGCCTCGGCGCCCTGGAAGAGGGCTCCGCCGACCGCTACTTCCAGGAGGGCGAAGTCTCGCCCGCCAAGCTCGTCCCCGAAGGCATCGAGGGGCGGGTGCCCTACAGGGGCCCCGTGGCCGACGTGATCTTCCAGATGGTCGGCGGCCTGCGCAGCGGCATGGGCTACTGCGGCGTGTGCGACGTCAAGGCGCTCCGGACCGAGACAGAGTTCATCCAGGTCACCACCGCCGGGCTGCGCGAATCCCACCCGCACGACGTCGTGATCACCCGCGAAGCCCCCAATTACAGCGTCTGACCGCTTGACACTCCCAACCGCGCGGTCTAGTCTAGCGCGGCCCGGCCGTCCCGGGGGAGCCTGCCCCGGCCCATGTTCTCGACCCGAGAGGGAGTGACGCGTCTATGAGCCTGTGGGCGACCAAGTCCATCACCGTCCTGCGCGCCGAGGCCGATGCGGTCAGCGAGCGCTCCCTGAAGCGGCATCTCGGGGCGCTGAATCTGATCACGCTCGGGATCGGCGCGATCATCGGCGCGGGGATCTTCGTGCTGACGGGCCAGGCGGCGGCGCTGCACGCCGGCCCGGCGGTGCCCCTCTCGTTTATCCTCACCGGGATCGCGTGCGCCTTCGCCGGGCTGTGCTACGCCGAAATGGCGAGCGCGGTGCCGGTGGCGGGCAGCGCGTACACCTACTCCTATGCCACGATGGGCGAGTTCGTCGCTTGGATCATCGGGTGGGACCTGGTCCTCGAGTACGCGATGGGCGCCGCGACGGTCGGGGTCGGGTGGTCGGGGCACTTCCTGAGCCTGCTCGACTACTTCGGCGTCCATGTGCCGGCGAAGCTGACGCAGGCGCCGTTCGACTTCTGCACCGCGGGCGAATTCGCCGCCAACGTCGCAGGGTGCACGCAGGCGGGATGGTTCGCCACCGGGGCGTACGTCAACCTGCCCGCCATCTTCATTGTGGCGCTGATGTCGTACGTGCTCGTGATCGGCATCAAACAATCCGCGACGGTCAACAACGTCATCGTGATCACGAAAGTCACGATCGTGCTCGCCGTGATCATCTTCGGCCTCCAGTACGTGAATCCCGACAATTGGAAGCCGTTCATCCCCCCGAATGCCGGAGAGTGGGGCACGTACGGGTGGTCCGGCGTGCTGCGCGGCGCGTCGCTGATATTCTTCGCCTACATCGGCTTCGACGCCGTGTCGACCGCCGCGCAGGAGGCGCGAAATCCCCAGAAGGACATGCCGATCGGGATCCTCGGGTCGCTCGCCGTGTGCACGCTGCTCTACGTCCTGATGTCGGCCACCCTCACCGGCCTCGTCTCCTACAAGGAGCTGAACGTCGCCGCCCCGGTGGCGCTCGCGGTATCCCGCATTCCCGAGCTCAACTGGCTGCGCCCCTTCATCGACGTCGGCGCTGTGATGGGCCTCGCGTCCGTCATCCTGGTCATGCTGCTCGGTCAGTCGCGGGTGTTCTACTCGATGTCGCGCGACGGCCTCCTCGGTGCGTGGGCCGGCAAGGTACACCCGAAGTTCCGGACCCCGTACTTGTCCACGATCTACACGGGGATCGGCGTCGCGTTCTTCACCGGGCTGTTCCCGATCCGTATCCTCGGCCAGCTCGTGAACATCGGCACGCTGCTCGCATTCGTGCTGGTGTGCGGCGGCGTGTGGATCCTGCGTCACAAGCGGCCGGACCTCGACCGGCCGTTCAGGACCCCGCTGGTGCCGCTCGTGCCGATTCTCGGAATCGCCACGTGCTTGGCGCTCATGTCATTCCTGCCGCAAGACACGTGGATCCGCCTGTTCGTCTGGCTCGTGATCGGGTTCGGGATCTACTTCGG
>DASWDP010000003.1:0-11112 GCA_036395195.1 Gemmatimonadales bacterium | reverse complement strand
TCTCGCCCGTCCAGCTTCGGCAGATTGAGATCGAGGAGCAAGAGATCTGGGCGAGGGGCTGCCTCGTACGGGGCCTCGCGTCGGAGAAACGCGAGCGCCTCGACACCGTCTCGGACCGTCCAGATGCGGTTCTGCAGCTTTGCGCGCGAGAGACCACGCAAGGTGAGTTCGATGTCCTCCTCGCTGTCTTCCACCATGAGGATGGTGATGGGATTCGAGCTGCCGACCATGCCAGTGATCCTAAAAGGCCCCGAATTGGAGGCTAAGGCACGCATCGCGACTCAGCAACCCTTCTTCAGCAACTCTGTACGCGCCCCCGAGGAGCGACGCTAGTAGCCTCCGGGTGACGCTTACAACTCTGGCTTGCACTCAGGTCGCAGACCTTGCTGCCATGATCCTCCGTCGAGCCGTGCGGTCATAGAGGTCGAGTGGGTGTGAAAGTGGGTGTGCGCGCGCGGCCCTAGACGTCGCGCGGCGGTTTCGGTAGACTGTCGGGCGCGTCCGGCGAGGAATGACGGCACGTGTCGCGGCATGGCGTTTGCTGTCGCCGTGCACGTGACTACGGATCAAGCGGTTGGTGGCTCGAGTCCACTCACCCGACCACAAAACAGCTGCGATTTCCGTTGCGACGCGGGCGTTCCTGGCTGGCGTCGGCCGACTCTGGGCCCCTGAGAACGCGCTAGCGGCCGCTGACTGCCACCGGTCAACTCGCCCTCCGGAGCCGAAGGTCGTGGGTTCGAATCCCGCCTGGCGCATGGAAGTTAATTCAGGGGCCCCCCCGGCGCCGCCTTCCGTTGCTCGCGACGCCTGTGATCGATGAAGGCAGGGTTGCAGCTGCTGCGTCAGCACAACACCACGGAACTGTGGTGTTTTGCTCGGGCGGACCACATATTGTGGCCCGAGCGGATTCCCGCTCCTCTCCCATCCCAAGCGCCCGGTTTGGAGGCCTATGCGTACGCTCCGGATCGGCATTATTGACCTGGTGACGAGGGGTCCGACGCGCGCCTTGTACGCCCGGATCATGCATGCCAACCTCGCGAGCATCATGCCCCAGGTCGTCGGGGTGTGGTGCGAACAGGCGGGGCATCAGGTCACGCAGGTCTGCTACACGGGGTTCGAGGATCTGGTCGCGGAGCTGCCGACCGGTGTCGATCTCGTGTTCATCGGCGCCTTCAGCGAGACAGCGCTCCTGGCGTACGCGCTCAGCAACCTGTTCCGCTCGCGCGGAGCGGTGACCGTGCTTGGCGGACCCCACGCCCGCTGCTACCCCGAAGACGCGCGCAAATATTTCGACTATGTCCTGGGGTTCACCGATCAGGCAGTGATCTGCGAGGTGCTGCGGGACTGCGCCCCACACCGGCCGCGCGGCGTCCACCTGGCCGCGCCGCGTCAGCCGGTGGCCCTTCCCGGCGTGCGCGAGCGCTGGAAGTTCATCGCGCCGACGCTCCGGAAGGCGCCGGTCATCAAGATTGTACCGATGCTCGGCAGTCTGGGGTGCCCTTACACCTGCAGTTTCTGCATCGACTCTGTCGTCCCCTATCAGCCGCTCGATTTCGACGTCCTCAAGGACGATCTGCGGTTTCTGTTGCAGAAGATCCGGCGGCCCCGGGTGGCCTGGCACGACCCCAACTTCGGGGTGCGGTTCGACGACTACATGGAGGCGATCGAGGCGGCGGCGCCCCCGGACAGCATCGACTTCATCGCGGAAAGCAGCCTGTCTCTGTTGTCCGAACCGCACCTGCAGCGGCTGCAGCGCAACGGGTTCAAGGCCTTGCTCCCCGGCATCGAGTCGTGGTACGACCTCGGCAACAAGTCGAAGACCGGGAAGACGACGGGGATGGAGAAGGTCCGGCAGGTCTCCGAGCACGTCAACATGCTGCTCCGCTACATCCCCTACGTGCAGACCAACTTCGTGCTGGGGCTCGACACCGACGAGGGAGCGGAGCCGTTCGAGCTCACGAAACGCTTCGTCGACCTGACGCCGGGCGCCTTCCCGGGCTATTCGTTGCTCTCGGCATTCGGCCGGGCGGCGCCGCTCAACCTGCAATACCAGCGCGGCAATCGCGTCTTGCCGTTCCCGTTCCATTTCCTCGACAACAACCATGCGATGAACGTCAGGCCGAGGAACTATACCTGGACCGACTTCTACGATCACGTGATCGACCTCACGCAGTACACGTTCTCCTGGCGCGCGATCGTCAACCGCTGTCGCGCGACGCGGGGAATGATCCCGCGCTGGATGAATGTGGTGCGCGCGGTGTCGTCGGAGGGGTTCGGTCGCATCAAGTACCACACGGAGGTGCGCCGGCGGCTGGAGGCCGACCCGCAGGTCCGGCGCTACTTCGAGCAGGCGACCACCGAGCTGCCGGACTTTTACCTGGAGCAGGTGAAACGCGACCTCGGGCCGCTGTGGTCATGGTTGCCGGCGGGCGCGCTGTATCACGACCACAAGGCCTACCTCGAATCCGAGCAAGGCCGGGGGCAGGAGGAGCATCCGGCCATCCCGGGACGGCTCGCGCACACCGCACAAACGAGCGAGGAACGGCCTCGTCGGGACCGTCCCTCCTCGCATCCCTCACCGGACCGCATCCCCGGTGTGTCCCGCTAACCTAAGGCTGGTAGACGATGATCGTGTCCCAGAAGTCACAGCGATGGTTCGCTGAGAACTCCGCATCGGTGAAAGTGGACAAACCGGGCACGTTCTCCGACAAGTATTCAGGCACGCCCTCTTGACCGACGTACCGCGGCCAAGGCGAGTTCCCAGCTCCGTTAGGATTGCCGGTGGCCGCGAACTTGGTCCAGGTTGCGACGAGCTGATCGGAGAGCGTTACCTCCGACCCGCTGATCTCACCGGTACTCCAGGTGTTCTGCGGCGAGTGGTTGATTCCCAGAATGCCGCCGCGCCAGCCCGGGAATAGGAACTGGATGTCGATCGTGTGGGCCGCGAGAGGAGCGAAGCCCGGCAGGGGCGGGAAATAGTACGGCGCTTGCTGGTAGTTGAACTCATATGCGTACACCGGTACCCATTGCGACCACAGGTGGTAGATGTGGCGATTCCGGCACGCTGCCGGATGCGTGCCCACCAAGTCGAAGGTCGCTTGGGGATCGGCGCCGGGCGGGTATTGGGCCAGAACCGCAGCGACCGTGCCCGAAGGGTAATTCGGGCCGCCCGGATATGCGGAGCCACTGTAGGTATTCGTGACGTTGGTGGCGTACTGCGCCGCCGTAATCGGCGCCTGAGGCGGCCCGCTGAAGTATTCCGTGATCCCGATGCCGAAGGTCGCCTCGTCTTGAACGTTTCCACCCATCATGGGCATACGGTTGAACTGCCCCGTGGTCCAAGCCGTGATCGGCGTGATCGGGACGATCGTGCCGTCCACCATCGGGCCGGTCACGTACGGACCGTTGGCATTCGCGGTTCCCTGCAGTTGCAGGATCTGCGCGACCGACAGCGCGCGCAGACACGCGGCGGTTGCGGCGCTCGTGCCGGGACAGCCGGCGGCGGTCGCGAAGTTCATGCCCCGGGTCAGTGCGAGCGAGAGTGGCTGCGCCGAATTCGTTGGGGAGCTTTCAAAGATCGCTCGGTTGAACAGGCCCGCGCTCACCGGCGATATCACGTTCATCCCGGTGTTTGACGCGCCCGCCGACTGGCCACCGAGTGCGACCCTGGTGGGGTCGCCGCCAAAGGCCGCAATATTCTGCTGCACCCAGTAGAGCGCGGCCTGGATGTCCATGATGCCATAGTTGCCGAAGGGATGGCCCTCGTTGTCCAACGTGGGATGCGCTAAATAGCCCAACAGGCCCAACCGATAGTTGACGGTGACGACCACCGTGGGCCTCCCCAACGGCCCTCCCGTGGCGAGCTTGCTCCCGTCGTAATCGTTGGCTGCGCCGTCGATATTTCCACCGCCGTGGATCCAGACCAGGACCGCGTTCGGTTCGTCACGACCGATCCCGGATCCGAGGCGCGTCGTGAAGATGTTGAGAAAGAGACAGTCCTCACTGACGCTCGCCGGGCCCGCAAACACCCCGAGGGTCGTCGTCTGCGCGCAGATGTTCCGGTAGGCCGTCGCGTCCAGGAGCGCCGACCTGGTCTTCGGAGGTTGCGGCGGCCGCCAACGCCGTGCGCCGACAGGGGCAGCCGCGTAGGGGACCCCAAGGAATTCGTATACTCCGTTCTTTACGAATCCGCGAACCGGGCCCTCGCTCGTCTGGACGACCGGTCCGCCCTCCGCCGAGCCCCGTTGTGCCGGCGCTTGCCCGGCGACGCCGAGCAGCCCCGCGGCCAACACGGCCACGGACTGGCGCCATCGCTTGATCGTGTTCATCGGCTGATCTCCTCCCCACATAGAGGTTCCTCGGACTCGAGGAAAAGAGAAGCCTCTGTGGGGAGGACTGCAACTTCAGAATGTCTCTGATCGGCTCAAAACGTCTCACGATCATCGACGCCGGCGGGCCGCGCGCGCGGCGGCGCTGTCGGCGAGCGGCAAGACGTCGGTCGTATCGAGCAGGGCGAGGGTCATGATGCCCGTGCTGTGACAGGCGGCAGACGACCAGGCGGCGCGCTCGCGGCACGTCAGATACTCGGTCGCCCAGACCTTGTACAGCAGGAACACCCCCTCGAGCCCGACGTGCACTGGATTCCAGTCATCGTGGGGCACGAAGATCATGGGATACCACGTCTCCTCCCCAGCTGTGATCTCCAGATCGTAGGCCCGGGTCCCGTCGCAACGACGCAGCAGCGTGACGAACACGCCACACGGATCATCGAAGCGCCAGTTGGCGGTCACCCGCTGCACCCGCCCGGCGACCACGGCGTTCGCCGTCGCGACTCGCTCAGCGATCTGACGCGGCGATCGCGGGCCGGGAACCCACGGCCGCGGCGCGACGGGCTCCGGATCGGTGAACGCGGCGCAGCCTGCGAAGAGAAATGCGACGAAACTGGAGACGATCTTCATGGTGCCCTGCACATGCAATCGCAAATGCCGTGCCAACTATTCGATCCTAGAAGCCGATTGCAACCCCTAGCCGCGCCACCGTCTGTTGCATCGGTGCGTCGATCTCGCCCGTCCCGCCGGGGTCGGTCTTGCGGCCGATGCGCTGGAACGTGTACGCTGCGGTCCCGTGAAGGCGGCCGGCCAGCTGGACGTCGAGGCCGAGCCCCAGGTCGAGCGAGAACGCGGCATGGCCGCCGCCCGAGAACTGCGGCGCCGCGAGGTAGTGGGCGCGGAACGTCGCCGTCGCCCCGGCGCCGAGCTCGCTGAACGCGCGCGCGCCGACGCGCACGGCGCCCACCGACTGCGCGTCGAACTCGGGGTCCGCGCTCCGGTGCGCGATCCCCACTTCGATACTGGCGTACGACGCGACATCGTAGCCGACCCACACGTCAACCTGCGTCGCGGTGAATCCTTCGAGCGCCGCGCTCCCGTCCGTGGGATCGAGCGTCACCCGCGTCACCATGGCTTCGGCGCTGAGCCGGTGGAACCGCCCCGCGACTACGCCGCCGAACCCGGTCCCCTGGTACCGCAATCCGGAGGCGACCTCGCGATAGCTCGCGAGCACGACCTGGGGCCCGACCGTCACCTGCTGGGCGAGGGCCGGCGCCGCCTGCGCGGCGAGCGCGAGGGCCGCGAGCGCCGCGGCGGCGAGCCTCACCGGTTCCCCCCTGCGGGCCGTTTGGGCACTGGCGCGACGGTGAGCTGCACCTGCTGGCGCCGCGCCACATTCTCCTTGGCGATCTCCTGATTGCGGCGGACGATCTGCTCCCGCAGCAACCGGTTGTACAGGATGTTGCCCTCGGCCGGCCGGCGCCCCGGCTTGCGCAGCATCATGACGAAGCCGGTCACGAGCGCGGCTCCTCCCACCACCCCCAGCTCCCGCTTGGAGCCCGATCCGAGGCTCGCGCTCTCGAGGCCGAGCGTGCCGATGAGCGCGCCCCCTGTATAGAGGAAGGCGAGCCCCACCGGGCGCCAACTCTGCGGCGTGATCTCGGTTTCAGGGAGCTCCTGGTATCCGGGCAGGCTTGTCAGGTGGGCGAGGGTGTCGACGCGCCCGTGCGTCACGCGGATCGGTTGGGACGCGGCGAAGGTGTTCTGGCCGAGCCGTGCCTCGACCACGACCGTATACGTCCCCGCCGGCGCCGGATCGCCGTTGGCGAGCCGGGCGGGCCAGCGCAGGTTCACCTGCCCGTTCCACGCGCTCGAATCGATCGTAAATGTGCCCTCGGTCCCCCCACCGATCGCCCGGGTCACCACACGGGCCGGCTGCGTGACCATGAAACGGATCGCCACCCCTCCCGCCCCCTGCCCGCCCACGAAGCTCGTGCTGTCCACGCGGAGCTGGCGCACCAGGAGCACCTGCCGCAGCGCGACGTCGAAGGCGCTATACGCCTTGGGCGAGACGCGGTTGGGATCGAGCTGCCGCTCGGGGTCGAGCAGCACCACCTGCTTGAACGCGTCCACCGCCTTGAGGATCGAGTCCATCGCGCCGTAGGTGAAGCCGAGCAGCTCGTAGGCGCGCGCGCGCTCGGGACCCGTGAGGCGCTCGCGCAGCGCGGCCTGCGCGAGCGACAACACCTGCCGGTACTCGAGGTTGTCGTAGGCCTGCTGCGCCCGGCGCAGCGCGGGGTTCTGCACGGCTTGGGCACCGCCGACGGAGGACGCGAAGCCGAGGAGCAGAACGAGCACCGCGAGGCAACGGGTCATGCGGCTCACTCCGGGAGCAGGGTGTAGCGCTTGCGGACCGTGTTGCTCGCGTCCACCTGCACGCTCTCGGTCACGGTCCGGTAGCCCGCGTGCTCGATGCGGATCGTGTGACGCCCGGGCTTTACGACGTACTCGACGAGCGGCGTCTGGCCCACGTCGACGCCGTCGATGTAGACCTCGCCGAACGGGTCCGCCGCGATGGTGAGATAGCCCTGCGCCTCCGCCGGCTCGCGTGGCTTGGGGCGCGCGGCGGGGACCGGGACGCGCACGGTGTCCTGGATCCGCACCGTGTCGATCGCGGCGGACTGGGAATCGGCCGCGCCGCCGCGTCCCAGGGCGACATACCCGCCCACCGCCGCCCCCGCGACGACCAGGACCCCGATCGCGAGTCCGGCCCGCGACTTCCGCCTGGACGGGGGTGCGCGGCCCGGTTTCGTGCCCGGCAACGGCGTCGTAGGTGCGCCGGTGATCTGGGTGGGCGCGTCGGCGGCGGTGCGCGGCCGGGCGCGGGGGGCGGCGGCGCTCCGGCCTCTGCTCGGCGCCGCCACCGGCTGCTCCGGCCAGACGGCGGTCGCGAAGTCCTCCATCGTGGGGAAGCGCAGGTCGGGGTCCTTGGACAGGGTGCGCGACACCGCCGCGACGAGGAAGGCCGGCACGTCGGCCCGCTTGGCGCTCGCGAGCGGCGGCTCCTCGAAGATGTGCTTGTAGAGGATCGTGTGGACCGAGTCGCCGCTGAACGGCAGCTCGGCCGTGATCATGCGGTACCCCACGACGCCCAGCGAATACTGATCGGCCCGCCCGTCCACGGCGTTGCCCTTCGCCTGCTCGGGCGCCATGTAATGCGGCGTGCCGATGATCATCCCGGTCGCCGTGAACCCGGTCGCGGCCTGGAGCGCCTTCGAGATGCCGAAGTCGGTGAGCATGACGCGCCCGTCGTGGTCGAACATGATGTTCGCGGGTTTCACGTCGCGGTGCACCACGCCGCGCTGATGCGCGTGGCCCAGGGCGCAGGCGGCCTCCCACAGGATCCGCTGGAGCTCCGGCACCGCGAGCGGCTCCTTCTTGTCGAGCAGGTCCTCGAGCGAAGTGCCGGAGATGTACTTCATCACGAAGTAGTTGAGTCCCCCCTCGCTCTCGACGCGGTAGATCGGGATGATGTTCGGGTGGTCGAGCTTGGCGGCGGTCTTCGCCTCCTGCTGGAAGCGGCGTACCACCTGGTCGTCCTGGGCGACGTCGGGAGGGAGGACCTTGATCGCGACCTCGCGCTCGAGGGTGAGGTCGTGCGCGAGGAATACGGCAGCCATCCCGCCCTTGCCGAGCAGCCGCTCGATCCGGTACTTCCCCTCGATCAGCCGCTGCAGCCGCTCCCGCAACAGGTCCACGTTGCTGGTGCTCGTCGCCCCTTCCGCCCCGGAGATGTCCGCGCCACACGACAGGCAGTACCGGCTGTTCTCCGGCACCGGCGTGTGGCAGCGGATGCACTCCACGAGGCCGTTGGTCACGGGCAACTTCCGAGGCCCGCGACGATGCAGATCGCATAGGGTGTCGGTACCCCGGCGAAGTCTACGACGACCGCGTAGTAGTTCCCGGGCGCCAGAAGCAGGGTCGTGTTGTTCACGGACCCAGGCGATGCGACTCCGGCGATCGAGTCCAGCTGTGCCCCCGGCGACGGCTCGTGCAGCACGTACAGGTCGATGTCGCTCGAGTCCTGCCCCACCACAGCGGGCAGTGCGTTCGTATGGAGTTGAACCGACGTGACGAGGCTACCGGGAACGTTGAAGCGGATCCAATCCACGTCGTGCGGATTGTCGATCGTAAGCGTGTCGCGGTAGGGAACCGCAAGCATCTTCGTGACCTGTGCGCCCACCGCGTCGCAGTAGTCGTCCTCCTCGTGTGTGTCCTTGACGATGCGCGGGTCCCCGCGGTTGCTCGTCAAGTAGCCATCCACGGCCGTCAGCCCGTAGCGACCCTGCTGCGTGTACAGCGCGATCACGTCCAGGCTGCCGATGGACACCCCGGCGAGCGCGACGATCGTCGAGTCGCCGACCGCCTCCTTCGGGGAGAACTTCTTCCCGCGGCAATTGTGGGAGCCCGGGCCGACCGTCCACGGCGCCGCTCCGTCGAACGCGTCGCTCACAAATCCCGCGAACGTGCCTCTAACCTCGGGGGCGGTGATTATGACCGTGAGGTCGCGGCTCGTTCCCTGCTGCAAGCGATACCAGTCGGTGCCGAACGCGGAGTCGCGCGGCAGCACCTCGAAGGCGAGCGCGGGATTCGTGAACAGGACCGCATCGAGGGCGGTTCCCGGGAACGGGCGCGGCCCGTCGAGATCGATCGTCGCCGGCGCGGGCTGGTCCTCGTACAGGTCGTGCAGGACCACTCGCACGGTGTCCGTGCGCACGTAGCCGAATATCCCGCTGCCGTTGTACACCCCGATGATGAAGACCGAATCGGTGCGCGCCGGCGGCGGAACCCAGTACCTCCGCCGCGCCGTGCCCCCGGCGAAGGTCGAGTCGGCAAACAGGTTGGGGATCAGCTGGGCGCCGGCGAGCGACGCCGAGAAAATCGAATCGACGCCCACGCCGTAGATCGTCATCATCTCGCCGTAGCGGATGGGGGTGTCGGGCCGGATGCTGTCGACTTCGATCGGTGCCGAGACGCGGAGCGTGTCCGCGGCCGCGAGCGCCTCGGCATCGAAGTTGGCCGCTGCGGCGCGGATGATGGTGGTGCCCGACGTCACGCCGACGATGTGGCCCGCGTTGTCCACCGTGGCGACGCCGGCGTCGCTGCTCGACCACACGAACGCGACGTTGGGGATGGGCTGCGAGTCGGCCGGCCCGAGCATGCGCCACGCCCGGGCGGTGGCGATGGTGTCCTCGCCGCGGAACAAGATGCGGATCGAGGTGATGCTCACGTGCACCGAGGCGTCGTGCTCGGTGGGGTAGACGCACGTCCCGACGGCGACAGCACCCAGCAGCGCCAGGGCGGCGAGGCCGCGACCGCGTTGCATACGCTCGAGTCCGGCGGAGGTGGCCCTCAATCTAATACACTCAGAGCCGCCCACGCCGCTTGAGCTCCAGGTACCGTGCCACCACCGCCTGCGCCGCGCGCGCGGGCGGCACGTCGAGCACCAGCACGCCGGCGCGCCGCATGTAGCCGAGCGCTTCCTCGCGCGCGCGCAGCAGCTCCTCGGCCGCCGCTTTGCGGAACGCGTCGCGCGCGGCCGCGGGCCGCAGCGCCGCGACATGGTCGAGCTCGGGGTTCCGGAGCGTGACGGCGAGCGGGAGGTGGCGCGGCCGCAGCGACGCGACGTTCGCGACGAGCGCGTCGGACGCGAACCGGTCGATCACGTCGGTGAAGAGCACCGTGAGCGCGCGCTTGCGGTTCCGCGCCGCGAGATACCGGAACGCGCCGGGGTAATCGGGCTCCACCAGCGTGGGCTCGACCACCGCCAGGACGTCGAGCACGCGCTTCAGGCCCAGGCGGCCGCGCTGCGGCGCGACGAAGTGCCGTACCCCGTCGGCGAACGCCATCACGCCCACGTTGTCGTCGTGCTGCGCCGCGGCGTAGGCGAGCTCGAGCGCCGCCTGCACCACATAGTCGAGCCGCGCCACGCCGGCGATCTCCGCCGTGAGCAGCCGCCCGGTGTCGAGGACGAGCAGCACGTGCTGCCGCCGCTCGGCCTCGTACTGCCGGGTGATCACCTTGCCCCGCTTGCCCGTGGCCTTCCAGTCGATGTGCCGCAGATCGTCGCCCGGCACCCACTCGCGCAGCGACTCGAACAGGCGGCCCTCGCCGAGCCGGCGCAGCGGCGTGATCCCCTGCTCACGGCGCCGCTGGGCGCGCGCAAGCGACGCCCGCGATCGCACCGCCGCGAGCGGCGGGTACACCGCCGCGTCCCACGGCAGCGCGATGCCGCCGCGCCGCCGCCCGAGGCCGAGCGGGCCGATCGCATCCACCACGAACGCGGCGCCGTCCCGCCGCTCGCGGCCCCGGCGCACCGGCACGACCGGGAGGGTCTCGCGCGTCTCGCCGAGTGGCGGCACGGCGACGCGGCGCGGCGGCTGGGTGCCGCCCAACAGCTCCGGGCGCACCTCGCGCAGCCGCAGGCGCGCCCGGCGCCGCGTGCCGTTCACCCAGCGGTAGGTCACCTGCCCCGTACGGCCGACCGAGAAGGCGGGCGGAGCGTCGCGGAACACGGCGCAGCCGGCGGTCCCCGGCCGGACCGCCCAGGCCGCGTCGATCCACACCGCCGAGACGAGCGCCAGGTCGGCGACGAGCATCGCGTCGAGCCCCCACGGGACCCACAGGCCGGCGAGGCCGAGCAGCGCGGCCGCCGCGCCGAGCCAGAGAGCCCGCGGCGTGCAGAGGATCACGCCCCCCCCCCCCCCCCCCCCCCCCCCCCCCC
>DASWDP010000002.1:0-5366 GCA_036395195.1 Gemmatimonadales bacterium | reverse complement strand
TCCCGCCGCGGCCCCTTCTTCGGCCGGAACTCCTCGTCCTCTTCGTCGTCGAACTCGTCGTCCAGATCGTCGTACTCGTCCAGGTCGTCCAGATCCTCCTCGTCCAGCTCGTCCTCTTCCAGCTCGTCGTCGAAGTCCTCGTCCAGGTCCTTGTCCTCTTCGAAGTCTCCGAACTCCTCTTCGTCGAGACTGTCGCCGCGGCGCTTGAGCGACCAGTCCGACGTCTCACGGGACAACATTGTCACCCCCAGCTAGGGTTGCGATTGACGGTGAACGAGCTATCCGCCTACGCCTCTCCTACGACTCCTCGGCCGCCCGCGCGTTCCGCGCGAGCTTGCGACGCTCGGTGGCGCCCAGCGCGCGCTTGCGCAGCCGAATGGACGACGGCGTCACCTCGATGAGCTCGTCGTCCTCGATGTATTCGAGCGCCAGCTCCAGCGTCATCTGCCGCGGCGGCTCCAACACAATCATCTCGTCCGCCGCCGTCGTCCGCATGTTCGTCAGCTTCTTCTCCTTCGAGGGATTCACGTCCATGTCCCCCGTCCGGGCGCTCTCCCCCACGATCATCCCCTCGTACACCGGATCGCCCGGCTTGACGAACATCGTTCCGCGCTCCTGCAGATTGAAGAGCGCGTACCCCACCGCCACCCCCTCCCGGTCCGCCACCATCACCCCCCGGCTCCGCCCCGACAGCGGGCCCGCCCACGGACCGTAGTCGAAAAACCGGTGATGCATGATTCCCGTTCCCCGGGTGTCCGTCAAGAACTCCGAGCGGTATCCGAGCAGCCCCCGCGCCGGAATCTTGAAGCGCATCCGCACCATCCCCACCCCCGGGTTCTTCATGTCGAGCAGCTGGGCCCGCCGCGGACCCAGCTTCTCCATCACCACCCCGAGATACCCCTCGGGACAGTCGATCATCAGCTCCTCGTACGGCTCGAGCCGCTCCCCGTTCGGCCCCTCGCGCGGGATGATGCGCGGGCGGCTGACCTGGAACTCAAAACCCTCCCGCCGCATCGTCTCCATGAGCACGCCCAAGTGCAGCTCCCCACGCCCCGACACCGTGAACGTCTGGGGGTCGTCCGTCTCCTCCACCCGCAGCGCCACGTTGCGCTCGAGCTCCCTAAAGAGACGATCCCGCAGCTGCCGCCCGGTAACGTACTTCCCCTCCCGCCCGGCGAACGGCGAATCGTTCACCTTGCAGTCCACCGAGATCGTCGGCTCCTCCACCGCGATCCCGGCGAGCCGCTCCAGGTAGTCCGGCGCGGTCACCGTCTTGCCGATCTCGACCCCGACGAGCCCCGCCAGCGCCACGATCTCGCCCGCCGCGGCCTCCTCGAGCTCCACCCGGTCCAGGCCCTCGAACCCGAAGAGCTTCACCACCTTGGCCTGCTCGTACGCACCGTCGCCCAGCGGCCCCGGCGCGCCCAACGGCAGGAGCGCCACTGTTTCCCCCACCCGCACCCGGCCGCGCTCGATCCGCCCGATCGCGATCCGCCCGAGATAAGAGGAATAGTCGAGTGTCGAAACCAGCATCTGGAACGGCCCCGCAGGGTCGGCCCGGGGCGCCGGGATCGTTTCGAGGATCGTACGGAACAAGGGCTTGAGGTCCGTCCCCGCCGTCTCCAGGGCGAACGTCGCCGTCCCGGCGCGGCTCGACGTATAGAGGAAGGGGCAGTTGAACTGCTCCGGCGTCGCCTCCAGGTCCAGGAACAGCTCCAACACCTCGTCGTGCACTCGCAGCGGCTCCGCGTCGTGGCGGTCGATCTTGTTCACCAGCACGATCGGCTTCAGGCCCAGCGCCAGCGCCTTCCCCGCCACGAACCGCGTCTGGGGCATCGGCCCTTCGGCGGCGTCCACGAGCAACAGGAAGCCGTCCACCATCCGCAAGATCCGCTCCACCTCGCCGCCGAAGTCCGCGTGCCCGGGCGTATCCACGATGTTGATCTTGGTGTCGCCCCAGCGCACCGCCGTGTTCTTCGAGAGGATGGTGATGCCGCGCTCGCGCTCGAGCGGGTTCGAGTCGAGCACGCGGTCGCTCACCTGCTGGTTGGCGCGGAACACCCCCGCCTGGCGGAGCATCTGGTCCACCAGCGTGGTCTTCCCGTGGTCCACGTGGGCGATGATGGCGATGTTGCGGATCTGCAAGGGGCTACGTCCTGTATGGCGCCGGAATCGAGGGCCGCAGTATAGGAGGGCGGTCGAGAAAATACAAGGCGGCCCTATTCGCAGGTCTGGTCGCGCTCCATCTGGACCGTCACGTGCTCGATCCCGAGGCCCCCCAGGCGCTGCTGCACGGCTTCGAGCACGCGCTGGTTGTCGGCGGGGTTCTGCACCACGAGGTGGCCGCTCATCGCGATCACCCCGCTCGTCACGGTCCAGACGTGCAGGTCGTGCACCGAGGCGACTCCGGGGATCGAGGCGATGCGGTCGTGCACGTCGGCCAGGGCGATGTGCGCAGGCGCCGCCTCGAGCAGGACGTCGGTGCTCTCTTTCACGAGCCGCCAGGCGCTGGCGAGGATGAGCACGGAGATCAGGAGCGAGATGAGCGGGTCGGCCTGCACCCAGCCCGTGGCGAGCACGATCGCGCCGGCGGCCACCGCGCCGATCGAGCCCAACAGATCGCTCACCATGTGGAGGTAGGCGCCGCGCTGGTTGAGTGAGTGGTCGTGGCCGCGATGCAGGATCCGCACGCCCACCGCGTTGGCCGCGAGGCCGGCGGCGGCCACCGCCAGCAACAGCGTGCCGTGCACGTCCTGCGGCGTGCGAAACCGCCGGAACGCCTCGAGCGCGATGCCGAGGGAGATGACGATCAGTGCCGCGCCGTTCACGAGCGCCGCGAGAATCTCGAGCCGCAGGAGCCCGAACGTCCGCTCCGCCGTGGCGGGCCGCCGGGCGAGATGCGCGACGACGAGCGACAGTCCGATCGCAGCGACGTCGGCGAGCATGTGGCCCGCGTCGGCCAGCAGCGCCAGGGAGTGCGCGAGCCAGCCACCCACCGCCTCCACCACCATCACACTCGCCGTGATCGCCAGCACCACGGCCATGCGGCGCCGGCTGTCGTCCCGCAGCGGAACGCGGTGGGTGCACTGCACCTCGAGAGGCAGAGTCGTCATCCGTTATCCGTCGTCCGTCGCTTCGGCGCCTCTACGGACGACGGATGACGGATGACGCCTTCCCGCACTCGAATCGCCTCGGCATGCCCATGCAGCCCTTCGGCTTCCGCCAACGCGATGATGTCACCCGCGTCGCGCGCCAGCCGCTCCGCCGAATATCCGACCACGCTCATGCGCTTCACGAAGTCGTAGACCCCCAACGGCGAAACATATCGGGCGGTTCCGCCGGTCGGCAACACGTGCGACGGTCCGGCGACGTAGTCGCCCACGGGCTCGGGGCTCGAGCTCCCCACGAACACCGCGCCGGCGTGCCGGATCCCGTCGGCCACCGGCCACGGCTCGCGGGCGAGGATCTCGACGTGCTCGGGCGCGCGCCGGTTCGCGACCTCCACCGCCGCGGCCAGGTCCGGCACCACGACCACGACGCCGTGATCGGCGAGCGCGCGCTCCACGATCGCCCGGCGCGGGGAGCGCGCCACCTGGCGCGCGAGCTCCGGCTCCAGCGCGTCCGCGAGCCGCCCGCTCGTGGTGACGCACCAGGCGCAGGCGTCCTCGTCGTGCTCGGCCTGCGCGATCAGGTCGGCCGCGACCGCGCGCACGTCGGCCGTCTCGTCGGCGATGATCAGCACTTCGGTGGGCCCGGCGAGCATGTCGATCCCTACCTCCCCTGCGACCTGGCGCTTCGCCTCGGTCACGAACCGGTTCCCCGGGCCGATGATCTTGTCGACCCGCGGCACCGTCGCCGTGCCGTAGGCGAGCGCCGCGATCGCCTGCGCGCCGCCCAGGCGGAACACCCGGTCCACCCCCGCCAGCTGCGCCGCCGCGAGCACGACGTCGGGTGTGCCGCCCGGCGGGGTGGCCATCACGATCTCCTTCACGCCGGCCACCCGGGCGGGGACCACATTCATTATTACAGTAGACGGGTAGGCCGCCTTGCCCCCCGGCACGTATACGCCGACCCGGTCGAGCGGCACCACCCGCATGCCGACTGCCGTGCCGTCGGCCTCACGCGTCAGAAACCCCCGCTCGATCTGCCGCTCGTGATAGGCCCGGACCCGCGCCACGGCCGTCTCGAGCGCGGCGCGCACGCGCCCCGGTATCCGCGCGAGCGCCGCCTGACACGCGGCACTCGACACCTCCCATTGCGCGGGCGCCAGATCGACGCGGTCGAGCCGTCGCGCGTGCTCCTGGACGCCCGCGTCCCCCCGCGCGCGCACGTCGTCCAGGATGGCGCGCACCGTCGCTGCGGTCTCGGGATCGGCGGCGCCGCTCTTCGGCAGGTGGGGCGTCAGCGCGTCGTAGGGTGGCGCTTGAAGTCGAGTTAGCACTGGGTATGTTCCGGCCTCTATGCCCACGTCCGCTTCGGGATCGCTCGGCCTGCGCCTCGTCGCGCTGGTGGCGCTGGTGCTCGCGAACGCGTTCTTCGTCGCGGCCGAGTTCGCGCTCGTCGCCGCGCGTCGCACGCGCATCGAGGCGCTCGTGCGGCGCGGCGATCGGAAGGCTAAGACCGTGCAGACGGCGCTGCAAGATCTCTACCGCCAGCTCTCGGCGGCGCAGCTCGGCATCACCGTCGCGTCGATCCTGCTGGGGTACGTGGCCGAGGACACGGTGGCGCACCAGTTCCGCGACTGGTTCGCGGCGCTCCCGCCGGCGCTGAACTTTCTGGCCCGCGGCGGCGTCGCCTCGGTCCTGGCCGTCGTGGTGATCTCGTTCCTGCACGTCGTGTTCGGCGAGCAGGCGCCCAAGGCCTGGGCCATCACCTACCCCGAGGCGACGAGTCGCTGGATCGCCGCGCCGCTCATCTTCTTCTCCTGGATCACGCGGCCGTTCACGGACCTCCTCAACTGGAGCGCCAACCGGGTCGTCCGGCTCATGGGCATCAAGAGTACCAACCCTGAACACGACCGGGTGCACTCCCCCGAGGAGATCCGGATGCTAGTCCAGCAGAGCCGCAAGACCGGCGGCCTCGGGGCCGCCGATGCCCGCATGCTCGAGGGCGTATTCGAGTTCAGCGAGAAGAACGCGCGCGAGGTGATGACCCCGCGCACAGACATGGTCGCGCTGCCGGCCGGTGCGTCCCTCGCCGAGGCCGCCGACCAGGTGGCGGTCGCCGGACGGTCGCGCTACCCCGTGTACGGGGAGTCGCTCGACGACATCGTCGGCACCGTGCACGCCAAGGACGTCCTGCGTGGCCTGCGCGCTGGCGCCACCGGGACGGTGAAGGACATTCTCCGTCCCCCGTTCTTCGTTCCG
>DASWDP010000001.1:0-1636 GCA_036395195.1 Gemmatimonadales bacterium | reverse complement strand
CGAGTTGTTCGTCGTCCTGGACCGGCTTTGAGTAGAAGCGCTCGCCGAACAGATGGCCCGTGCGCGCCCACCGTTTGTTGAAGAGCTGGCCGTACGCGCCGTTGAGCCACTGCATCCCGCGGGACATCGGCTCGACGGCGGTCTCGAGGACGAGGTGGTAATGGTTCGTCATCAGGCACACCGTGTGCATGTCCCAGCCGTACTTCGTCACGGCGGCGGCGAAGAGGGCCACGAATGTGCGCCGATCCTCCACGTCGAGATAGATGTCGGTCCTGTTTACGCCACGCGAGGTCACGTGGAAGATCCCTGCGTCGAGCGTGGTGCGAAGGACGCGCGGCATGCTCCGACGATAGGCGGCTCCGTCGCCAGCGTCATCGTCTGTGGACAAACCGTCACACTCCTGCCACACCTGGGTCTGACCCATCCGGTCCGGCCACGGCGGTTGGGGACACGAAGGCGGCGCCTTCCAGGCGATCCGCCTGTGGATCAAACGGCGCACTCTTGTCACACGTGGGTCTGACCCATCCGGTTTGGACGTGTCCCAGTTGGCCGATGGTAAGGAGCTAGTGCTGCGGCGCCCAGGGGCCGGTGCCGCCGATGCGGTCGACCGTGACACGCGTGACGAAGCCCGCCGGCGGATCCGGCATCGGCGGGAACTTCACGTCCGGCCCGAGGTGGACCCCCGCGAGGCGCGACAGGAGCTGCGGCGCGCCCCCTTCCGTGACGCGCGCGTGGCCGTGGACGACCAGATACTCCTTGAGACCCGGTGGGTGGATCCGCGTACCCTCGAAGGAGACGACGACGCGGGGGTCTCGTTCGATGTTCTTCAGCTTCTGCCAGCGACCGAGGTGTCCGGACACGAGCTCGCCGTCCTCGATGCCCACCCAGACGCAGGTGACCTGCGGGCTCCCGTCCGCGTTGAGCGTGACGAGATGCCCGAGCGCGCCGGACTCGATCAGCTCACGCGCGCTGTCGGGCAGCTCCGCCACGCAGCCAACCCTAGAGCAGGCCGCAAAACCGCGCGGTGTTCGGCCATGGATAGAACCCGCGGTCCGCGCGCAACGCCCGCTCCGCCACCCACATCTGCTCGAGGGGAGTCCAGTGCTCGGCCGTGCCCTTCTTGCGAAGCAGGTAGCGGCCGTAGGTTTGCTGGAAACCGAGATCCATCTGTAGGCCGCCGTAATACGGGGCGCCCGAGTCCCTCCACCCGGCCTCGAAGTGTTGAATGCAACGCCACGCCGCCGCGTGCGGAGGATGCCGCGCGTGCGACCACGTCCGCGTTGCGACGCGCCGCCAGACGGGAACGCGGTCGGCGAGGTCGGGCGGCGGATTCGGGAGCGTGCGCGTCAGGCGACGCCCCATCACGCGCTGCCAGTGCCAGACCTTGTGCCGGTAGCGGTCGATGATCTTTTGGAGCTCGCGCTCCACGAGGTCCGGCTCCTCCTGGGACGTGGTGGTGGTCGGCGTGGGATCGGGCGGTGGTTCTTGGGCAAGCGCGCCGAGCGCGCCGGCGAGCGCGCAAGCGCAGGCAAGGATGAACAGGAGATATGGCCGCATTCGATGAACCCCCCGGGGTCCGTGCCGCCTCGCGACTGTGCCGCAGTCGAGGACGGCAGGTTTTCAGGGGGTGGGACGG